>DAITML010000026.1:0-17741 GCA_036835165.1 Synergistaceae bacterium | reverse complement strand
TTCATCAGGATGGTCGGCCTTGAAGGGTGGGGCGACAAACCGATCTCAAGCCTCTCCGGCGGAATGAAGCAAAGGGTCGGCATAGCCAGGGCACTGGTAAACTCTCCCGACATGCTGCTGATGGACGAACCATTCTCAGCATTGGATCCGCTTGTAAGAAGAGAGATGCAGTTCGAGCTGCTCTCGATCCAGAGAAAACTTGAAAAGACAATAATATTCATTACCCACGACATAAACGAGGCCTTCAAGCTCGGAGACAGGGTCGCTATTATGCACAACGGAAAGATAATACAGTCGGGGACACCGGAAGAGATGTCTACTGATCCGGCAGACGACTACGTCCGAAACTTCATCGAAGGTGCAGATATGAGTATGGTGCTCAAGGTGCGGCACGTCATGTTCCCGCCCCAGTGTATAGTAAGGGAAAACGTCTCACCCGCAAGTGCCGTGAGGGAGATGAGGGAAAACCAGGTCTCAAGCGCATACGCGGTCGGAGACAACATGAAGTTCATGGGAGTCGTTACGCTTGACGACGCATTGAGGGCAAGGCATGAGAGGCTCCCGCTCTTCTCGGTGCTTACGAAGGGTGTACCTGTGACCGGAGAGGATGTCCTCATCAAGGACATAATACCTAAGGCGGTTCAGGCAAGGTTTCCGATCGCTGTGGTCGGGGAGAGGGGCAAGCTCAAAGGGATCGTAAGCAGGGCTTCAGTTCTCTCCTCACTGGCCCGATGAACTCAGCAACATATATTACGCTGAAGGCGTCAGAGATATCCGCCAGGGGCTCTTTAACGCCTTCAGCCTTTTCAACCGCCGTTTTCAGAGAGGTGCCAGAGATAGAGGGACGCTATAGTGCCGCAGGGAGAATACCGTTTCCTGTATTTTTCAAAAGTCCCCCTGTCAAGGTCTTTGAGTCCATAAAGAGACATCATCCCTTTCCTGATGGCAAAGTCCTTGTAGCTCACGATGTCCGGCCTGCCGAGCGAGAAGATGAGGAACATCTCAGCTGTCCAGTCCCCTATTCCCCTTATCGAAGTCAGCTGTGAGGCTACATTTTCGTCCGGCAGTCCGGCAAGTCCTTCAACATCCAGCCTGCCAGAAAGCACGGCCTCTGAGAGTCCCTTTATATACTGCACCTTTTTCATCGAGATACCGACCGATTTGATCTCTTCATCGGGGATTGATGCTATCTTTTCGGGAGTAACGATGCCAAATTTCTGGCTTATCCTCAGGCTGACAGTCTCTGCAGCCCTGTTGGATATCTGCTGCGTAGCGATATAGCCTACAAGTGAGTCAAAAAGGTCTTCACTCACCTTACACTCAAGAAAGCCCGTGCTCTCTATCAGCTTTCCCAGCTTTTTATCTTTTTTGGAGAGGTATGATATCTCCTTCTCGCCATAATCAAGATTTCGCATATTTGCTTTCCAGGCCAAGGAGGAATTCTTTGATGTCAAGTCCGCCGCCAAAACCTACCAGTTTGCCGTCTGAGCCAATTATCCGGTGACAGGGTATGATTATGGAGATCGGATTCCTGTTGTTTGCCATTCCCACAGCCCTGAAGCCCCTGGGGCTCCCGACCGAACGCGCGATGTCGCCGTAACTGCGGGTCTCCCCGTAAGGGACCTTCAGAAGTGCCTCCCAGCACCTCATCTGAAAATCCGTCCCTTTAGGCGCAAGGGGAAGATCAAATATTTTTCTCTTTCCTGAAAAGTATTCCTGAAGCTGCCCCGAAGCCTCACGATGCAGAGGCGTCTCTTCCAGGCATATATCAGAACGTGATATCGAAGGCCTTTCAAAATTAAGGTCTGTTATTCTCTCGGATTCGACTCCTATGCCAAGTTTGCCTACGCCTTCATAGATATAAAAATAATATTTTTTCAACTTTTTCCTTCCCCCTCAGCCTCTGCATCAACATCCACACTTAAAGATAACGGCCTTATCGTTTAAAATTATAACTGTTAAATTCTGCCTGATAAAGGCTGAGGAGGGGCATTGATGAAGATTTTTGTTTCGGGAGCATCTGGCAACGTAGGAAAGACTCTTGTTAGGACCATACATAATATTGAATGGGCCGAGCTTGTCGGCGGATGGTGCAAAGAAGCCGGCCAGGACCTCGGAGAAATTGCCGGGATCGGAAAGATAGGCATCATAGCCACTGACGATCTAAATGCGGGGTTGAAGGCGTCAAACCCTGATATTGTAATAGACTTCTCCGCAACTCCTGTGCTGCCCGGAAACCTCAAAATCTACGCAGAAAAAAATCTTAATGCAGTGATCGGCACGACGGGACTGACCGACGAGGATCTTGCGCCATTCATAAAAGAAGTCAAGGATAAGGGACTCCGCTGGTCAGTCATACCAAATTACGGCCTCGGAATAACCCTTGTAATGGATTTTATAAAAAAAGTACGCAGCTACTATCCCTACCTGAGTATAATCGACCGCCATTTCCCCGGGATGGCGAATGCGCCCAGCGGAACTGCGGCAAGCCTGGCAAAGGCGTTTGCTCAAGATTCAGGCCCCGTTGAAAGCGCTGAAGTATATCCGGGTGTGCTGGGCGCCAAGATATCCGGAGTCCCTGTCCTCTCGCAGCGCCTTCCGTGGCCCGGACCATACTCGGAACATGAGGTGCTTATGGGCAGGCAGGACGAGATCATTAGGATATCCGTCCAGGACCACACGAGCGACATCTACATGGACGGGGTATTCCTGACAGTCAAAAAACTTCCGGGGATGGCCCCTGGGACTTTCGTAAGGGAGCTTTCGGATATCATCGAAGCAAACTGAACAAAAAAGATCAGGGAAGGGTCACGAGCACCGACCCACCGACAGCGAGAAGCACACCTAACCACTGAAAGATACTGACCTTTTCATGAAATATAAAAAAGGCCAGGACAGTCGCAAGAATTGGATTTGACGCCCCGATCGGGGTGGCCACCGATGCGGGTATGAAGCGGAGGGCGCTTGAGTATGTCCAGGCGCCCACCCCCAGAGAGAGGACCCCTGCCAGCACTGCCCATTTTGCCTGAGGAACTCTTATCCTCTCCCATGCGTCTTGCCTCTTGTCCATGACAAATGACTTGAAGGCCCATCCGATAGTTGCGGCTAAAAGGAATGTGATGCCCCGCCCGGCTACGATAAGGTCAGGCATCAATCCGTCCTTCAGCAAATATTTGTTGCATAGAAGCCCTATTCCCCAAAAAAATGAAGCCAGAATGGCAAAAATTACTCCCGGCGCATCCATTCTGCCATTGGATCCCTTATCGCTGCAAAGGCAGAATACACCGGCAACGACTAAGAAAGTTCCTGTCGAGACAGCAAGGGTAAGATTTTCTCCGAACCACAGGGATGACAATATCGCGACTACCACAGGATAGGTGCTTGATATCGAAGCTCCTCTCGCTACACCAAGCCTGTGCAGCGAGAGGAAGAGAAAGACATCTCCGATTATGTTGTTAAAGAGTACAAGCGCAATAAGTACACCGACGTCTAAGGCAGGAATGGAAAAAAGTCCCCGGCCGGAAGAAAACAAGAGCGCCAAAGGCACTGATGCAGCAAAACCTCCTATTGAGCGAAGGAAGGACATCTCAACAGCATCAAGATCCTTGAGTCCTCTCAGACAGACAGAGGTGCTGCCCCAGCATAAACATGTCAGAATGCTCAGTAAAATACCATGAAGCAGCAAATACAACACTCTCCTCAAGTCGTTCCATCCAAATAATAAGCAAAGAGCACAAGACGGTCAATGACCATGCCTGTATAATCTATATCAAATCCAGTTTTGAAAGGTGATCGCATGCGACGTTTGCTGATGTTGGCATTTTTTCTTTTTTCCGTGATGATCCCAGCCCCTTCCGTGGCATCCGATGCTGTTGAGTTCAGCGCCCTCTTTATAGAGAGGGACAACGGAACTGAGCAGAGAGGAAAGATATACGTTGCCGAAAATATGTCCCGCTACGAGCTCCAAGGAAGCAATGAGGTCGTGGTCACAAGGCATGACAAGAAGGTCATCTGGCTGATATTCCCTAAGCTCAGGAAGTATGTCGAACAGCCTTACCTCGGAGAGCCTAAACAGAATTATTCGGGCGCCAATGAGGGCGATACCGGGGATCTCTCAAGGGAGTTCATTGATCACGAGATGGAGGACAGCTACAGGCTAAAAAAGTATCTTGTGACCGTAAAATACAACAACGGGGAAAGTATGGACAGGTATTACGAATGGTACAGGGACAACTTCCCGGTTCCGGTGAAGACAGAGTCACTCGACGGAAAGACATCTTACCGGTACTTAAACATAAAAATGGGCAGGCCGCCCGTCGAATTTTTTTCACAGCCCAAGGGCTATAAAAAGATAACGATGGAAGAGCTGGCCGGGCTCGAAGAGAGCCCCGCCAATGAAAACTAAAAAGCTTAAATGAGCTGAGGGGAGCACAAGCTCCCCTCAGGCTTTTACAATATAATAAATTGGTTGTTTTTACCGTCCGTTGCTTCTGAGTCCGACGGTATCGCCGCCCCGTTTGACCGCTATTATCTCCGCAAGTATCGAGACTGCGATCTCTTCAGGGGTCTCCGCTTTTATCGGAAGGCCTATGGGCTGGTGCAGCCTGTCAAGATGTTCTTCGGATACCCCTCTTGCCAAAAGCATTTTCCTCACTGCAGCGATCTTTGACCGCGAGCCTATCATGCCGTAATATGCTCCCGGCTTTTTATCCGTTATCGCAACGGCCTCCGCATCAAGGGCATGACCCCGGGTCACTATGACTACATAACTTCTCTCGTGGAGTGTTATCCCGTTTTCGAAAATTTCCTCTATGGGACAGGCAACGGTTCGTGCGCAGGAGATGTTCTCCCTGTTTGCATACTCCTCCCTCTCGTCCCATACTGTTACCCTGAAGCCGATAAATGCCCCCGCCTTCGCAACAGCCTTTCCTACATGCCCGGCTCCAAGGATAAGAAGCTCATCTTCCCTTCCGACGACTTCCATATAGATGGTCGCGGAGCCTCCGCAGAGCATCCCGTCTTTCTCTGTCAGTTCCTTTTTCCAGACAAGGACAGTCTCGCCCGAAGCAAGAAGTTCCCCGGCCTTTTTTATCGTTTCAAATTCAATGAGTCCCCCGCCGATGGTGCCGCTGATGCTTCCGTCCCTGCGGACCCACATCGAGGCCCCTCTGCTCCTGGGCGTTGATCCGGATTCCTCGGTGACCGTGCAGAGCACCCCGGACTCACCGTCTTCGATCTCACTGTTTATGAGGGCCAAAAGTTCCCTGTTCATATTTCAGGCTCCTTTACTTTTAAAATCCCGTTAAAAATCTGAGAAAGGCATTCCCGTTTCAGAGGCCATATACATCAGCTTCCCGCTGCAAATGAGCAGGACGGGTAATGACAGACCGTACAGTGTTCGCAAAGCCCCCCGACGCCCCACCTTCGCACAAGATCCCCGGGCTCTATGCCGGCAAATACAAATGGAAGCAGTTTATCGAGTGCAGTCCTCTCGTCAAAAGCAACGCAGGCTGGGGCTCCTATAACGGCAACTTCCTCAGAGTCTACAGGGGACTTGGTGTATCCCAGCATAAGCATTGCCCCGGGAAGTGCCGGAGATCCCTGGAAGGATATCTTGCGGCAGACGGAACGAATCGCTCCCGGGGTTTTGTCGTCAGCGTCGACGCTCATCCCTCCCGTACAGATGATGACCTTTGCACCCTGCTCAAGAAATTTATTGATCGCACAAGCTATATCTTCGAGCGAATCTGTGCAGAAGGCCTGGCCGATAACGCTACCGCTCAGTCTGCTCAGCTTCTCATCCAACTTTGGCCTGAATGCGTCTTCGACTCTCTTGTCGACAATTTCCTTACCTGTGGTCACGACAGCCACCTTAAGATCCCTGAAGGGCAGAACAGCGAAAGGCCTGCTGCCCCTTACCGCTGCGACAGCGCGCTCGACCCTGTAATCCTCCATCACCAGAGGCCTTATGCGGAAGCCGGCTACAGTCTGGCCCTTGAGTACAGGGCGGTGGGGGGCAAGGGCAGAGAGGACCCAGTCAGGGTCCTGATTGACCCTGTTTACAGTCTCGGCAAGATACCAAAGCAGGCCTGAGCTGGTCGCTACAAGATTGCAGCGTCCCTCTTCAGGAGGCGTTACCTTCAGATTTTCACCGCAGAGAACTTCAGCCAGCTGCATTGCGGCATCATCCTCATGGACCTCTCCGGGAGACATTTCCATTACGGAAAGGTTTTCCCTGCCCATGTCCTTCAATGTCGGGATGTCTTCTTCCGTAATTACCTGTCCCTTTTTAAATCGCGCTGATTTTTTGTGGCTGACAGCATCTATCTGAGTAAGGTCATGTGCAAGGGGCCTCCCTATCGCCTGCTCAAGCGGAATGACTGTTATCTTCATCTTTGTTCATCCTCCGTTTCCGGCCTGCATTCGCTGCAGCACCCATATACTACCAGCTGCTTGCCCTCAACCGTCATACCATCCGGGACCTCCACCCTGGGAAGCCTCTGGTTTGTAAGACATATCATTTTTCCACAGTGAAGGCATAAAAAATGCGGATGGTCCCCCGGGCACCCTTTTGACTCAGGATCATGTGCACAGAAGCGCCATACTCCGTCAAGCCCCTGGACCTGATGCACTATGCCTGAAGCGGTCATCGTCTGCAGCGTCCTGTAGAGCGTCACCTTGTCAAGCGGCTCTGTAAGCATAGATGATATCTCGCTGTGGGAAAGGGGAGAGGCCTTTTCGATCAGAAGGCCGAGTACGACCTTTCTCTGATTCGTAGCCCTAAGCTTTGCATTGTTCAGCATCTGTTCAACATTCATCAAAACCACCTCTTGCAATATGAAACGCAACTAATTTGCATTCTAAAGTATTCTTCAGTCTCCTGCAAGTTCTTTCAATGACCACATGTGACCTTAAGCATATTCCATGATCATTGTTCTTATATTAAAAAAATTTAATGGAATGTTTTATTGGCAACCGCCATTTATCACCGTTGGTATTTTATATTTTTTCACTTTAATTATTAACAAATATATAAATTTGCCCCATAATAGTAAAATGGCCGACCAAACGCGCCCCTCAGATAGTCATTTTTTTAACAATATGGATGGTTGACATTTATCTGATATGGTCGTATTATGTCGCCCATTACGTCAGGACACAGCACCCTGCACGAAGGCCATAACCTCGAAAGGTGGGACATTTAATGCGAATAGACAGTTTGATACGCGACATATTTAGTCTGGTCCTCGTACTAGTACTTCTTATTAGCAGTGGGTCCCCCGAGGTGGCCGACGCTTAAACGTCGTGTTACTTTCGGACCGGGACCCTTCAAGGGTCCCGGTTTTTTTTGTCTCTATCATCAGCATACAGGAGGACATGATATGAAAAACACTTTTACCATCCTATCTGAAGACAATCCCGGAGTTCTGATGCGGATAGCGGGATTGATCTATCGAAGAGGCTACAACATTGAGAGTCTCAGCGTCGGACAGACAGATACTCCGGGAGTATCAAGGTTTACTGTCGTTATTGAGGGTGAAGAGGGTGTTTATGACCAGATAAGAAAACAGCTTCTTAAACTCATTGAAGTAATAGAGGTCACTAACCTTACACAGGAAGGACCTTTCGTAGAGCGCTGGCTCGCCCTTGTAAAGGTCAGAGCTCCCCTTGACCGGCGCCCTCACGTTCTTCAGACGGCCGAAGTATTCCGCTGCAGGGTAGTAGACCTGGGAACGGACGCTGTGACTCTGGAAATAACAGGGGATAAAGGGAAGATGAGCGCCTGCATTGAAGCTTTCAGGCCTTACGGAATAATTGAGACAGCGGGTTCAGGGCAGGTGGCCCTTTCACGTTCCGGTTTTGTCCCTGAAGAGTCAGTTGAGACCGATTTCGCAGCAAACAAATAATTTTCATGATCGTTATGACGAGGCCTCAAAGAGACCCAAGCATAAATAGATAACCAAATTTTAAATGTCCGGAAGGACAGAAGGAGTGTTTTTGTTATGGCAAAAGTTTATTACGACCGCGACGCAGACCTAAGTTTTCTCGATGGAAAGACAATAACGATAATCGGTTACGGAAGTCAGGGACATGCTCATGCCCAAAACCTCCGCGACAGCGGAGCAAATGTGATCGTGGCTCTTCACGAGGGAAGCAAGTCAAAAGCAACTGCGGAGAAAGACGGTTTTGAAGTTTGTACTGTTTCAGAGGCGGCAAAGAAATCTGACGTGATGATGTTCCTGATGCCTGACCATCTTCAGGCGTCAATATACAAAAACGAAGTATTGCCCAACCTGAAGAAGGGTGCAAAACTTGCTTTTGCCCACGGATTCGCAGTCCACTTCGGGCAGATCGTACCCGAACCCGACCGTGATGTCTTCATGGTAGCGCCTAAAGGTCCCGGACATATGGTCCGCCACATGTACAAAGAGGGAAAGGGTGTCCCCTGCCTCATCGCTATCTACCAGGACGCATCCGGAAAAGCAAAGGATTTTGCACTTGCCTATGCATCAGGGGTAGGCGGAGGAAGAGCGGGCATCATTGAGACCTCCTTCCGTGAAGAGACCGAGACAGACCTCTTCGGAGAACAGGCTGTCCTCTGCGGAGGGGTCAGCGAACTCATGCAGGCAGGATTCCAGACACTTGTAGAAGCAGGTTACCAGCCGGAAATGGCTTATTTCGAGTGCATCAATGAGCTTAAGCTGATCGTCGACATGGTTTTTGAAGGCGGACTCAGCTGGATGCGCTATTCAGTAAGCGACACGGCAAAGTACGGAGATATGATCGCCGGACCCAGAGTAATCGGGGAAGAGTCAAAGAAGGCAATGAAGCAGCTCCTTACAGAGATCCAGGACGGCACCTTCGCACGCGACTGGATACTTGAGAACCAGACCGGCCGCCCCCGCATGAAGAAGTGGGCAAAGGCAGCCCAGGATGCGGACTGTGAAGCCGTAGGAAAAGAGCTTCGCAAAATGATGCCCTGGATGGAGCAGAAGGAAATACCAAAGTTCTAAGACTGAGGCACTGAAGCGGCGGAAGCCATACAAGCCGGGCGGGACCAGCTGAATAGGCGATCAAGATAAGGCCCGCCCGCTCCTCGCTTCTCACGGCATAATCAGCCGATCCCACTACCTTTATAAAGGAGAGAACGACATGATCGATCGAGTACGAATTTTTGACACGACACTGAGAGACGGAGAACAGGCTGCAAGGATCAACCTCAATAAGGGCGAAAAACTTCAGATAGCCCGCCAGCTTGCCCGGCTTGGTGTCGATGTCATAGAGGCGGGGTTCCCCGCTTCGTCACCCGGCGACTTCGAATCCGTACAGGCAATAGCCCGTGAGATAAAGGGCCCGATAATAGCGGGACTTGCGAGGACCAGGGCAGAGGACATCAGAAGCGCCGCAGAAGCTGTAAAGGACGCGGACCACCCGCGCATACACACATTTATCGCAACAAGCCCCATTCACATGGAGTATAAGCTGAAGCTTGACAAGGAGGGCGTGCTGGCGGAGGTGCGAAGCGGAGTGAGCCTGGCAAAGTCCCTGATAGACGATGTTGAATTCTCCGCAGAGGACGCAAGCCGCTCGGAAGTGCCATTCCTTATCGAGGTTTTCAAGACTGCGATCGAATGCGGTGCAACGACGCTCAACATTCCCGATACTGTGGGATATGCCCAGCCCGATGAGTTTTATGCTTTCGTAAAAGAGATCATCAAAGGAGTAAATCCTCCCGAAAATATCATCTGGTCCGTACACTGCCACAACGACCTGGGCCTCGGAGTCGCTAACTCGCTTGCCGCGGTCAGGGCCGGGGCAAGGCAGATAGAATGCACCATCAACGGACTTGGTGAAAGGGCGGGCAACGCTTCGATGGAAGAGATCGTAATGGCCCTCAATACCAGGCAGGATCAGTATCCCGCCAAAACGGCAATAGACACTACAAAACTCTACAGCACAAGCAAGCTCGTATCGCACCTTACGGGAGTGATGGTACAGCCAAACAAGGCGATCGTAGGCCTTAATGCTTTCTCTCATGAGGCCGGGATACACCAGCATGGTATGCTCTGCAACAGGGCAACCTATGAGATCATGACTCCTGAAACTGTGGGAGCTCCCGCTTCTGACCTATTCCTCGGAAAACATTCGGGACGCCACGCGTTCAGGGACAGGGTCGAAAGCATGGGCTATCAGCTGTCGAAGGAAGACCTTGAGACAGGTTTTACTTACTTCAAGGAGCTGTGCGACAAAAAAAAGGACGTAAGCGACGGTGACATAGAGGCTCTGATACTTGACAGGGTACTCTCCTTTGTTCCCGAGAGAAGGTACATACTCAAAGACTATGCCGTCCATGTCGGTACCGGAAGCAAACCAACCGCAAGCGTCACCCTGACATCAGGCAATGACGACTACACTGAAGCGGCTGTCGGCAACGGACCTGTTGATGCATCATACAATGCTGTCAAAAAGATCCTCGGTTTCTCCCCCCAGCTCAAGGGATTCAGGATAGGGGCCACAAGCGAACGTTCCGATGCGCAGGGCGAGACCAGGATAGTCCTCCACCACAAAGACATACAGGCCCAGGGACGCGGGACCAGCACCGACGTTATCGAATCATCCATCCGGGCATATGTCGATGCGATAAACAGACTCTACGCTGCAGCTGCTGTAAAGGAGATAAAGCTCAATGGCCATGACTCTCGCTGAGGCGATAATAGCAAAGCACACCAAAGATCCTGTTGAAGCAGGTGCCATCTGCCGTGTCAGTGTGGATTTCGCGTTCACAAACGACATAACAGGTCCTCCGGCTATAAAGGAATTCAGGAAAATGGGGGCGAAGAAAGTTTTTGATCCCATGCGCTGCGCCATTTTGCCTGACCATTTCTCACCCGCGAAGGACATTGCCTCAGCCGAACAGATAAAAGAGTGCCGGGAGTTTGCATACGAACAGGACATGCTTTTTTGGGAAGTAGGGAGAGTGGGGGTAGAACACACTTTCCTTCCGGAAAACGGGCTGGTCCTCCCGGGCGAGATAGTACTGGGGGCTGACAGTCACACCTGTACCCATGGTGCAGCAGGAGCGCTCGCAACGGGAGTAGGTTCAACCGACCTTGCTGCCGCATGGGCTTTGGGTGAAACCTGGCTCAGGGTACCGGAGACAATGAAAGTATCTTATGAAGGGACCCCTTCGGAATGGATATGCGGCAAAGACATGATACTTGCACTGATTGGAAAGATAGGGGTCGAAGGCGCCCGTTACATGGCTCTCGAATTTCACGGAGATGCCCTTGCAAAACTTGGACTTGACGACAGGTTCACCCTATCGAACATGGCCATTGAAGCAGGGGGAAAAACCGGACTGATAAATCCTGATGAGAAGCTTCTCCAATACGCCCGTGAGCGGGCAGCGCGCCATTTTGAACCGATCTTTGCCGATAAGGGCGCAGTTTATGCAAGCTCCCTCACAATAGATGTGACAGATATGGAGCCGCAGGTGGCAATGCCGCACCTTCCGGAAAACGTAAAGCCCGTATCAGAAGTCTCAGGGACACATGTAGACCAGGTCTTCATAGGTTCGTGCACGAACGGCAGGATCACCGACTTGAGAAGCGCCGCAAAGGTCCTTAAGGGAAAGAAGGTACACAAAAAGACAAGGCTCATGATCATCCCGGCATCTTACGAGGTTTACCGCCAGGCGATGAAGGAAGGGCTTTTCGACATATTTCTCGATGCAGGCGCGGCGATCTCAACACCAAGCTGCGGCCCGTGCCTCGGCGGACATCTCGGCATCCTTGCCGCAGGCGAACGCTGCATATCGACAAGCAACAGAAACTTCGTAGGCAGGATGGGATCCCCAAAAAGCGAAGTAGTGCTCTCAGGTCCTATGGTGGCGGCGGCATCGGCTGTTGCGGGCCACATCTGCCATCCGAAGGAAATAACAGGCTAGGGGGCATGGAAATGGAGACGACCTTAAAAGGAAAAGCATGGGTATATGGCGATAACGTTGATACGGATGTCATCATACCGGCAAGATATCTCGTTACCAGCGATGAAAAATCACTTGCCGCCCACTGCATGGAAGATATTGATGCCTCTTACGCCGCAGAAGTCGTTATGGGAGACATGATCGTAGCAGGAAACAACTTCGGCTGCGGATCGAGCAGGGAACACGCCCCAATAGCAATAAAGGGCTCGGGTGCTTCCTGTGTGATCGCGAAATCATTTGCTCGAATTTTCTACCGCAATGCGATAAACATAGGCCTTCCGATACTCGAATGCACCGAGACCGGACGGATAGCCAAAAACGATATCATCGAGGTAGACCTGGCAAAAGGGACAATAACAAACAGGACAAAGGGCGAAACATACAACGCAAAACCTTTTCCGGAGTTTCTGCAGAACCTGATCGGGCTTGGAGGGCTTGTCCCATACGTCAGGGCAAGGCTTTCTAAATAAGGGGCGACAGAGAGATGAAAAAATATAAGATCGCAGTCATTCCGGGTGACGGTATAGGACCCGAGGTCATTGGCGAAACGATAAAAATCCTTGACACATGCGGAAAAAAGTTCTCATTCTCCTTCGAATGGGAAAAATTCCCCTATGGGGCCGGGCATTACCTTGCCACAGGTGAAGTGATGCCGGAAGAGGCTATGGAGTATATGTCAGGGTGCGACGCTATGCTGCTCGGAGCCATCGGCGACCCGAGGGTTAAACCGGGTATACTTGAACAGGGCATACTTCTTGCCTTCAGGTTCCGATTCGATCAGTATGTCAACCTGCGTCCCGCATTTTCACTGCCTAAGGTCAACACCCCCGTCGACCTTAAAGGGGCAAAGATGGACTCAGTGGTAGTCCGTGAAAACACCGAAGACCTCTACATGTGCATTGGCGGAACAACGGAGACCGGAGAACTCGAGCTTCCTGTTGAAGTGAAACGGGGCAGTTATGAACTTAACGGCAAGATCAGCATGAAGACGGATCCGGCATGGCCGTTCGCCGCCCAGGCAGCGATAAACAGCAGGCCCGGAGTCGAGAGGATAACCAGATATGCCTGCGAACTTGCAAGAAAACGCGGCGAGGAGACTGTAACGGTAGTATCTAAATCCAACGCTGTTTCGGCCCTTTACGGATTCTTCGAAGAAAACGCAAAGAGAGTGATGTCGGAAGAATATCCCGAACTCAAGTACGCCATGGTCAACGTAGACGCGCTATGCTACCACCTGGTGCGCAACCCGGCCGCATATGGAGTCCTTCTTTGCCCCAATCTCTTCGGCGACATAATCAGCGACCTCCAGGCGGGCCTTGCCGGAGGGCTGGGGACGGCTGCAGGAGGAAACATCGGGGACGGTCTCTCAATGTTTGAACCTGTACACGGATCGGCTCCCGACATCGCCGGAACAGGCAGAGCAAACCCTGTGGCGGCAATACTTTCAGGAGCCCTTATGCTGGAACATCTTGGTGAAGCAGAGGCTTCAAAGGCCGTAAACAAAGCAGTGTCGGATTTCCTTGAAAACGCCCGGGAGAGAGAACTCCCCTTTGAATTCGGCGGAAACGCCTCCTTCGAAGAGGTCGGAGAAAAAATCAGGAACTATATTCAGTAAATATATTCACAGCCTCTGACAAGAGGCAAAAGACGGTCGTTTTACAATAGGAGGTATATCGAATGGCTAAAATGAACGGAGCCCAAATGGTGGTCAAGTCCCTTGAGGCAGAAGGTGTGGACACTATCTTCGGACTGCCAGGCGGGACTGTTATCCACCTTTATGACGCAATATATGATTCAAAGATCAACCATGTGCTTATGCGCCATGAACAGGCAGCTTCGCATGCAGCTGACGGATACGCAAGAGTCAGCGGTAAACCAGGTGTTTGTATTGCAACATCCGGTCCGGGGGCAACGAACCTTGTCACTGGGATCGCGACTGCAAACCTGGACTCCGTTCCGATGGTAGCCATCACAGGGCAGGTTGCGACCACGATGATCGGGACAGATGCCTTCCAGGAGGCAGACATAATGGGAGCCACTATACCTCTTGTGAAACACAGCATGCAGGTCAGGACTCCGGAGCAGATACCCACCGCGGTAAAAAAAGCATTTTATATCGCCTCTACCGGAAGGCCGGGACCTGTCCTGATAGATGTACCGGCGGACGTACAGAAAGGTTTCGGAGAGTTCAAATACCCCGAAAAGATAAACTTCCTCGGGTATGACCCTGATAGAGGATCAGATCTCTCTCAGCTTGATGATGCTGTCTCTCTCCTTGAACATGCAGAGAGACCGGTCATATTTGCCGGAGGCGGCGTGATAAGGTCAGGAGCTGCGGGAAAACTTACAGAACTGGCTGAAAAAATGGAGATACCGGTAGTGACTTCCCTTCTTGGAAAGGGTGCTTTCCCGGAATCCCATCCGCTTGGGCTCTCGCTCGGAATGGCGGGGATGCATGGTCATCCTGTTGCGAACAGGGCTCTGATGGCAGCTGATGTGATCCTGGCAATAGGATCCCGCTTCAGCGACAGGACGACCGGGAAGAGATCCAGCTTTGCTTCTGAGGCAAAAATAATCCATATCGACCTCGACCCTGCAGAGATAGACAAGGCGATCGGTTCGGAAGTATGGCTTGTCGGAGACGCAGGAAATATCATTGACGCTATAGCTGGCTCAATGAAGAGAAAATACTTCGATCGTTCGCACTGGCTTGAAGAGCTTGAGATGATACGCCAGAAGGAGCCTCTGCCAAGAAACGAATACCCGGGGGAGATAGCTCCCTGGCAGGTAATTGAATCGTTGCGGGAGATAACCGGTGGCAAATCAGTGCTTACGACAGAGGTTGGTCAGCACCAGATGTGGGCGGCAATGCATTACAGAGTTGAAGAACCGCGTCGTTTCGTCACCTCCGGGGGACTAGGCACAATGGGGTTCGGCTTCCCCTCCGCAATAGGAGCGGCATTTGCATGCCCCGATCAGCATGTATGCTGTATAGCGGGTGACGGAAGTTTCATGATGAACATACAGGAACTGGACACCTGTGCGCGTTACAATATACCCGTCAAGGTATTTATTCTGAACAATTCGTGTCTCGGAATGGTCCGTCAATGGCAGCAGCTCTTCTATGAGCACCGCTACTCAAACACGATCTACAACCGGAATCCGGATTTCGTCAAGATAGCCGAGGGTATGGGAGTCAGCGGCTTCTCCGCAACAAGGCCCGAGGAGATCAGGAAAACGATAGAGGCAGCACTGAAAGTACCGGGCCCTGCTCTCGTAGATTTCAGGATACCGCAGGGCGCGCTCGTGCTTCCGATGGTGCCGCCGGGCGGATCGATAGACAAGATGATACTGAACTGAGGGGAAGGATCCGGAAATGAACAGTGACAAGGCAAAAAAAGGTTATCAGAGAAGCCCGCACCGCTCCCTGCTGAAGGCTGCGGGATACACCGACTGGGAGATAGAACGTCCGTGGATAGGTGTCGCGAATTCTTATAACGCGATAATACCCGGGCATGTACATCTGAAGACTATAACAGAGGCTGTAAAGGCCGGCATATACGCCGCAGGAGGACTTCCGATCGAATTTCCGGTGATCGGCGTCTGCGACGGCATAGCAATGAACCACGAGGGGATGAAGTTCTCCCTTCCCAGCCGCGAGCTGATAATGGATTCAATCGAGATAATGGCAAAGGGACACGCTTTCGACGGACTTGTCCTGGTAACCAACTGCGACAAGATCGTTCCGGGGATGGCAATGGCAGCGGCTAAGCTTAACCTCCCCTCTGTCGTCATCTCGGGGGGACCGATGATGGCTGGTACCATGAAGGGAAGGGTGCTGGACCTTAACAGCGTCTTCGAGGGTGTCGGGATGAAAGCTGCGGGCAAAATTTCCGATGAAGAGCTCCGGGATGTAGAGGACAATGCCTGTCCCGGATGCGGCTCCTGCGCGGGAATGTTCACGGCAAACACCATGAATTGCATGATCGAGGCTCTCGGGCTTGGGCTTACGGGAAACGGCACCATACCGGCAGTCCATGCAGGGCGCGTACGCCTTGCCAAGGATGCCGGAAGAGCTGTAATGGGCCTGATCGAGAAAAACATCAGGCCCAGGGACATCCTCACCATGAAAGCTTTTGAAAACGCCCTTGCAGTGGACCTGGCACTCGGAGGTTCCACAAACACTTCGCTCCACCTTCCTGCCATAGCATGGGCAGCCGGCCTGAAGCTGCCGCTTGAACTCTTCAATGAGATAGGCGCAAGGGTCCCGCACCTCTGCTCAATGAGCCCCGGTGGAAATCACCACATAGAAGATCTCTGGCAGGCAGGCGGAGTTGAGGGACTCATGGCGAGGCTGCTTGAAAAAGGCTTGATACACGGCGAACTGATCACTGTGACCGGCGGAAGCGTCAGAGAGAACCTAAGCAAGGCAAAGGTCGTCAACGACAACGTCATACGTCCTGTCGAAGCCCCCTACCATAAGGAAGGGGGGCTGGCTTTCATCAAGGGCACCCTTGCTCCTCTGGGAGCCATTGTGAAGCAGTCCGCCGTACTTCCTGAGATGCTTGTCCATGAAGGACCGGCAAGGGTCTTTAACTGCGAAGAAGATGCAAGCAAGGCCATCCTAAACAATGAAATAAATGACGGAGACGTCGTAGTCATCCGTTTTGAAGGACCAAAGGGGGGGCCCGGTATGCGCGAGATGCTCACACCGACCTCGGCGATAATGGGTCAGGGTAAGGGAAGCACAGTAGCCCTTATAACAGACGGCCGGTTCTCGGGAGCCACAAGAGGCGCCTCGATCGGGCATGTCTCTCCGGAGGCTGCAGTAGGCGGACCGATCGGACTCGTTGAAGAGGGGGACATCATATCGATCGACATCCCTGCCAAAAAGCTCGACCTTAATGTGAGTGAGGAAGTCCTTGCAAAAAGAAGGGAAAAATTCGTACCCTGGGTACAGCCGGTTGAGAGCCCCTTCCTGACAAGGTACAGGGAATTTGCAAGCTCCGGCGTTGAGGGAGCGGTCCTCAGGGATAAAACTCAATAGGCAGAGCTGTTGCCTTTACTAAGAGGATTTTTGAATCGCCGGGAGGTCTCGCACATCGAGACCTCCCGGTCTTTACGCAGCCACGGAGGACAGATCTGAACCAATAAAAACTTTAGCGACCAATAATCGCAACCCTGTTGCAAAAATATCAGCGCACTCTTATACTCTTTTTGTTGATACTTAGTTGCAATAGGAGGTCTCTGATATGATCGTTCGAAAGCATTTCAAATTCTCTATATTTTCCCTATTCTTGTCTATCCTCTCTCTCTTCGCCTTTCCTCTCCATGCCAATGCAGAGACGACGCTGACCGTGTTTGCTGCCGCATCGATGACTGAATCTATGAACATGATCGCGGGATCATACAAAAAGTCAGCCCCTGATGTAAAGATAGTCTACAATTTTGACTCCAGCGGCACCCTTAAGACGCAGATCGAGCAGGGGGCTGAGTGCGATATTTTCATATCCGCAGGCCAGAAGCAGATGAATCAGATCGACATAAAGGCAGATCCCAAAGTGAACACGAAAAAGCTTGACCTGGTCATGGAAGGGACACGCTTCAACATAGTCTCCAACAAGGTCGTAATGGTAGTCCCCAAAGGACATAACCCGAAAGGGATCAGCGACTTCAGGGACGCGGTCACTGAAAAAGTTTTTATAATCGCGCTTGGGAACTCGGATGTTCCGGTAGGCCAATACTCGGAAGAGAT
>DAITML010000025.1:0-20240 GCA_036835165.1 Synergistaceae bacterium | reverse complement strand
TATTTGCGGAAGCGTACGATGGTAACCCCATACCCCCCCTCACGGGGGCCGCCGAGATTGTGCTCTATCACATAGGGGATCCTTTTGCAAAGTTCCTGTACTTCTCTTCTCAATATGCCCTCTCCACGTCCGTGGATGACCGCTACTGAGTCATATCCTGCCCTGTAGGCCTGGTCAAGGTACTGTTCGACCATTGGGATCGCCTCGTCTATAGTCATTCCCCTGACCATTATCTCGCTTGGGACGCCAACAGGGCGTGCAACTTTGACCTGAACTGACGGGGGCGCCTGAGGGATCTCCTTCTCCGGAACAATGCTGAGTTTGGTCAAAGGGACCTCCACCTGCGCAGCCCCGGCCTGTACAAGGACCTTTTTGCCCCTGATCTCCAAAACAGAGGCAACGCCTTTTGTCCCGATTATCCTGACGGCATCTCCCGGTTTGAGGGTCTCCTTATTAGCGGCCACGGACTGCTGAGCGATCTTTTTCTCTTCCCTCTCGGAGACAGACTTCTCTATTTTGTGGAAGTGGCTTCTCTTTTTTTCCAGTTCGCGTCTCGCAGCCGACTCTGCCTCTGCCGATTCAAGATTTTTGATAAGTGCCCTTGCTGATTCCTCTGCGTTTTTGACTATACTGAGAGCTTTTTTGTCGGCCTTTGCTATCAGGGCATCACGTTTTTCCTCGATCTCCCTAACTCTATCCTCGTATTCCCTTTTCAGCCTTTCAAGCTTATTGAGCGAATTTTCGATTTCCTGGCTTTCTCTCTCAAGCTTCGATCGTTTACCGTGAAGTTCGGCAATAAGATCCTCCATAGATATCTCTTTCCCGCTTATCGCCTGTTCCGCCCTCTTTATGACTTCGCGGGGCATCCCAAGCTTGCCTGCAATAAGAAGTGCGTTGCTTCTGCCGGGTATACCCGTCAGTATTTTATAGGTGGGGGAGAGTGTGGCAATATCAAACTCAACGCTCGCGGTCTCAATTGAAGGTGTCGCCAGCGCAAATCTTTTTATAGGGTTATGGTGAGTTGTGGCAAGGACCATGGCTTTTTTCTCTCTCAGCCAGTCAAGGATGGCTATTCCGAGGGCAGCTCCTTCCTCCGGGTCTGTTCCGGCCCCAAGTTCATCCAGCAGAACGAGGGAATCGGCCCCGACCCTTTCGAGTATTTCAGTGACATGCTTTACATGAGCGCTGAATGTGGAGAGGCTCTGTTCAATGCTCTGCTCGTCGCCAATATCTGCAAAGAGTTCGCCGATCATTCCAAGAACTGATCCCTCCGCGGCAGGGATAGGAAAACCCATCCATCCGAGAATGGCACAGACTCCTGCTGTTTTGAGGGCCACAGTTTTGCCCCCGGTATTCGGCCCTGTAATGACCAGTATCCTGTATTTGTCACCGCAGCTGATGTCGATCGGCACAGCTTTGTCAAAGAGAAGCGGGTGGCGGGCTTTTTTGAAGCTGAAAAGGGTTTTAGAAGACAATTCAGGCATTGTCCACCTATCCAGACGCCTTTTTTCGGATAACGCATAGAACAGGTCAATGGTACCGATTATCTTTTCAGCATCCAGAATTCCTTTTGTCTTTTTCTGGATCTTTGAAGTAAGTTCGCGCAGTATCCTCTGTTCTTCATAAATTTCGGAGTTGCGGCAGGATGTGAATTCGTTGTTGAGCCTGATCATGGAGCTCGGCTCCATATATACGCTGTTGCCTGATACCGAGCGGTCCACTACGGAACCGGGGAAGATGCTGAGTGCGTCCGGACGGACAAGGAATGTATACCTTCCGTTCCTTATCGTCATGACCCTCTCCTGGAGCATTCCAGATATCGAAGGGTCATTTATGAGAGCATGCCCTTTCCTTCGTATGCTCTCCCTGAGCTCTTTTACCTTCTCCCTTACGTTTTTCAGTTTTTCGGAGGCGGAGTCGTAGAGCCTCCCGTCATCATCTATGACAGAGAGCCTTTGAAGCTCATCGGTGAAGTCCCTTATATCCCTGGTGATCAACAAAAAGACCGGGTATTTTTCCTTCTCTGAACTTAGTACTTCCTTGACCCTCATAGAAAGCTTGATAAGATGGCGTATCTTCAGAAGCTCTTCTCCTGTGAGGAGACCTGTCTCGTCGGCTTCGGCAAGCATCGGCGTGACAGGGATGAGTCCGTTCTGCCACGGAAGTTCGCCTTTTCTCTCCCTGTAGTCCTCTATGGAGAGGAATAGCTGATGCCTGGTTCTGAGTTCGTCCGGATTTTGCGCAGTAACAGCTGAAAAGGCAGCTTCCTCGCCAATTTCGCTTCTGCAGTATTTTGATATCAGTGGGATTATTTTTTTTATCTCAAGGCTGCTGTAAGATGAACTTTCTGCGTACATTATGCTTTATCCTGTTCTTCGTTCCTTATCATATTGAGAAGAGTGCTTTCCGTGTTCGGAACATGTCCCTCGGGACCTGATTCGCCTGTGCGGTATGGCCTCAGAATTTCTTCCAAAGTGCCCTGAGGCAGTTTCTCTGCATTGGGAAGCATGTCAAAATCAAGCAGGATCTTTCTTACTTCAGGCCACTGCCTTCCGGCATATCGGATTATGTCGCTTTTTGTCATCCAGGTAGGTTCAACAACAGGGGCAAGCAGAAGACCGCCTATAAGCAGTACATAGACTGCAATAAATGTTTTAAGCAGACCGGAAAATATTCCGAGAAGCCTGTCAAAGCCATTGAGGCTTATCGCAGAAAGTATGCCCTTCATAAGTTTGCGGATCAAGGCTACTATAATGGCGATAACTATCCATACAAGGATTATTGCCAGAATTTGAGAGACTGATTCATTTAAGCCGAGAAAAATTTTTAAGATGCTCCCGAATTTACCCGAAAACTTGAAGGATACATAAAGCGAGCATAAAAATCCTGCAAGCGTGAGGACCTCCCCGACGAAACCGCGGAAGCATCCCCGGATCACGAAATAGCATCCAAGTATTATTATAAAAAAATCAAGTAAATACCAGCCCGGCAAACTCAAGTATCGGACCCGCTCTCTTTGATGCCTTCAGTTATACATGCAAGTCTGCATTTTATATCGTCAAGCTGATGAGAAAATGCCATCAGCGCAAGAAATAACCTTTCCTCCTGCGTCAGGGCGGGAGGAAAGGTACTTACGAGTTCCTGTATTGCGGAGACGATACGAACGAAGCGTTCCTCTTCAAGAGGAGTTGTCAGGGTGTACCTCTGCCTGCCTACAAGGAACGAGTATTTACCCTCGCCAAAGCTGCGGATCTCCAGCGCTTCGTACATTTCAAAATCCCCTTCAGTATGGATTTGGCTTTTTTGTCTCTAGCTTTTTCCCGGGGTAAGGGAGGAGACCCTGCCAAGAAGCCCCTCAAGCTTGTGTTCTATGTCATTTTTTTCTGTGTCATAGTCTGAAGATCTCTTCTGAATATCTTCCTGGAGCTGAAGTATCTCAAGATCCCTGTCCTCTATAACACCTTTGAGTTCCTGTGCTTCCTTCCTGAGTCTTTCGTTTTCATTTTTCATCTCTTCTATGCATAACTCAAGACCGTTTATTGCGGTCTCGAGCTTTTCAAACTGTTCTATCATATCGGCACCTCCTGATCTTTATAAGCCTATTTTACCAAAACTTTAGGCTCCGCGGACCTCCCCGCCAAACTTCTTTGACATCTTCTTCATCATCTGCTTTGTTATCATATCTATCTTTTCAGATGTCAGGGTCCCTTCGTCAGAACCTATCCTTGTTCGGAATGATACTGATTTTTTGCCCTCTCCGGCCTGAGGGCCGCGATATTCGTCAATGAACCTGACTTCCTTTACCAATTCTACCTTGATCGCCGTTTCATAGATCTCAGCCCATGTGATTTTTTCATCGAAAACTATGGAGAGGTCAAAATCGACGCATGGATACTCAGGAAGCCGCGAATACCTGTTCTGCCTTGATGCCAGCGGCACAAGCCTTTCTGCGTCGATCTCGAACAGAACTGTCATGCTCCTTTTTATTCCTGACCTGCGTGCAGATCTTAGAGAGAGCAGACCGATGAAGCCTATCGGCTCACCCTCATATGTTACATTGAGCCAGAGCTTGTCATCAGCCCATAGAGGCTTGTTAATCCGGGCAAATCCAAGCGGCTCCATGTGGACCGCCCTGTGCATATGTTCGAGGGCACCCTTCGCTTCCCTGAACAGGGCCCTGGGGTCCGTACCGACAAAGGCTCCTCCCAAGTGCCTCGCAATTCCGGGGAGTTTTTCTGACGGATCATTGATACTGTGATAGTCTTTATCGGCAAAGACCTGTGTAAGTTCAAATATGCGGAAGCTTTCAAAATATCTGAGGTTCGTAAAGACAGCTTTTATCATACCCGGCACCAGTGCCGAACGAAGCCTGCTCTCATCGGGAGAGGGAGGGGTACTCAGGCAGAGCATCCCTTCAGTATCGGCACACGACGCTTCTATGTACTCGTCCTCTATCCAGGGATAGGTAAATATCTCCTGCATGCCGCACCTGAATGCCAGGTATTCCCTGACGGCTCTGTCCAAATCTGCTTCTCTCTGGTTGATAGGCTTTTCAAGGACGACAGATGGAGGGATGAAATCAAAATTTTCATAACCCATCAGTCTGGCGACCTCTTCAAGAATATCGTCCGGAAGAGAAATGTCGCCCGTAGACCTCCATGAGGGGGCCGTAACGTAAAGCATTCCGTCCTTAGCTTGTGTTTTGAAGCCGAGGTTGTCAAGAATACTTATTACATATTCTGCAGAAAGCTCCTTACCCAACCTTTTGGAAAGGAATGCAAGGGGGACTTGGACTTCCGAATTTTTAAGGGGCATCGGATAAGAATCCACAAACCCTGTTATTTCGGACTCGGGGAAGTATTCCTTAAACATGCTCATGGCCACTGCGGCCGCACCATCTACACGCTGGGGTTCAACGCTTTTCTCAAAACGGGAGGATGCTTCGGTGCGGATGTCAAATCTCTGAGCTGTACGTCTTACGCCCATTGCTGTGAAATTTGCTATCTCAAGTATTATCTCAGTCGTATCCTCAACTATGGAATCCAGCTTTCCTCCCATGATCCCCGCAAGAGCAACCGGATTTTTTTCATCCGCAATAACAAGGTCTGAGACCGTAAGGTCCAGGATCTCTCCGTCGAGAAGTTCGAGTTTTTCGCCCTCTCTTGCGGTCCTGATATGTATATTGCCTTTGATGTGGTTTTTGTCAAACCCATGGGTTGGCTGGCCCGTCGCAAGCATCACATAGTTAGTTATGTCGACCGGAAGATTTATCGGCCTCATTCCAACTCTCCATATCATGCTCTTCAGCTCAAAGGGAGAAGGAACATTTTTGATGTTTTTGAATGTGACAGCCGCATAGCGGGGACATCTCTCCGGATTTTCTATAACAATGGAAAGATCTCCAAATTTGTCAGGAATAACTGTGTCGTCCAGGGGACGGAGCCTGCAGCCGTAGATAGCGGCAAGTTCACGGGCCATACCGTAATGTCCCCACAAGTCGGGCCTGTTTGTAAGAGACTTATTGTCTATTTCAAGAATGACATCATTAAGCCCGAGAACATCTGATACCGCACTGCCCGGGACAGCATGAAAATCCGTGATGTCCATTATTTCTGCTTCGCGGGATACCGGAAACAGATCTTCAAGTCCGATCTCCCCGGAGGAACATATCATTCCATAACTCATGATGCCTCTCAGTTTTGCAGGCTTGATCTCAACCGGGTCGCCCGCACCATGCCAGCGCACCATAGCACCCGGTTTTGCAACCACCGTCAACTGCCCGGGAACCAGGTTTATCCCGCCGCACACTATAGTACTGGGCATCGGGTCTCCGACATCTACCGTGCATATCCTGAGCTTGTCCGCATCAGGGTGCTGTTCAACTGTTATGATCCTCCCTACGACCAGTCCGCCAAGGCTCTCCGAAAGGTCTGCCGCGTCTTCGACTTCAACGGTACACATCGTAAGGTCGTAGGAGAGCTTCTCCATTGTAAGATCTTCCGGGAGATCAACATATTTTTTTATCCAGTTTAGTGAAAGTTTCATTCTCTTTATCTCCTATTTGAACTGATCAAGGAAGCGAAGGTCAGCGCTGTGGAACAGGCGCACGTCATCGACACCGTATCTCATCATTACGAGCCTGTCCAGTCCAATATTAATGTAGAATCCGGACCAGACAGCGGGATCCAGTCCGGCTGCCTTAAGCACGTTGGGGTGGGGCGTACCCCCGGGCATTACCTCGATCCATCCTACGTGCTTACATACCCTGCAGCCCTCTCCTCCGCATACAAGGCAGCGCATGTCTATCTCAAAGCCGGGTTCAACGAAGGGAAAGAAACCGACCCTCATCCTTACTTCTACATCTCTTCCGAAAATCTTGTCAAGGATCGTCTTTACAAGCACTTTCCCTGAAGCGAAGGAGAAGTCCTTGTCCACTATGAGCGCCTCGTACTGGAAGAAGGCCCTTTCGTGCCTTGCGTCAGTGGTCTCGTTTCTGTAGACCCTCCCGGGATATACAAAACGGGCCGGCGCCCCATGCTCCTGAAGGTAACGGACACTGGCCCCGGTAAGATGCGGCCTCAGGCAGAGACGTTTTGCGCCCCGTTCCTCGTCGTGCCCCTTCAGCCAGTATGTGTCCATGCTCTCGCGGGCCGGGTGTTCAGGTGCAAAATTGAGATTGTCAAAGGCGTAGAGTTCACTGGTTATCTCCGGTTCCGAAAATACTTCGAAACCGAGTGACCGGAATGCGTCATTCAGGTCATAGCACATCTGTGTAATGGGATGAAGGCCGCCGGCAATAAAATTCACACCTGGAAGGGTCATATCGGCTTCGCCTTCAAAACATGAGGCACAGTTGATGAGTTCTTCATTCCTACTTTCGATAGCCTGGGTAAGTATCTCTTTGACCTCGTTTGCGGCCTGCCCCAAGACTTTTCTCAGCTCCGGCGCAGCCTGCCCGACACTTTTAAGCACCTCAGTCACTTCGCCCTTGCGTCCCAGCAGATTGGCCCGCACCATCTGGAGATCCTGCGGCAGAGATGTTTCCGATATCTTTTCCATCCCTGCTTTTTTCAGTTTCTCAAGCTTCTCCAAGAGTCCGGATTCAGCCAGTTTCTCCATTCCCTGTTCCTTCAGTTCTTCAAACACGCTATTATTCCCCCAATATTTGCAGAACGGCATGACCGACTCCTGCAATGTTCATTTGTCTTAGAGATCGGTTTTGGTCACCAGTTCATCCATATCCGATCTTCGCCCAAGCACCCAAAGTCCGTCTGTTTCCAAAAAAGGCCTGATCGGGGACGGAGCTTCCTGTTTTCCGTCATGTTCAAGCAGGATGACTATCACTTTATAACGCTGAGAAAATTTCATCTCCGCCATGGTTTTGCCGACCATCTCCGGAAGAGGCTTGATTTTTCCAAAATAGAAATCGCCTCCGTCTATTTTGGAAAATTTAGAGTACCACGGATAGACAAAATTCTCTGCGACCTTATGCCCCATATCCCACTCAGGGAATACTATCCTGTGAGCCCCGACTCTGGCAAGTATCTTCGCATGAAGTGCGGTGTTTGCCCTTGCTACTACCAAAGGAACACCCAGGTCAACAAGGATGGATGTGCAAAGCACACTGTTCTCCAGGCTCGAACCGATCGTTACTATTGCAATGTCGACCTCTTTTGCGCCGACCTTTATCAGGGCGCTCTCATCTGTTACATCAAGCTGTGCCGCCACATCGATCCTGTCAGACATCTCAGATACCGGACCGGCAAGCTGATCAACGCCTATGACGCTCTGTCCCAGCTCTACCAGCTTTTCGCACAGGGAAGTTCCAAAACGGCCCAGCCCAACTATAAGGAAACTTTTTTTATTCTCAGCCATATGTCTCTCTCCTTCAGGTTCAGTTACCCTATCGGAATATTGACTTCCGGATAATGGATCTCAACCTTTTTCTCTTCCCTTATAAGCGATGCAAAGAACGAAAGTATTCCTACCCTTCCCCAGAACATCAGGATCACGAGGACCATTTTACCAGCAACAGACAATTCCGGTGTAATGCCAAGGCTAAGCCCTACTGTTCCCATCGCGGAAACAACCTCAAAGATCAGTACTTCAAAGGAGAAATCTTCGACCAGTGAAAGGATCACCGCTCCTAAAAAAAGCGTGATCACATATATAAAGGCCATAGTCAATGCTCTCCTGACTATCTGATGATCTAATTTCCTGTGCCAGAAAATATTTTCTTCCCTGCCCAGTATCTCGTTCCAGGCAGCAATTCCAAGCACTCCAAGTGTTGTAGTCTTGATGCCGCCTCCTGTTGATGCAGGAGATGCTCCAATTATCATCAGGGCTATCATCAGGATCTTTCCCAATCCTGAAAAAGCAGCGGGCCGTACCGTGTCAAAACCTGCGGTCCTCGTCGTCACACTGGTAAAAATAGCGTTCCAAATTTTGGCCCAGCCTGGAAGTCCTGAAAGACCTCCGTTCCAATCGGAGATCAAAAGCATCATCGTTCCTGCCGTTATTAGCCAGAAAGTGATGAATAAAACAAGCTTTGAGTAATGCGAAATTCTGTCTCTCTTCCTAAAAGTTTCCCAGCAGTTTGCAAAAACAGGGAATCCTATGCCTCCCAATATTATAAGCATCATTACCGCTGCCGGAACTATAATTGAAAGCGAAAAACCATTAAGGCCATTTGGCAGGGGAGAAAAACCGGCATTACAAAAAGCACTTACAGAATGAAAAACAGCATAGTAGACAGATTTTTCCACAGGCAGACCATGACGGATGAACCCCCAGTACAGGAGCACAGCTCCGATGCTTTCTGCTGCAAATGTGTATTTTGTGAGTATTTTTAAAAGCCTGACAGCGCCGCTTATGCCATTTAAACCAAAGCCTACGAGAAAGAAGAGCCTGCTCTTGATGCCCATCCTTCTTCCGACAGCCACTCCCAGCATCATTACGGCAGTCATGAAGCCAAGTCCGCCGATCTGGATAAGGATCAGGATCACAAGTTGAGAAACAGCGCCCATTCCCGTATTAAGATCTATGGTGGCAAGCCCTGTTACGCATACAGCCGAAGTAGACATAAAAAGAGCGTCTTCAACAGTTATCGGCATACCGTACAAATATTTGTTTGATGACCATAGCAACAGGGCTCCCACCAGTATGACCAGCAGGAACCCCAAAACTATCACTTGCTCAACTTTATAGGAAGTATGTACCTTCAATTTACCGTTCGGTGAAAACTTATGATTTCAGGGCTGACTGGGCCTTTTCAACAAGTTTCGAGAATGCAGGCATGTCGTTGATTGCAAGATCTGCAAGCATCTTACGATTGATGTTGATCTCTGCTTTTTTCAGTCCATTTATGAGCGCACTGTAAGCAATGCCGTTTGCACGGGCAGCTGCGTTTATACGCACGATCCAGAGTTTCCTGAAATCACGTTTCTTGAGCTTACGTCCGGAGAAGGCGCTGGTAAGGGCGTGCAGATAGGCTTCACGCGCCCTGCGGTATACGTTCTTTTTGCGTCCCCAGAATCCCTTTGTGATGCTGTATAGTTTTTTAAGTTTATTGCGGCTTGCGCTTGATCCCTTTACTCGCATTAAATGTCACTCCTCAGTATTATTTCTCGTTAAAAGAGCCCCGGCATCATGCGTAGGGCATAACTTTCTTTATGTGAGCCTCTACCGCTGCCGGCAGGATACCCTTTCTCCTAAGCGAACGGAGCCGTTTTGAGTTCTTTGAAGAAAGAAGGTGCGAGCGTCCGCTCTTCTTGAATGCTACCTTGCCTGTACCGGTGATCTTAAAACGCTTTTTTGTGGCGGAGTGGGTCTTCATCTTGGGCATTGCATAGTTCCTCCTCTTGCTGTTATATCTCTGTGTAAGAGACTGTCACGCATTATTATTTTACAGTTTATTGGGCCTCGGTTTTATCTTTTTGCACTTTAGCCTCTTTTTGGAGCGCAGCTTCAGTCTTCTTCGGAGCTGCTTCCTTCTTTACCTTCTTATCAGGCGTAACTTCTTTGGGGGCGGCGGGTTTCTTCGCAGACTCGAGCTGTACCGCAGGGGCTATCATTATCCTCATGTAAGAACCTTCCATCCTAGGTTCCATCTCCATCTTGCCGAAGTCCGTTATCGCATTCAGGACCTTGTTCAAGACTTCCCTGCCACGGTCGAGGAATGCCATTTCCCTTCCCCTGAAGAATATCGAAACCTTCACGCGATGACCATCCTGAAGAAAGTTCTTTATAGCTTTGACTTTAAAATCATAGTCATGCTGGTCAATTTTGGGGCGCATCTTGATCTCTTTCACTACCTGGTTCTTCTGTTTCTTACGGGCGTCCTTGTCACGCTTCTGCTGCTGGAAACGATACTTTCCGTAATCCATGATCCTGCATACCGGCGGATTGGCCTGGGGAGCAACCTCCACCAGATCAAGTTCAGCCGCTTCAGCCATTGCGAGCGCTTCCCTCGTGCTTATTACGCCGTGCTTGGTGTTCTCTTCGTCGATGAGAAGAATTTCTGTTGCCCGAATGTCGGAATTCACGCGGGGCTCGTCGTCCCTGTTTGCTATGGCGTTACACCTCCTGAGTGTATATGTTCCTCAAATTAAAATGGGCCCGGCACAAAACGCGCCAGGCCCATTGGAAATTTCTTCCCGGGTAGACCTGACAACTTGCTGCGTCGGCAGGCGAGAGGCGCATCCTCTGCTTAAAAACCCGTTGATATAAATCAACTTGTGTATGTTAGCACACCTTGCCTTATTGCGCAAGGGAAGGTGCGATGATGCCATTAAAGAGGGTCGAACTCCGATTTGATATGTTCCAGGAAGCCTTCGAAAGTCATGGACCCAAGGTCTCCCTTTGATCTGTCCCTCACGGCAACTGTGCCTTCTTCGACCTCCCTGGCCCCTATTACCAGCATGTACGGGATCTTTTGCATCTGGGCGTCACGTATC
This sequence comes from Synergistaceae bacterium, assembly GCA_036835165.1. Lineage (GTDB taxonomy): Bacteria > Synergistota > Synergistia > Synergistales > Synergistaceae > Caenicola. The sequence goes on along the minus strand of DAITML010000025.1, from coordinate 9,285 downwards.
TTTTTGCCCAGCTTCTCATCACGTGCATCGGTCTCGACCCTGATGTCTGCATCCCTGAATTTCTTTGCAAGCTCATCGGTGTATCCGGCGAAATCCGAACTTACCTGAAGCAGCTTTACCTGCACAGGCGCCAGCCAGTAGGGGAATGCTCCGGCATAGTTTTCTATCAGGATACCCATGAACCTTTCGAGACTTCCAAGGACTGTCCTGTGGAGCATGACCGGACGGTGTTCCGCCCCGTCGTTTCCTATGTAGGTCATGTCGAACTTCTCTGGCATCTGGAAGTCGAGCTGGATCGTCCCGCACTGCCAGGTGCGGCCGATGCAGTCCTCAAGGTGGAAGTCTATCTTGGGACCGTAGAACGCCCCGTCTCCCGGGTTCAGCTTGTAGGCAGTCCCGGTTTCTTCAAGGGCTTCCTTGAGCCTCTGTTCTGCTATGTCCCAAAGCTCCGGATCTCCCATCGAGTTTTCCGGCCTTGTCGAAAGCTCAACATAATATTTGAACCCGAAGACGTCCTGGTAGACATACCTGTCAAGCTCCATAATTGCCTTTATCTCATCCTTGATCTGCTCAGGTGTGCAGTAAACGTGCGCGTCGTCCTGAGTGAATGCCCTGACCCTCATCAGCCCGTGGAGCGCACCCGACCTTTCATGGCGGTGTACAAAACCAAGCTCAGCCATCCGCAGAGGAAGTTCCCTGTAGCTTCGGATAGCGCTGTTGTAAACAAGTATGCCTCCGGGGCAGTTCATCGGTTTCACTGCAAACGGAGCTTCATCTATCTCTGTAAAGTACATGTTCTCCTTATAGTGATCCCAGTGGCCCGAACGCAGCCAAAGCGACCTGTCGAGGATCATTGGAGTCTTGATCTCAACATAGCCTCGTTTGGTATGTTCCTTCCTCCAGAAGGAAATAAGGTTATTCATGATGACCATTCCCTTTGGATGGAAAAAGGGGAATCCGGGACCTTCCGCGTGTACGCTGAAGAGATCAAGTTCTTTCCCCAGCTTCCTGTGGTCCCTGGCCTTAGCCTCTTCGACCCTCCTGAGGTACTCCTTGAGTTCCTCTTCGGACCCAAACGCGGTCCCGTATATGCGGGTAAGCATTTCATTCTTCTCATCGCCATGCCAGTATGCTCCGGCAAGGGAAAGGAGTTTGAAAAACTTGCAGCAACCGGTGTGGGGTACGTGAGGACCGCGGCAGAAGTCTATGAAGTCGCCCTCGCGGTAGGTCGAAAGTATCTCGCCTTCAAGGCTTTCTATCATTTCCACCTTGAGATCTTCGCCAAGCTTAGTAAAGAGCTCTTTTGCCTGCTCTTTTGTGTGCTCCTCTCTCACAAGAGGGATCTTTTCCTGAGCTATCTTTCTCATCTCTGATTCTATCTTCGGGAGATCCTCATCTGAGATGGGTTTCGGGAACCTGATATCATAGTAGAATCCATCTTTGATGGAAGGTCCTATTCCAAATTTCGCTTCCGGCCATAACCTTAGAACAGCATGGGCCATTAGGTGAGCAGTGGAGTGGCGCAGAAGATCGAGCCCCTCTTCTGAATCAGGAAATACCGGGATAAATTCCGTATCTACAGTGAAAACTTTGTCGCAGTCCACAAGCTTGCCGTCAACTTTTGCTCCTACAGCTTTTTTTAGGTGCCAAATATCAAGAAGCTGACGCAGTGACGCGCTGTCAGCTTCGTAAACTTTACCTTCAGGTGATGAAAAACGTGCCATTAGTATCGCCTCCAAATTTGCCCCTATGGCAAATCAATGCTTTTGATCTATTTCCTTCCCGTGCTCCCGAACCCGCCCGATGAACGTTCTGTCTCATCCAGCTCCTCAGACCTCTCGAGATCCACCTGTGTAACTTCCGAAAAAACTATCTGGGCTATCCTGTCTCCAGGCTCTATTTTGAAATCTTCTCTGCCGTGGTTGATGAGTATGACTTTTATCTCTCCGCGGTAGTCTGAATCGATCGTTCCCGGAGTATTGAGGACCGTAACGCCATATTTGAGTGCGAGACCGCTCCTTGGCCTTACCTGGGCTTCACAGCCCAGCGGCATTTCAAGGAAAAGTCCGGTACCTACACAGCCCCGCTCTCCGGCAGGTACAACAGTTGCTTCGGCAGCCCGCAGATCCAGTCCTGAAGATCCCGGAGTCGCGTAGCCGGGAAGTGATATCCCGGCATCTGCCTTTATTTTGACTTTTATCTTTGACATAAATATTTCCTACTTTTTGCGCTCTCTGTCAAAACGTCTGACAGGCCCTCTGTCTCCCCTGTCTGAACCGAAGTCCCTGCGGGGCGGTCTCGCGCCGTCGTCATGTCTTGGCCCGCCCTCACGCCTGGGCCCTCCTTCGCTCTTTGGAAAATGCGAGAAGCGCTCTTCACGTTCTTTTTCTATCGCTGCCTGCTCTGCAAATTCAGGGTCCTGTGCAAGTTCGTCAAGCCGGTCAAGAATACGCTTGCGGCTCAGGTTGACCCTGTGCATGTCGTCAATTTCCTTAACTGTTACAAGCACCTTGTCGCCTGTATTTATCGCATCCTCAAGCTTGGGGATGTGGTAGTTGCTGATCTCGCTGACGTGGAGGAGCCCCTCCTTGCCCGGAAGCACTTCTACAAAAACACCAAAATTCATCATTCTCGTTGCTGTACCGACAAATGTCTCTCCTGCCTTTACCTCGCGGACCAGATCGCTGATTATCTTTACGGCAGCCTGGGCTGAATCATCGTTGACCGCTGCAACATATACGCGACCACTGTCATCTACATCAATCTTAGCTCCGGTACGCTGGACTATCGAGCGGATCATCTTGCCGCCAGGGCCTATTACCTCCCGGATCTTCTCAGGATCGATATTTATGGTTATTATCTTTGGTGCTGTCGGAGAGAGATCGATACGGGGAGCAGGTATCGCCGCATCCATTATGTCGAGTATCTGCATGCGTCCTTTTTTAGCCTGTTCGAGCGCCTGAGTCAGGATCTCCCTCGTTATCCCGCCCGCTTTGTTGTCCATCTGCAGCGCGGTAACTCCGTCCCTTGTCCCGGCGACTTTAAAGTCCATGTCTCCGTAATGATCCTCAAGACCCTGTATGTCAGTGAGCACTCCAACTTTGCCGTTGTCAGCGATAAGTCCCATCGCAATACCGGCGACAGCCTTTTTGATCGGGACACCTGCCGCCATCATAGAAAGGCTTCCGCTGCATACGCTTGCCATCGAACTTGAGCCATTTGACTCGAGGATGTCTGAGACCTGGCGAACTACATAGGGAAAATCAGCCTCGCCTGGGAACACAGCGCGAAGCGCCCTTTCAGCCAAAGCTCCATGACCGATCTCACGGCGTCCCGGTCCGCGCATTGGCTTTACTTCGCCTACTGAGTAGGGAGGAAAATTGTAGTGGAGCAGAAACGTCTTTGATGGCTCATCGATCTTAAGCCCATCGAGGACCTGATCGTCAGTTCCCATCATCCCCAAAGTAGTTACGCCCAGAGACTGAGTCTCTCCGCGAGTAAAAAGGGCCGATCCGTGGGTCATGGGCAATATGTCAACTTCGCAAGTGATCTTTCTCAGTTCGTCCATTGCCCTTCCGTCAGATCTCCGTCTGTCTTCCAGGAGAAGTTTTCGAACACATTTCTTTACCATTTCATCCATTTTGGCTGCAATATAGTTGCCTGAATCGGGGCGGGACTCTGCAAAATGTTCCTCAGCCCTTTTCTGTGCATCTCCTATAGCTGCTCCGCGGGGCTGTTTCTGGTGTATCTGCACAGCTGCGTAAATATCATCGTAGAGTTCCTTGTCCATCCACTCATCTATCTCTGTGATGACTTCAGGTGCAGGAAGCTCTGCTTTGGGCTTACCGACCTTTGCACAGACTTCGTCGATAAAGTCGACTATTTTGCGAATGGCATCGTTTGCAAGTTCCATGGCATCTACCAGAAGCTCTTCCGAAACTTCCTTAGCTCCCGCCTCTACCATGGTCACTCCGCCCCTGTGTCCTGCAACGACAAGATCCATCGTGCTGTTCAGCATATCTGTTTCATCAGGGTTTACCACCAGTTCGCCGTCTATACATCCGATACGGACAGCTCCTATGGGACCATCCCACGGAATGTCAGACATCGAAAGCGCAAGTGAAGCTCCATTTATGGCAAGAATGTTTGCCGGATTGGCCTGGTCTACTGACATGACTGTCGCAACGACATGCACATCGTTCCTCATCCATTCAGGGAAGAGCGAACGTATTGAGCGGTCGATCATCCTTCCGCTGAGGATCGCAGTCTCTGAAGGACGGCCCTCCCTCTTGATGAATCCTCCGGGCACTTTGCCTGCCGAGTAGAAACGTTCTTCATAATCTACGAGAAGCGGGAAAAAGTCCAGCCCCTGCCTTGCTTTCTCTGCAAGAACAGCCGTTACAAGGACCGCTGTTTTGCCATGCCCTGCCAATAGTGCTGCATTTGCCTGTTTTGCAAGACGCCCTGTCTCAAAAGACATGGTCTTACCATATAATTCTAACTCAAATATCTCTTTCATATTTTTCATTTCCTCCCATTTTCTGTCTTCAACTGTTGAAGAATAGCACAAAAAAGCAAAAATGGCGAAGGTAATGACCCTCCGCCATGCATAAGTTGCCTAATTTTTGCTTTTCCTGCCCAACCTGATCAGTGACGCAGCCCCAGACGCTGGATAAGGGACTGATAGCGGTTAAAGTCGCGGTCTTTAAGATACTGAAGGAGCTTGCGGCGTTTTCCGACCATGATGAGAAGTCCACGGCGTGAGTGGAAGTCCTTCTTATGGATCCTCATATGATCCGTGAGTTCACGGATGCGTGCTGTGAGGATGGCTACCTGGACTTCCGTGGAGCCGGTATCTGCTCCATGTACTTTGAATTCTTCGATCAGATTCTGTTTCTTTTCCTTGTTGATCATGTCGATCACTCCTGTCTGAGCCTGTTGCGCTCGATATTCCCAAGACTCAGGCCAACGTCGCTGTGCGCCGGTCCGTGTGAAGGGCAATGGAAATAATAGCAGAGAGTTCGGGATATGACAAGCCATACCTGCGATCTATCGTATAACCCGGCGATCCTGTTCAAGCACCATTAGTGTTACCGGCTGCATCTGCCCTTTTTTTCATCCTCTTGTTTACGGCAGAACAGTATACGGCTGCAAGAGGGTTGTGTCCAAGGACCCTGTCCTTGACCACCAAAGGAACTACGTATGCGTGTGAATGCTTTATGAATAGTGCGTCATGGCCTACGCATAGCCCTACGACAAGGTTCAGGTCCGTCCTTTTTTCTTCAAGCATTCTGGCCTGCTCTATAGGGTTGCAGCTGATCGGCCCTACCCTGTCGCTTGCAGGTGCACCCATCTCTGATTTCGGTATCCCGCACACCTTACAGCACACGGCCTCTATCTCAAAAAAACGGGAGAGAAAGTCGGCTATTTTAGCCGCTTCCTCGTGAAGCCCGACGCAAAAAGCTATACCGAGCCTTTTATATCCCATGTGGGAGGCAAACTCAACGACTTCTTCGATCCTGTTGAGTTCACCATAGAATTCCGATTCGACAAAGGCCGCGGTCTGCATCATCATTTTTTCGTGAGGGTCTGAGTAGAGGTCAATGCTCTTCCTCTCAATGCATGGGGCCCCCTCCCTGCATTTACGTCCTTCACAAATATCACATCTCATCGAAATAATCCTCCATATCTTTTGGTAGGGGCGCCTTGAATTCCATTCCCCTAATATCATCAGGCAGCTCCCTGTCATTGGGGAAAGTCAGCGAATATGCGTGCAATAGGGGCCTTTTCGCCATTTCCGGATCACCGCCGTACTTAACGTCACCCGCTATAGGACAGCCAATCGCTGCAAAATGCACCCTTGCCTGATGAGGCCTTCCGGTAACAAGTTCGGCCTCAACAGCACTCCAGTTCCTTCCGTGAAATATCCTTCTGTATCTTGTAAGGGCCCTCTGCCCGGCTTCATCTATCTTAACTGTGTTAGTGACGGGATCTTTAAGGACGGGAAGGTCTATCTCCCCTGATCCCTCTGTCATGCCTTCAACAACAGCCCTGTATATTTTTCTGATCTTTCTCTCCCTTATCAGTTCGGAGAGGTGTCTCAGCGACGGACCTGTAAGCGCAACTATTACTGCACCCGACGTATTTCTGTCCAGGCGCTGGACGGTCGAGGGACGAAAGTCCCTCCTTGTCCATTCAAGCGCTGCCAGTACCCTCGTTATCAGCGAGTCGCCTTCTTTGGTATCCGGCTGGGTAAGGAGTCCTGCAGGCTTGTTTATTATCCATAGGTATTCATTACGGTATATCGTTTCCAGTTTTCTGCTGCCGGATCTCCTGACATTTGGATCCGCCGCCTTTTTGCCGGGTAAAGGGTCATTCCATGGGACCTGGAGGAACTGCCCCTCTTTGACCCTGGCATCCGGACTGACCTTCCTGGCATCAAGACGGACTTCCCCGGTCCGAATAGCCTTCATCAATGCTCCCAGGGGGACCCCCGGCCACATGGCCCTAAGCAGCCTGTCAATGCGTCTGCCGGACTGGTCTGACGAAACGTAAAACTCTTTTGACATCGTTATTCCTCTCTGTCTCTGTGAAGATGGCCCCTTACGGCCTGACAGCACATCAGTGCGGCTGCCTTTTCCAGAAACGGCGTCCGGTGGCTGCATGCCACTGAGAGATAGGCTGGTCGTCTGTAAGATCCTTAACAGAATCCTTCCAGCAAAAGACCCTGAAATCAAGTTCATCGGCTGCGGATACTATCATGGCTTCAGGTGTGGCAGGAACTACAGGAGAGCCAAACTCCCGCTGCCCGTGGTGGCTCAGCAGGATGTGAGCCAACTGCAGCCTGACGGAACTGTCAAGCTGAACATTTTCAGCAAGCTCCACAAATTTTGAATACCCTATTGCAATGTGGTCAAGAACAGCCCCCTCAAGTGTGACCTCAGGGATCGAACCCATCTTGTATGACCCAAGTTTTCCCAGGTCGTGAAGAAGTCCTCCGGCAACAACTATGTCAACGTCTATCTCATAACCTGACGTTTGAAAGGACAGGGCCATAGCCTTTGCACACTCAGTAACCGAGAGAGTATGCTCAAGCAGTCCGTTGGCATAAGCGTGGTGGTGACTTACCGCCGCCGGCCAGTCACGGAATTGCTTCCATGTCTCGCCCTGATATACATGCCTGATGAACCCGGCCACTTCTGCACGGCATGAAGAAACAAGATCCTCATATCTTTTCACAAGATCCTCCAGCGCTATCGGTGATCTTGGAAGGTACTGCGAAGGCGGGAACTTATCCTGGTCCAGCAGGGTCAGCTTATTGAAGTTGAACTGTATCTGTCCTCTGAACTCAGTGGTTTTGCCTTCTACTCCCATCGTACAGCCTGCAACATACCTGAGTTTTTCATCTTCAAGCTTCTTCGCGGGAGACGACAGATCCTGATCAGACCTGTCAAACCAGCTGGCATCAGACCAAATTTTTGCTTCAAGCGTACCGAACTCATCCGTCACCGCGATCTCAAAGTAGGGTTTTCCGTTTTTGTCATTTTTTTGAAAAAGCGAAGAAACAACGAATATTGCTTTAAATGATGACCCAGGGGCCATTTTTCGGATATCCTGGCTATTCTTCAGTGCAGAAAGTGTTTCTGACATATTTATCTTCCTTCCGATGCATGTTTGCTTCAAAATTTCAATCCAATAATAGACGTTCACGCCGACTAATGAAAGGGGCAAAACGTTGTTCGTACAGCTGATATATCATTTTTATCAGTGACAATCCGCTTTTTTTGTGTATAATGACAATGCGACCTCTTTCACATGAGAGAGGCATTATTTGTATTGTGAATATTTTTTTGGAGGGATCATGCTATGAGTTCAGTAAACTGGAATGCAAGGCTGTCGGATATAGCCCTTAACGTCAAACCTTCGCCGATCAGGGCCTTGATGAAATACACAAAGACCCCGGGCGTGATATCTTTTGCAGGAGGCAATCCAGACCCTGCTGTTTTTCCTGTAGCCGAGTTTTCTGAAGCTTCTGCCATACTGGCCCGTGAAGGCAAGGATGTCCTGCAGTACGGAGCCACAGACGGATATGCGCCGCTCAAGGATTACATCGCCAAATGGATGGCTCCAAGAATGGGCCGCGAGACAAAACCCGAAGAAATGCTCATAACTACCGGATCACAGGAAGGGATGGACCTTCTTTGCAGCGTTCTTCTGAACGACGGTGACACAATAATAGTAGAGGGTCCCACATACCCCGGAGCGATCCATGCAATGAGAAACCGCGGAGCCCGTTTCATCTCTGTCCCGTGCGACAAAGATGGTATGTGCGTAGATCTGCTTCCGGGCATCATCGAACAGGGACGCAGGGACGGACACAAAATCAAGTTCATCTACACCATAGTGAACTTCCAGAACCCGTCAGGCTCGACCCTTTCTGAGGAGCGCAGAGCGAAGCTTCTCGATATTGCGGAAAAATATGACCTGATCATTTTCGAGGATGACCCCTACGGACACCTGCGTTACACGGGAAGCCACGTACCAACCATCTTCTCAATGGATAAAAAAGAGAGCGGAAGAGTCGTGTACGCTTGCTCCTTCTCCAAGATACTGGCCCCCGGAACACGTGTAGCATGGATAGTCGGTGATCCCGAACTTATGCAGAAACTCATCATGATCAAACAGGGAACAAACCTCTGCTCCAGCGTCGTAGCACAGGCACTGGTCTACGAATACTGCAGGCTTGGACACCTTGACGGATTCCTCCCCAAGATCATCGCGCACTATGGCAAAAAGCGCGATGCAATGGAGGCCGGATTCAAAAAATACCTGCCGTCAAACACGATCTATAACACCCCGGAAGGCGGCTTCTTCTTCTGGCTGCAGGTCCCCGGAGTCGATTCGACAGCCCTCTTCATGAAGGCGATCGAGCATGGAGTCGCATTCGTTACCGGCCCGTCATTCTTCGTAGATGGTTCCGGACTTGATTTCATGCGCACCTGTTTCACATTTGCTCAGCCTGAAGAGCTCGAAGAGGGTGCAAAACGCCTCGGCGCTGCAATAAAGGCTCTTTAGAAAATAATTCTGACTGTGAAGACAGGGCGGTCCCCCGGAGGGGACCGCCCTTTTCATACACATTCACTGCATAAGTTAACGCCCGTTGATGTAAGCATCATGGGGAGATTATAATGTGGAGGCGGAGAGAGGTGAAAATATGGAAGACATCATTACTGCACTTGCTACAGCATGGGGAGAGGGCGGCATAGCAGTAGTCAGACTTTCGGG
>DAITML010000024.1:0-21310 GCA_036835165.1 Synergistaceae bacterium | reverse complement strand
TAACGTCTGCCTTTCCCAAATACATGGGCACCATCCCCCTTCAACAGCTTATGCAATATTTTTTCGCATTTCCTCCACCTATATTCTACCGTACTTTTGCTGATAGGTCTTGCTAGATTTTGTCCCAGTTCCTTTAAAGAAATGCTGGGATTTGTTTTTCTCGCAAATACCAATTCTCTGATCTCCTCAGGGAGTTCTTCAATGATCCCTGCTTCCTCGATCTCATTAATAAGTCTCATCTGCCTCTCCGCAGCTTCAAGAGTTTTATTGATATTTGCGGAATCACAGTTAACAAGTTTGTTTGCATGGCTCCTCATAGACCTGTAAATTGCAGTCTCCTCGAGTGCAAGCACTGTCTTTACAAAACCCAGCCTTGATAGGAACGTGACTATCTGCTGCTGATCCCGGAGCATCAGTTCCGACATCATGGTTTTTTTCCTGACTCCCAGGCTGAATCCGGCTGATTTCAGCATACTTCGGATCCTTTCCGCACTCCCGTTACCGGAGGGGGGCCTCAGAACAAGGTAATAACCCGCCTTAGGAACATAGAGTGCACCACAGGCTCCCCACATCCCCCTTACCCAGTTCCAGTTCCTCCTTTTTAAAGAGGAAGCTGATATCCTATCAAAGATGGCATCTGCCAAATCCGCTTCAATTGTAAAACAAAGCCTGTTTTTTTGCTTTTCGCCATATATTATCCTTATTGTCTCTATGCTCTGGTATTCAGAATCGGACCAAAGCTTCAGAAGTCTTCTTACCGCAAAAAGCCTGCCAGAAGTAAATTCATATTCGCTGCCCTTTTTTCTGCAGCTCAATCCATCCAGGATCCCTGCTATTTCATCTTCAACAGGGGGGATCGGCTGAAATGAAGTCCATTCATCCCAAATCCTATGGCTGAGATGTTCCATTTTTATAGATCCTTTATCTCGCGGTTTTCACGAGCCAGCCTGATTATTGCTTCAGAAAGGCTCTGTGCGTTGTGCCTCAGGTAGGTCCCGTTCTTTATGGTTATAAAATCGCCATAAATGACCTTTGTACCAAGCGACTCCAAATATTTTTCTTCTTCATTTGAAAGGTATAGCGGTTCCGCACCGATTTTGCTGTATCTGCTTAAAAATTCTTCCGGTATCGGGGCCTGATTTGCCAAAAGATAGTCCGGCACTGTCCCCAGCACCCCTGCGATCCAGTCGACATGAGCAAGGATATTCATTCCTTCTGTTTCTTTGGGTTGTGTTACAAGGTTGGCCACATACACAATAGGAATTGGAGATTTTTTTAAGATATCAGAAATTTCTTTCAGGAGAAGGTTGGGAAGAACGCTTGTAAAGAGGCTGCCTGGACCAAGGACTATAAGATCTGCAGAATTCAGTGCTTTTTTCACGCCCTCCAATGGCGAGGCATTGCCCGGTTCTATCCATAGCTTCGCAAGCTGGCTCCCGTTATCAGAAACTTCAAGTTCTCCCTTTACAGTTCTGCCATCCTTTGTTTCTCCTTTAAGCGTAACATTTTCTGTAGTAACGGGAAGCACCTGTCCCCTTATGGCCAGCATCTTGTTCAGTTCCTCCACAGCCCCCTGGAAATCACCCATCATCTCAGTCGTTGCCAGCAAGATAAGGTTGCCAAGGTTATGTCCCTTTAGTTCTCCTCTGTCAAATCTGAAATTAAGAAGCCTGTTCAGAGAACTGTCATTTTCAGCGAGAGCAACTATGCAGTTTCTGATATCTCCCGGAGGAAGCATCCCCCATTCCTGCCTGAGGCGGCCGGAGCTCCCCCCTTCGTCAGTAACTGCGACTACCGCAGTGATGTTCCGTGTGAACCCCTTCAGTCCGGCAAGGAGCGTAGAAAGGCCGGTGCCTCCTCCGATGGTGACTATGCGGGGACCAAGCGAAAGCCTGTACTCGACGGCATTGGTCATAATGCCGTGACGCCCGGCCGCATTCTTATTATGGTGCTTGCTTCTTCCTGAGAGAATATAAAAAGAGATCACGGAAGCAGCTATAACCATTATTATCAAAAAAGCTGAAAAATAGGTCACATCAAATTCCCCTTGTCAATATCCCTGTGATCTACTATGACATTGTTGCCTCTCTTCCTGAGATGGACCGCCAGCATTTCAGAGACTGCTACAGATCTGTGCCTGCCTCCGGTACAGCCGATCGCTATATGGATCTGCTTTTTGCCCGTACTGCTGTAGACAGAGGAGACAAAATCAAGAAGGTCCTCAGCCTTACCTATGAAAGTGTCAAGGTTCTCAAAACCGCAAAGGTATTTCTGTACTTCATAATCTTTCCCTGAAAGAGGATGGAGCTCATCCACGTAATTGGGATTAGGAAGGAAACGCACGTCAAGCACATAGTCAGAATCCTGAGGCAGCCCGTATTTGAAACCAAACGAGCTTAGTATCACAGAAGTTTTGTCTGATCTCATGCCCATGACATCAAGAAGTTTGGAGCGAAATTCGTTGGATCTGAGCCCTGTGGTATCAATTACTATGTCTGCGCCTTTCCGTATCGAGCTAAGCTGTTTCCTTTCAAGTGCCAAACTGCCAAGAATAGTCGTGTTGTCAGAGAGCGGATGCCTCCTCCTTGTGGTCTCAAACCTCCTGACCAGCGTCTCGTCTGCAGCGTCAACAAAGAGCACCTCGAGCCTTTCAACTTTTTGCTTAAGTTTTGCAACGACCTTTTCCAGGTCGTTAAGCAGTTCTTCTCCCCTTACATCTATTACGGCAGCAACTCCGTTGTTGACTGCGGACTGGTGACCGACAAGGACATCAAGCAACTGAGGCAGAAGGGTCGGCGGAAGGTTGTCAATGACATAAAACCCCTGATCCTCGAAGACGTTGAGCGCTGAAGATTTGCCCCCGCCTGACATACCTGTGATTATCACACATCTTTTTATCTTGCCTGAGGTGCAAGGTTCCTGCATCGATTCGACCTCCCCCATAATATTATGCCAACTTAAAATCCAAAATATCAGGTGCTGCGTGAATTAACGGCAAAGTTGCCCTAAATGCACACTTAATGGCGGTGCGGATGGCTGCCGCACTCGCTGTCCCATCCCGACAGGGTCTCGACACCATGCCTCAGTGCAGGTGCCACTGCTTCAAAACACTGCCGTGCACCTCTCTGACTTCCGGGAAAGGCAATAATAAGTGTTCTGCCCCTTATCACAGCAATGCCTCTTGTCAGGAATGCCCTGTCTGTGTATTGCAGTGTCTTCATCCGCATCATCTCACCAAAACCCGGGACAGTTTTTTCTGCTATTCCGATCAGCGCCTCAGGTGTGACGTCCCTTGGAGAAAGTCCTGTTCCTCCTGTAGTAAGTATGAGGGCATAGCCATCATCGCACCATGATCTGACTGACTCTGCTATTGCTTCTTTTTCGTCAGGCACTATCTTTCTGTCTCCGACCTCTCCGCCTTGGGCAGTTATAAGTCTTTCTAATTCGGGCCCGGCAGTGTCAATTCTTTCTCCCTTGCTCCCCTTGTCGCTGATTGTAAGTACAGCGGTCCTTATAGTCTTCCATATGCAGACCCGAGATGAAACGCTTAGAAAACCGGAAGTAAAAACAACAAACCTTCTTTCTGAGCTTTTCCATCTGAGAAGGGGCTCACCGCCGGCTGCGGCAAGGAAATCCCCGTCTTCGAGAGAAGTTCCGGGAGGGAGGACTATCGTCATTTTATCGGAGTAAAATTCTGTTGAGATATCTTCTCCGGCACAAACATAAGTGATATCGGCCGGGACTTCGTTTATGCAGCTCAGTCCCGAAGAATTGCAGTGAGCATAACAAAGCGTGTGGTCACCGATAAGGGAGGGTGCGAGCAGTCTGAGTATCCTCATTGTGCATGCTCCCCCTCTGCTTTCCATTCGCCGCTTTTCCCGCCCGTCTTCCGGAGAAGCCTTATGTCTCTTATGACCATTCCCTTGTCCAGCCCTTTACACATATCATAAAAGCACAGGGCCGCCGCCGAAACACCTGTCAATGCCTCCATCTCGACTCCGGTAACCTCATTTGCGGTTGCTTCGCAAGTTATCCTCACTGATTTGGTTCCTTCTGCCAGGACACATTTAACGACGACATTATCGAGTCTTATGTTGTGACAAAGAGGTATGAGTTCGGGGGTCTTTTTTGCGCCCATGATCCCGGCGAGTTCTGCAACCAAAAATGGGTCTCCTTTTTTGACACTTCCCGATGAAACTTTTTCATATATGATGTCAGGAAGGTCGATCCATCCTTCCGCCCAGGCTGTACGGGAAGTTACATTTTTTTTGCTTACATCTACAAGCACAGGCCTTCCGTCACAGTCAAAATGAGTATAATCTGCCATTCCTTCTTAACCTCCTATTCCGGACATGTGCTGGTGTCCTGTTCGCACATCGTTCCAGCATCCGGGCTTATTCTTTATGTTCTCCAATATGAGTTCCTTCAGGCCTTCCCTGTCCGAGCTGAGCAAATAGCTTCTCATCGGCGTCTCATCAGGCGCGAAAAGGCAGGTACGGAGTTTTCCCGTTGCCGATACCCTCAGGCGATTGCAGTACTTGCAGAAATGGTTAGAGACTGCTGTTATTATTCCTATTGAATCTCCCGTCTTCTCATTCCTGTAATATTTTGCAGGACCGGCCAGATCAGAATAGGGCCTTTCTGCCTTCCAGGAATCGCCCTCCGGGAGCATCTTCAATATCTCTTCGCCGCTGATGAACGACTCTTCGTTCCAGACACCGTCTTCGAGCGGCATAAACTCTATCAGCCTGAGGAGGACTCTCTCCCTCTTTGCAAAGTTCATCAGGGCAGCTATCTCTCCGTCGTTAAAACCCCTAATAAGCACGGTGTTCAGTTTTATGTTCCTAAGGCCTGCTTTAACGGCAGCTCTTATCCCTGAAATGACCCTGTCAAGATCTCCAAGCCTTGTCACACCGGCGAACTTTACGGGATCGAGAGTATCCAGGCTTATGTTCAGTGAGTGCAGATTGGCCTGAGCCAGCCCTTCTGCATACTCTTCAAGCAGCGAACCATTAGTCGTAAGCGCCGTCTTCATCTCAGGGAACTCTCTGTTCAGCTCTTTAAGGAAGCTTACGAGTCCTTTGCGGACAAGCGGTTCTCCCCCGGTGAAACGGACCTTCCTTACACCAAGTTCCCAAAATACGCTGCAGAGGAATGAAATTTCTTCGTACCTCATTATTTCACTGTGTTCAAGATATTCGACACCTTCCGGAGGCATACAGTATTTACATCTGTAATTGCATCTGTCAGTCACCGAAATGCGGACATAATTCAAGTCCCTTCCAAAATCGTCTGTCATTATGGCCATCTGTAGCCTCCCATTGCCTCAACAGTCTCTCTCCATTCACTGTCGCCAAGGCTGTCCAGAAGAGCACTCACTGTCGGATGTCCCATATACTCCGAAGGGATAACCAGCTCATAAGGTTCTTCGGCAAGAGGTATAAAGTCAAGCCCAAGCGCGTCAGCCGCGGATTTGATCCCCAGAGTTGCATCTGCCAGTCCGGTAAATACTCGATTCGCTGCTTCCATGTGCGTCGTGCACTGCTGCTCGTAACCTTTTATCTCCGAGGGGAGCTTACCGGCCTGCTTGAGCAGATGATCGAAGAGGACCCTGGTACCGGCCCCCGGCTGCCTGTTTGAAAATACATTGTCTCCGGCACAGATATCTTCGAAGGTATGTATGTTCTTTGGGTTCCCTTTCTGTACGATTATTCCCTGCGTCCTGTAAAAGACAAGCACCCTTTCCCATCTGGCACCATTGGCAAATCGTTCTATGAAGCTGTCGTTGTATGTGCCGTTGCTGTCATCAAGAAGATGCGCAGCTGCAAGGTGACACTCTTTTCTGCTCAGTGCGGCCAGTCCTCCCATGCTTCCCACAGCACGCGAAACAAGATCTCCCCCCCTGCGCCTTATGGGAGTTACAAGAAGCTGTATCGCAGGGTCGTCCGACCCCTGGAAAAGTATCCTTCTCTCCAGGTCGACACTCCTTTTCATCCAGACTTTCACTTCGGAGCCCTTCTCACACTCAAGCGCCGATGCAGGAAGAAGAGATATGCCATCCGCTTCTGCCAGAGCCCATAGAACGCTGGCTCCCGAGGTCAGGACCCAGGAATAAAGGGTATCTCCGACTTTTGCGGTCTTTACCCTGAGCCATTCTTCTATGCCTGCGGGTGATGAGTGCTGGACAAGCAGCTTGGTCTGCCATGTATCCCTGCAGCCGACTGCTTCTCTGATCAGCAGTTCCCTGTCATCGTCCCTTGCCGAAAGGAATCGGACAAGGGGGTAAACAAGGCTCCATAGCACAACAGTGGTCGACATGGGAAACCCAGGCAGGCATATCACAGGCTTTCCTTTGATCTCTGCCGCCATTGCGGGCCTTCCGGGCTTCATTCTTATCCACCTGAATATCATATTACCAAGTTCTTCAAAGACCTCGACTGTGTGGTCCCTGCGGCCTTTGGCCGAACCTGCTCCCACCAGGACAACGTCGTACACGTCAACTCCGGCCGAAACCTTTTCCTTCAAAACAGCGGGATCGTCGGGCACCACATCTGAAACATCAACTTCATATCCCCATTCCCTGAAAGAGGCCTCGATGAAGAGCGAGTTGCTCTCTGCGACTGTTCCTGATTTTGGACTTGGGTTTTCGAGCCATTTTCTCCTCTCTATGACTTCATCGCCTGTTGGTATGTAGAGAGTTCTGGGTTTTCTGATAACCGGCACCTTATCTATCCCTGCACACAGGAAAAGTGAGATCAGGGCGGGTGTCACTATTTCTCCCTCTCGCGCTATGATCTGCCCCGCCATGACATCTTCCCCAAGCGGCCTTACGTTTGATGAAGGAGTCAGGCTTTTGAATACCAAGAGATCTTCCCCCTCGATCGAAGAATCCTCGACCATAAGCACGGCGTTGGCCCAGTGCGGGATGTCTGCCCCGGTGTTCATCCATTTGTATGACGACGAGCCAAGTTTTAGTGGGGTCGCCTGCGAGGCTCCTATGGTGGAAGATGCGTCAAGGGCATACCCGTCCACCGCCGAAGCCGCGTAATGGGGGACATTCCTGTATGCGGTTATGTCTTCTGCAAGGGCACATCCAAGAGCATCGGATATTCTCATATCGGTCCTATTTTTGAGGATCCGTCCTGAAAAGTTATCTTTCAGAAGATCCAGGGCTTTTGACAGTTCAACGTGTTCGCTGTATACCGCTACCATAACCATACCTCCGCCGTCTCTCCGGCCCTGATAGTTTCCCTGTCTTCAGGTATCCTTAAAAATCCGTCTGCCTCCGCAAGCGAAGATACATAGCCTGATTTGGCAAGTATCGGATCTATCATGCCCCGGGCAGTGACCCTGCACGGAACGAACTCTTCCGGACCGGTCCTTGCAGTCATGTCTCTATTCATAGGCAGCTGCATTTTGGTGCCGCACTCTTCTTCCCCGGCTCCGATAAGCCTCAGGAGCAACGGAAGCAGCAGGACGAATGCTACTGTCAGACATGAGAGCGGATGGCCGGGAAGGCTCACGACGAGCTTCTTTTCTTCCAGACATCCGGCTATAAGGGTCGGTTTTCCCGGAACAATGTTTATTCCCCTGACCATCAGACCCGGCGAGGGAAGTTTTTCCAATACACTTGAACAGCGGTCCCTGACCCCGACGGAGGAACCTCCGCTAAGGACCAGAACATCGCACTTTCCTATCTCAGCACGCACCGTGCTCTCAAAATTGTCGTCTTCATCTGAGAGGATACCCCTGTATTCAGCTTCGAAACCATATCTGGAAAGGAGAGATCTCACTGACCATCCGTTCACATCCCTTATCCGCCCGGGAGGAAGCGGGTGCGTCTCAACCGGAACTATCTCGTCTCCGGTACTTAGGATGCTTATCTTAAGGTCTGTTGAAGGAACACTTCTTATCCCCAGGGTCGAAAGGATGCTCATAGTCCTGAAATCGACCATATCTCCGCTGAAAAGCACCTTTTGCCCCGCGGAGAATTCTTCTCCTGCATGGATCACATTATCTCCTGACTGGACCGCATTCCTGACTTCTATCCATACCCCGGCCGCTGTTGTGTTTTCAAGCATCACTACAGCATCCGCACCTTTTGGAAGGACTCCTCCGGTAGGTATCGAAACAGCCTGCCCCGCCTCTATCGATAATTCAGGCACCAACCCCATTGGGATGTCCCCGACCCTGTTCAAAAACGTAGGTGTCCCCGGAGTGGCCGCAACAACATCAGGACTGTGGACAGCATAGCCGTCCCTGAGGCTTCTTGTGAACGGGGGATATTGTTCTTCCGCACTCAGATCCAGGGAGATCCTTTTACCGAGTGCAGAAGCAAGCGGAATATCCTTATTTCGCACACTCCAGGGGAAAGCCAGGCTTGCGGCAACATACTGCACGGCATTTACGCGGGGTGTGACCTCTTTTACAAAACCGGACATCAAAACAGCGACCTTTCGTAACCTTATATTTTTAACAGATGCTACTTGATCTCAACAATAAATATTGGGTATCCCTCTTTTTCAAGTATCTTTGAAAGAGCAACAGCTTCATCTTTCCCAGTCTTTGGGTTCTTGATTCGAACTTTGTAAAAGGGAGCCCCCTCTTTTTTTTCCTCGACAAGATAAGTGGTGTATCCGTCAGACCTTACCTTCTCTATGAGCTGAACTGCATTATCCTTTGATGAGAACGCCCCTATCTGGACATCCCATCTGTGTATCGGCTTTACTGCCGTCTGGGGAGGCACTCCTGTTTTGTCTGCCGTTATTTTGCTGACAGCAGATGAAGGTTTGTCAGTTGCTTTCGCAGCACCGGCAACTGTGCCTGCTTTTTGTGTCCCTTCATTTTGACCTCCGACAGGCTTAGCAAGTTTTACTTCTGTCTTAATTTCTTCAGCAGAGCCTGCTGCCGGACCTTCCTCCTGTTTTTGAGGCGTCACTGTAAACGACTGTCCCTGTTTTACAGGTTCTTCTTTGGTGAAAACAATGTCTCCGGTCTGGTTCGAATCGAAAAAAAATAGCTTTACACTGAAGAAAAGCAGTGCTACAGCCATTATTACAGTCAGTGGCAATATAAATTGTCCAAAGGTCGTCATCGGTTTCTTTTCTTTATAATTGCGAGTTCTTCTTGTAACCATGCAGCCACCTCCAGTCAAACTACCAAAGACGATCTAATTCTAACAGCGTTTTAGCTCTCGCGGCGTTATCGAAATGAACTTTTTTTGAAACTCCCCCGTTTTTTGCCAGGGCAGTACTCTCGTTATATCCGTACCAGGCAAGAGAGAACTCATTTTCTGCCTCCTTTGGGCTTGTCATCCTCAGCTGGGGTTTTTTCTTCCTTATCTTTGAAAGTTCACCGATCAAAAGATCGTACTTTCGCTTAAGCCCCGGTATCCCTTCAAATCTCGCTTCATTCCATGCTGTTCCCGGTTTGGGAACAAAGGGGTTTACCGAAAGTATCAGGTTCAACCCAGTTTCATCAATTATCTTTGCAGACAATCCGGCAATAGATTTGATATCCTCATCAGTCTCACCCGGAAGACCGATCATAAAATAGAGTTTGGCCTGATCTATTCCGAGTGATGCAGCCAAGTTTATTTTTTCCATTATTAGCCCGTTAGTGAATTTTTTCCCGCATGAAAACCTCAGTTCATCGCTGCCGGTTTCGGGAGCTACCGTAACACTGTGCCTTCCTCCCCTTTTGAGGGCAGACAGCATCTTGGCAGTCAGCCTGTCTATCCTGAGGGAAGCAAAGGATACTCCTTTATTCCTGCTTTCAAGGTAGTCCAGGAGATCCTCTATATGAGGGTGGTCTCCTGCTTCAGGAGTCACCAGCCCTACCTGTCCGACATCATTTGTCAGGAAAACCTCGTCAAGAGCTTTCTTTATCACTCCGCCGTCCCTGTACCTCATCTTGCCGAAACAGCCCGGAAGAGTACAGTAACTGCAGTTTCGGACACAGCCTCTCTGAAGTTCAACGAGAAGCGTCTTTCCAAAAGAGCCTCTCGGCGTCAGCCAAACGCTGTGCATCGGATAGGCCCCATCAAGCGGCTGGTCATTTGCCAGAGTTCTCTTAACCACAAGACTGCCATCGCGTATATGGACCGGAGGGACAAATATCGAGGGATGATCAGCCAGCCTTGAAAATAATTTAGTCTTGTCCCCGTCCGAAAGATACCTGCGCAGCGACTCTGAAGCATGTGGGAGTGCGTCAATTGCGTCACCCAAAATTATAAAGTCGCACACCGCAGACAAAAGAAGAGGATTAATGTAGGTCATTGCTCCTCCGGCTCCTATTATCGGAAAACTGCCCAAAGCCCTATCTTCAAAGTGCAGGGGAATATTGGCGGAGTTCAGCCATCTGAAAAAAAGTTCCGCATTCCCTTCATATGCTACACTTGCCGTAATAACAGGAAAACGCTCTAAAAGAGTGTCTCCTTCTATCGACCTAAACGGTACCGGTGAGCTGCAGAAGCGTTCCACTGCAACGCCAAGTTCCTTGAGGGCCCTGTAAATATAATGGTATCCGAGGTTAGACGAGGCAACAGCATAATCTGCCGGATAAAAGAGAGCCCAAGGAAGGTCTCCTCCCCTGGGCAGCTCTGTCACGCACTCTTCGTCCATGCGATATTCCTTCCAGCTCTGCCATGCGGTTATCTTCCCTGTGCAAGAGCCTGTATCCCTTTTCTTCTTCAGGATCCACGCCTCCGTCTTATGTAGGCTGGGACATCGAACTGGTCTACCGGAGCTCCGCTCCCCCTGAACATGTCTTCGTCCTGGGACTGTACAGCCTGTGAAGCTGTTGTTCTTATCACCCTCATGACGGTAGGGGTATCCTGTTCCTTAGAGCTTACATGGATTTGCTGCTGCTTATTATCTTCAAAGACCATTTTTTTAGCCTCTTTCAGAAAACCGTCATTCCGTCCTTCCGCAGCTTTTTCAGTTCCGGTTTCTCCTGAAGCAGAACCTGATAAAGATCTCGTGGAAACCTGTTTTTCGGCAGAAGAAAGTACTTGTTGTACCTGAGGCTGCGGGGTGCTCCTTCCTGAGCTGAAAGCATTCAGGTGTTTGACTGCGGAGATGTCGACCTTCTTTGAGAAGCCAAGATCAGAAGCTGCCTCTTTCCTTTCCTGATTATCAAAGCCTGTTGCTATCACTGTGATCTGAATCGAATCATCCATTTCAGGATCGAATACATGTCCCCAGATAATGAATGCGTTTTCGTCGGCAGCCTCTGTTATTATCCTTGTTGCTTCGTTAATTTCATGTATGCCGACATTTGCCCCTCCGGTAATGTTGAAGAGGATCCCCTTTGCACCATTCATGTTCGTGTCCATAAGCGGGCTGTTGATAGCATTGTATGCAGCTGTTGCCGCACGCTTTTCCCCATAACCTTCGCCGATCCCCATTATTGCAGAGCCGGCATTCGACATTATCGTCCTGACATCAGCAAAGTCAACATTTACAAGACCGGGCCGAAGAATGAGGTCAGTGACACCCTGTACAGCCTGATGGAGTACACTGTCGGCGATCCTGAACGCATCGTTTATCGTGGTCTTTTTTTCTGTGACGCTCAAAAGCCTGTCGTTTGGGATCATAATAAGGGCATCAACCTTGTCCCTCAGCTGAGTTATGCCCAGGTTGGCCTGGCATATGCGGCGTTTACCCTCAAACGAGAAGGGCAGGGTAACAACCGCAACAACAAGAGCATCAGCTTCTTTTGCCACGGAGGCTATCACCGGAGCGGCCCCGGTACCTGTGCCCCCTCCCATGCCGGCTGCTATGAATACCATGTCCGACCCTTCGACTGCAGCTCTTATCTCTTCTCTCGATTCCTGTGCCGACTTAAAGCCAATCTCCGGGTCTGAGCCTGCGCCAAGCCCCTTTGTCAGCTCCTTGCCCAGGATTATCCTGTTCTGAGCCTCTGATAGTTCAAGGTGAGCCATATCAGTGTTCGCGGCGATAAATTCGACCCCGTTCAGTCCGCCTCTTATTATGTGGTTAAGCGCGTTGTTGCCTGCTCCTCCGACACCGATCACCTTTATAACTTCCCGTGTGGGATAGTTGGATTTGTCCAGTTGAAATACTTCAGTCATATCGGCCACAAAAAATCCCCCTTCTCATAATTCAGGGTATAAGTTTAAAAGAGATCCTTGAGGGCATTCTTGAGCCCTTCAAGGGGATTGAAGCCGGAACCTGAAGCTTTGTTGTTTTCGTCCAGCTTAATCCTTACTCTAGTTTCAGGCACTATGGAGGGTCTGCCGGCATCATCGGCGGACGCCCCACGGATCAGCGGGTTATCAAGGTAGCGGAAGGGATCTCTCTCTTTCTCGGCTATATAACGAATGATACCGGCTGCAGCCGAATATTCCTGGGTATTTCTTCCGGGAGGCATCCTGTTAGCATCTAAAGGTGAGGATACCCTGGCAGGAAGGTCCATTATATCCAGAACAAATGCATCTATACCTTCCGTCTTGGAGACTCCGCCTGTCAATATTACCCCTGCGGGAAGCATTGAGATCCCTGCTGCCTTTATCTGCGGGCGCACCAGGATGTCACAGAGTTCCTCCATTCTGCACCTGACTATCTCGTGAAGGTCTTTTTTGGAAATGCTGTAGTTTCTGCCGTTATAAACAAAATCGACAGTTTCAGAGATGTCTTCGGGACCCGTGAATACTGAGATCTCCCTCTTAAGCTCCTCCGACTTGTTGAGCGGCAGCTTGAGTACGCTTCCGATATCGTTTGTTATGTGGTCTCCTCCTACAGATATAAGTCCAAGATGCTTCGGCCTGCCGTCTGAAAATACTGCGACCCCGGTAGTGCCGCCGCCTATGTCTATTACGGCCGCTCCTGCTAGAGCTTCCTCAGGGGATATGACTCCGAGAGCAGCAGCAAGAGGCTTCAGGACCAGCCCTGAGACATCGAGCCCCGCTTTGTCTACGCAGTTCAAAACGTTCTGGACAGTAGATGTGGGAACTATTATTGACTGAAGCTGTATATCAAGCCTGATGGCCGTCATTCCCAACGGATCATCTATACCTACATTCCCATCAAGAGAATATTCTACGGGGATAGTGTGCAGAATGCTTTGGTTTGCCGGGACTGCCACATCTGCCTGAGCAGCTTCTATGACTCTTTCAATGTCGAGCTGCATTACAGGACGGGGTGTGCGGCCAAGAGAGACCATTCCTTTTGTGCGGATGCTCGTAACTTCTCCACCGCCAAAAGCAACGGTAACTTCCGTGATATCCTGGCCAACCATGTTCTGTGCATCACTGACTGCCTGCCTTACAGATCTGACAGCCTGGTCAAGATTAACTATAAGTCCCTTTCTGATACCATTTGACGGAGCCTGCCCGACACCGATGATCTGAGCTTCCTCGCTCCCATGCTCCCTTTCGGCAACCACAACTGTGACCTTACTCGTTCCAAGGTCAAGTCCGGCAAGAAGTTCAGGCTCCCGATCCGATGAATAACCTGAGGCTTTCTTAAACAATCAAATAGCCCCCTCTCTTTAGATGAAAAACATTTTCAACTCTTATTGTACCTTATTTTTCACAAGAATTTTATCTTTATATGTCGCATCGATTAAGACATTCGGCGAAATTTTTGAGACATCAGGATATATTTTTTTAATAGCCAATCCTGAGGTCTGCCACACTTTTGGATCGTCCGGAAGTATTATGCTTGCTCCGTTGTTGCCTTCGGGATCAAAAAGGATGAGCCTTACCAGATACCTGCCTTCCCTAAATCCCGCCTGGATGAATTTCACTCTGTCCGACCATCCCAAAACTTTAAGGTTCTCATACCAGAGGTGCACTTTATCTATCGGGAGGCCGGAGTGAAAAACATTACCGTGATCTCCGGAAAGATCCACCGCCGTCTCCCTGTCTGCGCTCCATGAAAGCATAGGAAGCGCGTCAGCCTTATCAGAGGAAATAAAGGAATTTTCTCTGAGCGAACTAAGCCATGTCTTTCCGTCGGCCGATACGTACCAGAACTTTCCTGCCCAATGCATCCTAAAGGCGGCTTCCAAGGGCAGGACCTCAAGCCTGAACTTTCCCCAGCCTGAAAGTTCCATCCTGAGATTTACGGGATAATAGGATTCAATATTATCGCAGTATTTTTCCTTTGATAACCAAAGCAACGGCCACATTTTTTCCTGAGCCGGGGAAACCGTTCCCCATACGACATTCTCAGGGATCATGCCTCTTGGGTCCATCTCAATTCCATAAAGCCTTAATAATGCATACCTTGACTCCGCCGCAGCCAGTATCCCCCCGGCAAGCGAGACAACAATAAGCAATAGTTTGAACTTTTTCTTAGTCTTTCTTGAAACTGCCCAAAAATTTAATTTCATATTTAAGATCTACCCCGTTATTCCTATATACCATCTCCCTGCAAAGTTCGCTAAGCTCAAAAATATCCAGGGAAGAGGCATTTCTGTCGTTCTCAATGAAATTTGCATGGGAATCAGAAACGACTGCTCCGCCCACTCTCATCCCTTTACAGCCGGATCTGTCGAGGAGAAGTCCGGCAGAGGTACCCTGATGGTTTTTGAATACACAGCCTGCTGTCTTTTTTCCAAGAGGCTGTCCCTTTTTGAGCATGGCAAAAGCTTTGATTTTCTTAAATATATTTTCCCTGGGCTCCCTTTTAAGGCGTATGACACATGACGTCAACATCGCGACCAGGTTTTGGTCAACAGGACAGGTACGGTACTTCCATAAAAACATCTCTTCTCCGAGCCGTATAGTCCGACCGTCCGGATCAACAGCAAAAGCCTCCCTGAGAAGACCCTGGAACCCGCTGCCTTCGGCTCCGGCATTGCCCCATAGAGCCCCGCCGACCGTGCCTGGTATGCCGGTAAGGAACTCAAGCCCTCCCAACCCTTCCTCGATAGCAAGGGAGAGCAGCTTTTTGACCTGCACACCGGCTCCGGCCTCTATCTCAACAACACCATTTTCTGAACTGTCAATTATTCTGATATTATTGAGCTTTCCGGTATGTATGACTGAAGCCCTGATCGGGCCGTCGGATACAAGAATGTTTGATCCCCCGCCAAGAATATAGTAAGGGAGACCCTCTTTCAGAGCCGAGGCAACAGAATCAGCAGCTTCAAGCGCGGTTGCCGGAGTGTGGTAGGACGTACAGGTACCTCCGACCCCCCATGTATTTAGGTCTTTTAGAGGTCGATCCCTCTCCAAATTACTCTTTCACCTCTTCTTTGCTCATGCGTTCCAGTGTTTCACAAATTTTTTTACCAAGGGTACCAACGCTTCCCGCACCGATCGTCAATATCACATCACCATTCCTGGCGGTCACGCAGACCGAACGTACCAGATCATCAAAATTCCCTGAAAGTTCATAGTGTGCCCTTTTGTCCTCTGAAGCAGCATCGAAGATCATCTTAGAGCTGACTCCTTCGATCGGCATTTCGTCAGATCCGTAAACAGGAAGGATAAAGGCCCTGTCCGCCAAAGAAAGCGCTTCGGCAAACTCCTTGTAGAGTGCTGCCGTCCTGCTGAAACGGTGAGGCTGAAAAACTGTCACAAGCCTCCTGCCGGGGAAAATTTTGCGAACAGTGCTGAGTGTCGCGCATATCTCGCTTGGGTGATGGCCATAGTCGTCATAAACCAGGATGTTGCCTACTTCTCCCATCTTCTGGAGGCGGCGCTTTGCACCCTTAAATCCTGCAAGAGCAGCTTTTACCTTTTCGTGAGGTATCCCCATCTCATGGGCTGCTGCACATGCTGCCAGCGAGTTCAGAACATTATGTTCGCCTGACACGGCAAGTATCATTCTGTCGATTTTCTTTCCCTTTTGGTTGAGCGTGTATGAAACTCCGCCTCCGTCATTGTGTTCCACTTCCGTTGCTCCCCAGTCCCAACCTGTACCCCATCCATAAGTTATTATGCCGTCACTGACGCCGTAATCCGAACAGAGAGTGTTGACACCGGCATCTTCCATGCAGACGATGCTTTTGCCTCCCTTTTTCCTGTGTGCAAGGAATTCAGCAAAAGCATCGGTCACCGACTTGAATGTCATGTAGTGATCCCTGTGATCCCAGTCGATATTGGTTATTACAGCTATTTCGGGGTGAAAGTAGACAAATGAACGGTCACTTTCATCAAGTTCAGCCACCATATACTCGCCCTGCCCCAGTTTTGCGTTGGTCCCTATATCGGCAAGTTCGCCGCCTATAGCAACAGTCGGGTCAATATCAGCAAGTTCGGCTATCAGTGAGATCATTGAGGAGGTAGTGGTTTTGCCGTGAGTGCCCGCAATTCCTACGCCCCTCCTTGAATTAAAAATCAGGCTCAGTATCTCTGCCCTTCGGGAAACGGTTATTCCCTGCTGCCATGCTTTAAGTATCTCTGAATGGTCTTGAGGGATTGCGCTGGAGTAGACCAAAATATTCGGCATGAAATCATCTATGTGTTTTGCATCGTGTCCCATCTCAATGGGTATGTTCCTTTTTTTGAGCCCCAGCATGTACGAAGTCTGGATCATATCACATCCGGAAACTCTGGCGCCGATCTGGTCAAGCAGGATGGCAAGGCCGCTCATCCCTGCTCCGCCTATACCCATCAGGTGAATATTTTTTGTCTTTAAGTCTTTGTCCGTTACAGTTGCCAAAAAAAGCTCTCCCTTCAAAAATTGGAAGAAATTGCCAGCCACATATCCTCGCAAATTCGTCCCGCACAGTTGTCATTATCTTCTGTTCTTATGTTCTTATTATCCAAAAGGATATCATACAATCTCATGATGTTTTTAGCAAAAGCTTCACTCTCTCCTTTTCCGTCCCAGAGTATCCCCCTGTTCTCGGATAAAAATGAGACAGCGTTGTGATACTGGTGATTGTCTGCCGCACCTTGCCAAGGTACCACAAGGGAAGGTATGCCAAGAACAGATACCTCGGTGAGAGTAGATCCGCCGCCCCTGACAACAGCTAAGTCCGCAAGACTGTAAAGAAGTTCGGTCTTCCATATCTTGGGAAGAATGAAAACGTTCTCACCGGCCTTTTCGACATTTTGCGACAGGGCAGGCAGGATGAATGTCCATCCCGAAAACTCTGCCATTGAAGATATTTTCATCACCAGGTCCTTTATGGACGAACTTCCGAGAGATCCTGAGAAGACCAACAGTTTCGGACCTTCCGGAAGTTTGCCCGGGAGCCCAAGTTCTGTCCATGCCTTTTCGGGCGACATGATCGCGAACTCTCTCACAGGCACTCCAATCCTGGTATACCTTGAAGCCTGTATTGGAATACACTCTCGCCAGCCTGAAAAAACATCTACGCCCATACCGGATGCCATCCTTGTTACCTTGCCCGCATATGCATTCTGTTCATGTACTGCTGCAGGTTTCCTAAGCATTCTGGATGCAAGCAGGACAGGAAACGACACATACCCGCCGAACAGAAGGACAAAATCCGGATCCTCCGACCTTATCAAAGCCGCAGAATCAACGAATGCCGGGAACTGGCCCCAGATCCTTCTTAACTTCTCCAGTCCCCCTCCTGCAAGGGGTGACCCATCTATTTTCAGCTGACGGGGTTCTATGCCTGCAGAAGTATATATTTCAAGTTCAAGCGGACGGTTTCCGCAAATATAAGAAACGGAGATTTCCGGTTTGTTTATGCCTATCCACCGGCCAAAAGAGATCGCGGGCCATATATGACCTCCCGTTCCTCCTGCTACAAGAAGCAATTTGCCGGTCATCTTCTATCCCTCTCTCATATAGCTCTCTTTTTCCAGTCTAAGCATTATTCCTATCCTGGACCACATGGTCAGCAGAGAAGTACCTCCGTAACTTATGAACGGAAGAGGCATTCCCGTCAACGGGATCATTTTTGTGACCCCTGCGACATTTATAACCAGAGGCAATACTACAGTCAGGGTAATGCCCCATGTAAGCGATGACTTGAATCCGTCAGGGACACGGTAGTAGATCATCTTGGTCTGGGTGATCCAGAAAGCAAAGAGCACCAGCACCCCCAGAGTTCCCATCAGGCCCAGTTCCTCGCCTATTGCAGCATAGATAAAATCTGTATAGGCTGCGGGAAGATAGTTAAGTTTCTGAAATCCATGGCCAAGCCCCGCACCCCAAAACCCTCCGTTGGAAAAAGCGATCAGGCCCTGTATGGCCTGAAAACCCTTATCAAGCGGGTCGCTCCAGGGATCAAGGAATGCAGCGACTCTTCGCATCCTGTACGGTTCAAAAAAAATAAGAAGCGGGAATATGATCCCACCGAGCATTCCTCCTGCGATCACAGGCCACTTCCAGCCTATCCTTTCGACGTACATACCCATTGAGACCAAAAATATTAGTATTATGGTACCCAGGTCAGGCTGCAGAGAAAGAGGTACTGAAGCTGCGCCTACAAGTATTATTGTCGAGACGAAAGCTTTTCCCGGATCCTTGTCACACCTTGAAAGCAATTTTGCAAGATGGAGCGCCATTGCAAGGCAAAGCAGCTCTCCCGGTTGTATCGATATTGAGGAACCCGGTACATTTATCCAGCGGCTCGCCCCTCCAACGCTCATTCCTATCCCCGGAAGGAGCGGGAGCCAACTCATCATCCACGTCAAAATCAGCAGCGGCGCACTCATTTTGAACCAGAAACGAAGTGGTATGGCAAAGACCACGAACATGCCTGAAAGTGCAATAAGCAGCCATTGTGCCTGTTTTATCCCCATCTGAAAAGGCGTGCCTGTCTGTGTAAATGAGTTAGGGCTTGTTGTTGATGTGATCATCAGTATACCGACACCGCTGAGTATCAGCGGGATGACCCAGATAAACGGGTTGATCCTGTAGTTTTTTCTATTATCCGGGATCTCTGCCAAGTTCAGCATAGCCTATGACTCTCTCTCAATTATCCTTTTTACTATCTCACAGAAATGGTCTCCCCTCGCACCGTAGTTGGGATACATGTCCCAGCTGGTACAGGCGGGAGAAAGAAGCACCATGTCTCCCGGCGACGAAATCCTGAAGGCACGTTCGACTGCCTCCGTCATGTCGGATGCTGAGAAGTAATTTTTGAATCCGGCAGACTCGAGCGCTGACGCTATCTTTTCCTTTTCTTCGCCAAGAAGCACTGCGCTTTTGGCATATTTCAAAACGGCCTCGGCAAGCGGGGCGTAATCCTCGCCCTTTCCCTTGCCTCCCAGTATCATGATCTTATCTCCCTCCAGCGAGCTCATTGCTGTCACTGTGGCAGCCACATTGGTGCCCTTGGAGTCATCGACGAAAGTTATACCCCTGAACGCTCCGGCAAACGCACAGCGGTGCTTCGGAGGTTCATATCCCGATATCACATGGGCGGCAGGAGCAGTGTGCCCGAGAAACAGAAGCACCGCAGATGCCATTGCCGTGTTTTCGATGTTGTGCGCTCCCAGAAGTTTGACTGTTTCAAAATCAAATAGCTTGATCGGTTCGCTGCCGGCACTAAGGCAAACATATGCCGCTGAGCTCTCCCTGTCAAGGTATATGCCCTTTCTTCGGCGATCGGGCTTATCCCATGTCAGAATACAGCCTTTTACCTCCGAAACTTTGAGAGCTTTTAAGTCCCGCAACTGACATATCGCTTCGCCGCCTTCTTTCAGGCAGCAGATCACATTTGCCTTGGCCTCTACATATTTTTCATAGGAACCGTGCCAATCAATGTGATCGGGTGCCAGATTGGTCACTACGGCAATATCACATTTGAACTTTTCCAGCCTGTTCAGCTGAAAGCTGCTAAGTTCCAGGACCAGGTAATCGGTATCCAGAAATGCTGCCTTAGCCGCAGGATTGCCGATATTGCCCCCGGTCATCACTGTTTTTCCAGTTTTTTCAAGGAAATAGCCTGTCATTGAAGCAGTCGTGGTTTTACCGTTGCTTCCCGTGACAGCGATTATCCTTCCGGACAAGTAGGGATATACAAAGTCCAGTTCACTGGTGACCGGGATCCCCCGGGTCCACGCCCCTTTAAGTATGGGAACATCGGTCGAGATGCCTGAGCTTACCACTATTTCGTCGGCCTGAAGAAGCCTTTCCGTATTACCTTCAGATTCCCACTTTATTCCTGCAGAGTCGAATGCCTCCGCCGTTTCTTCAGGCATCTTCCTCAGCTCAGAGACGAATACTTCGGCGCCCAGATTTTTGGCAAGTTCCGCCAACGATCTTCCGCTTACTCCGGCACCGAGAACAGAGATCCTTTTCCCCTTATATTCCAAATCTCTGAACATTATGACTCCCCCAATAGATCAAATTCTGCAATTTGCCAAACTCTTATTTTATAACAAAACCATCATCATGAACAACGCAGACATAAGTACGATCATTCCGACAGCATGAATTATCCAGAAACGCATAACTATTTGAGTCTCTTTCCACCCTTGCATCTCAAAATGGTGGTGTACCGGACTCATAAGAAATATTTTTTTACCGAAAAATCTGATAGATATTATCTGTAAAGCTACAGATAATATCTCGACACCGAATATAAAGGAAATAGGTATGACAAAGATAAAGGCATCGGATACAACACACAGGGAAAGGAGCAGTCCGGCAAAAAAGTGCGCTCCCACATCTCCCATGAAAACGCTGGCGGGATGAGAATTATGCCATAAAAAACCCAGACAGATCCCAAAAGCTGATGCGATCGGAATGACGGTCGAAGGTTCGCCTCCCAGAAATGAAATAGCTCCGATAAGGGAGATAAGAACAGACCCTGCGGCAAGACCATCCAGTCCGTCCGTTACATTTACCGCATTCTGGAGTCCCACTCCGGTGAAGATCAAAATAGCAATTCCGGCATACCTTGGTATTGAAATGATCGGCATAATATCAAGAGGTCCGGGGGTGACCCACATTGCCCATGGCACTGTTACCACTATCTGCAGGGCCAGTTTTTCCATACTCTTAAGTCCATCGCTTGATTTTTTCGAATATTTCATCCAATCGTCCATCAATCCCACCGAAGCCGCAAGAACCGGATACAGCGCGATCTTTCCGATCCTGCCAAGATCCGAGTATGGGCTAAGGAAGGATCCGGCATATACGGCAGCAAGGAACACAGGAATGAATATAATTCCGCCCATTGTTGGAGTACCGGTTTTGGTCTTTTCATGCCATGAAGGCCCATAGAGCTTGACCACCTGCTCTATCTTCAGCCTGTGCATTTTGTCAGTCCACTTCTCCTGAAGAATAATTTCTGCTGTCAGGGAGAGGATCAGTACCAGAACAAATTCAGTATACATATCAGCCCTCCGTCAGAAGCGCTACGAACCTTTTAAGCCCGTATGAGTTCGATCCTTTCACCAATA
>DAITML010000023.1:0-22942 GCA_036835165.1 Synergistaceae bacterium | reverse complement strand
GGTGAAATTTTCATAAGTTATTGACAGTCCGTGACAGTGGATATTTGCATGATATTCAATTTTGTTGATTTAAAGACTAATTTCCACATCCAACTGCCATATGTGGAAGTTAGTATTTCAATTAACCCCCATGAATTTCCCGTATAATATTATTTGATATTTATAACCCTTTCTGTTAAAATGCACTCCGCACAGAAGTATTTCGAGTTAGGTGGTGTTTGGTCAGATGGCAGCGACGAAGGCATATGACGACAAAGTTGTAATGACACGAGAGGGATATGACAAACTAAAAGCGGAACTTATCGCTCTCCGGGGAGACGGCAGAGCAGAAATAGCAGCCAAGCTCGAAGAGGCAAGGGGATTCGGCGACCTGAGTGAGAACGCCGAATACCACGCAGCAAAGGAAGAGCAGGAGAAGCTTGAAAACAGAGTTCTTTGGCTTGATTATCAGCTTGGCAAGGCAAAGGTAGTCGATGCGGAAGATGTCGATACAAGTTCAGTAAGCCTCGGAACGACAGTCACCCTCAAGGATCTTGATTTAAAAAAAACCTACGTCTATACACTTGTAGGGACTGAAGAGGCGGACATAAAGGAAAATAGGATCTCTGCCGCCAGCCCGGTCGGAATGGCGATCACAGGCAAAAAAACCGACGATGAAGTAATGGTCAGGACCCCCAGGGGGATCAGGCATTTGAAAATAATGAAGATCAGGCTTAAGTAAGCCTGATCTTTTTTGTTTAACGTCTTATGTTGAAGGCTCCGGCCTTTTTATGCAGCAGAGGGTATTTTTAATTACACTGTCTTAATACCTTCTCCTGATCCCAAAAGAGACATTTATAACACTGTCAAGAAATTCACCAAAACCCAAGCCATAAGCCCTTGCAGACTTGGGTACTAGGCTTGTTGCCGTCATTCCTGGGGCAGTGTTAACTTCAAGCACGTAAGGGATTCCTTCTTCAGTCACTCTGAAATCGACCCTGCTGTATGATCTGCAGCCAAGGCTCCGATGTGCCAGAATGGCAAGTTCCCCTATCTTTTTTGAAAGTTCGCCCGGAAATTCTGCGGGGCATATGTATTCGGTACATCCGCTGGTGTATTTGTTTTTGTAATCATAAAAACCCACCTTGGGCCTGATATCTATTGCAGGCAGGGCAATGATTTCGCCATCTTCCTTTTCCCATACGGGAACAGTGATCTCCCTGCCTGGAATGTATTCTTCCACAAGTGCCTTATCTTCCGATCCATAAGCTTCCCAGCACGAATCAATGCCTGACCTCAGTTCCTCAACTGTCTTAGCCTGAGTTACCCCGACGGTGCTTCCCCCGCAGTTCGGTTTTACAATAAGGGTACCGAACCTTAAGAGCATCTCTTTTTCATGGACACCGGGATATTCCCCTTTATTGATTATGCTGCCGTAAGGCATAGGAATATTTTTTAATGAAAAAAGCAGTTTTGCTACAGTCTTATCCATTGCAAACATACATGCTTCAGGACCTGAACCTGTGTAAGGAATACCGTATGCTTCCAGGCACGTCTGGAATCTTCCGTCTTCTCCCCAGTCTCCATGGAGCGCTATAAAAACACCATCTGCTCCAAAAGTATGCCATTTTTCAACAAAAGCCCTCGGCGAGAGGACATCTTCCAATACTACAGAGTGCCCCATCTCCAAGAGGGCCTCACAAACCGCTTTGCCCGAGTTCAGGGAAAC
Source organism: Synergistaceae bacterium (assembly GCA_036835165.1). GTDB lineage: Bacteria > Synergistota > Synergistia > Synergistales > Synergistaceae > Caenicola. Next base: position 21,234 of record DAITML010000023.1, on the reverse strand, counting down.
TTCCCGCTCCGGGCTTGTGCCGCCGTAAGCTACTACGATCCTCATTATCATCATATCCTCTTGTTACAATTTTATAATATAGATATTCAGAAGCCTTTTCTGGTCGCCTCTGAATTTGTTTCTGATTCTGCTCCCAGCTTGTACTCAGGGTAGGCATTTATGTAAAAGAACAGCCCTGCAGTGACTTCTCCGCCGGCTCTTTCATCCCTGACCCAAAGATGCCAGGTCACGCAATGCTTATTGTAGTCCAGGGAATACCTCATATCAGCAATTTCATTCGAAATGCTGTCATATGCGACTCTTACAGAAAAAGTCCACTTTTCCCATGACCTTCCGATATTCAGCGGGAACGAGACTGTCTGGTAGAAGGTATCATTGTCATCATACCTGTCCCACCCAAGGGGTGTCGTGCCTTGTGCCCATCGCCTGAAATACATTGAATCAAACTCTACTTCTCCCAAACTCCATTTGAACCCGATCCAGCCGTCGGTGATCTGTTGACTTTCATCTTCTCCGTCATAACTGTGATACACATATCTTGCTCCATAGTATGGACTTATCTTTCCCTCTCCGACATCAGGAGCTCCTTTAAATTCAGCCCCCGCTACCAATCGCTGAGTCCATTCATCACTTGTCTGATAGTTGTCCTGGTAACGGCCAAATATCCCAAATCCTCTTATACTGAAACCTTTGGCGGCATCTCCGTACCATGGTGAGTATATCCCAAGCTCTGGGTCGCTCCAGACGTTGTACCTTCGTTCCAGTCCAGGTCTCATCTCTGTTTCAACAAGTTCTCTCTGACTCTGGAACAAGACTGCCCTCCAGCCGTTCGGAAGATTATATTCCAGTCCCCATTTGGGACGCCACAGGGTCTCTTTCTCATCGCTATTGTACAAACGATTGGAAGAAACAAAAAGGGAAAGCCCTTCGATTATCTCTTTTCTATAGGAAAGTTTTGCTTCCCAGATATTTTCTGTCCAGTAAATTCCCGAGATTTCCAGATCACCAATTTTGTTCAGATCAAGGGTACCTTTGATCCCCACTCCAAGTCCTTTATCAGATTCATATGCCAGATAAGGCATAACGCTTTGTTCTTTCGGGCTCAGTTTTGCAATGTAGTCAAAGGGATAAGTAAAAATACAGCTTTCGCCTATATATACTTTAGGATTTTTGATTACAACCTTTTTGCCGGGTATCACTGTCACCTTTTTCGACACAAGCCTGTAATGGGGCCTTTCAAAATCACACGTTGTTGTTGACACATCCATCCACTCGGCAACAAAATCTTCTGCTGTACCCGGTTCCCGAGCGCTTTTTGATACTGAAGTGACAATTCCCAGCTTTAATGCATCGTCAAGGCTGATCACAGTAAGATCGCTGCCTCTTATAAAAAAAGCATCTACCTTTCCTGCCGCGCTCTTCAAAACCCCTCTTCTGGTCTCAACGCTGTATGTCAGATGATCACCTGTGATTTTTCCAGGTCCGGAGAGGAGAGTCACCTTTCCCCTTTCATCTGAGAATGCTTCAAGAAGCTCATTGTTGCTGCTATATTCAACTCGCGGAGCAAAAAGCCTTAAACTTTTGCTGCGGACCTTAACACTTCCATCTGCAACAGCCTTGCCGGTGTTTTCCTGATATACAACGCTGTCTGCGTCAATGTACAGCTCATCAGGAGTCTCATCAGCTGAAACCGGAGAGATCAGGAATGCACCGGCAAAGACGAAAGCAAGCAATAATGCTCTCAGCATTGTGACAGAATGTCTGTACCTCATTCTTTCCAAGTTATGACCCCTCCCTCCGATACGATGCATTTTCCGCTTTTGGCATCGTAAACTCCCTCTTTGCCTTCAACTTTTATTTTTCTGTCTGTCAGGATCACACCGCCGGAAAAGAACCATTGCTCTGTTTCTGCCTTGAACTCAACTCTGCCGGCTTTCAGCCTGAATTCTCCGTCTTTATGCTTCATTAAGGCATTCGCACCGGTCATTTCAATATCATTGTTGGCCTTTGTGAAGACTCCTTTATCAGCATAGATCCTTGTGTACTTTCCGTCGCTTTCTGTTATCTTGATATCAAGCGAATCTCCATAAAAGAGGCCGTCCCTGTGTTCGACTCTCGGAGAAGAAAGCTTCCACCGTTTACCGTTTATATCACGTTCTATCTCAATGTTTTCGACAATTATATCCGGAAGCTGAATGTTTCCTACCCTGTTTGCGAGATTGAGGTCCCTCCAAAAAAAGACCACAATCACAGCTGTAATGATAAGAGCTGTGATCGTATAGGCCTTTTTGCGCGATATCCTTTTTATAGGCAATTCAACAAAATTCCGACAGGGACGTTAAGGATTTATGTTCGACCCCGTACCCTGCGGGGATGTAACATCGCCCGAAACAGCCATTGATGATATCTGGACAGGTATCTTATATCCAGGCACTGTCGTAGCTGCAGTTGTCTCAACATAGAAAAGCGTACCCTCTTTGAGTTGGTTATCCGAACCTCTGACAAGGAAACCGCTTGCCAGTCCGAGCGGGCCAAGAAGGACTGCTCCCGCAAAACTTGCACCTACCGCTCCTATCGTTGCTGAATCAGCTTCCATTGCCTTTTTCGCTGCCTCACCCATTGTTACTGTTATTGAGTTAGGACCAATCACTTCAAGGGCATCAAAGGCCATTTCAATTTCAGACGGCCTGCCGAAGCTCCGAGGGGGCTTTACCTTGGTAATATGGGCAAATATCCGGCTTCCCCTGGGAGCCACGAGATTCTTATTTATCACGATCTCTTGAGTGAGTTTCAAAACTACCTTGTCGTCCACTTTGACATTTTTTACTGTCAGGGTCTGGGCAAGCGATGTTTTAACTATAGTTGTGGCCGGAACCTCTATCGGTGTTGCAAGTACGCCCTCTGGGAGGAGTTTCGTGATGAGCCTCTCTGTCCTTGCTGCAAAAGGACCGCCCTCTACCCTGCCCTCAACTACAGCTTCGAGGGTGTCTATTCTTTTTGCAAGAGACCATTCCGGGTGTATCTCCTGAACTACAGCCCATTCAGCCACTGAAAGCTTGAAAAGTAGCGAGGGCTGTGTAGTCGTGCCCTTCTCGAGAAAATCCAACATCGCGGTCTGACGCTCTGTAAGGCTCCCCGGAAGTTCCCTCCCGAAAACGTCCTTCTCAGCCGTGTTAAGCCTTGAAAGAAGACCTCCGCTTTGTGGTGAACCATATACTATAGTCTCGATCCTCTCAAGGGTTTGAAAGGCAGGGCCCCCGTCAGCGGCGACATCTGAGGCATAAGAGACCGGAACCGATGAAAATACGGTAAAAATTACTGCCGCCAGGACTATCAAATTTCTAAGTTTCATTTTGATTTCCTCCTTTCAATTTTTCGCCTTTGAATATTTCACAGCTGCCGCGATAAAATCCATGAAGAGGGGGTGAGGCTTTACAGGTCTGGAGAGAAACTCCGGATGGAACTGTACCCCTAACATCCATGGATGCCCGGTATTTTCCATTATCTCGACTTGTCCCCCCGTAGGACATACGCCTGCCACTATCATTCCCGCCTTCTCAAAGAGCTCAATATACTGATTATTGAATTCGAAGCGATGCCGATGCCTTTCACTGATGGTGTCCGCACCATATACCGAGTGGGCGATCGTACCCTTTTTGAGTTCGCACGGATAGGCTCCCAGCCTGGATGTTCCTCCAATGTCAGCTATATTTTTCTGTCCCTCCATGTAGTGGATCACAGGATGCGGGGTCATCTCATCCATCTCAAGGCTGTTAGCCCGGGCAAGCCCCAGAACATTTCGTGCAAATTCGATCACCGCTACCTGCATTCCAAGACAAAGGCCGAAATAAGGGACCCTGTTCTCCCTGGCATATTTGGCAGCTGCGATCTTTCCCTCGACTCCCCTCTGACCAAATCCTCCCGGCACAAGTATTGCATCTGCCCTTGAAAGTATGTCTTCAGGTGATCCTTTTTCGAGGTCTTCCGCTTCAACAGGCATGACACTGACTTTTACGCCGTTGGCGATGCCCGCATGTGCAATAGCTTCGTTTACGCTCAGATAGGCGTCCTTTATCTCTGTATATTTACCGACAAGAGCTACAGTGACTTCACCCTTCAGGTTGTCATATTTTTCGAGAAATGTATTCCAGTCTTCCATGTCAGGCTGAACATCCGTGTTAAGCCCCAATTTTCTCAGTGCCATAGTGTCAAAATCCTGTTTGTGGAGTATGGCCGGTATACGGTAGATAGAGTCCGCATCGATCGCTTCAAAGACACATTCGGGCAGCACACTGCAGAAAAGACCGATCTTATCCCTCAGATCTCTGCCTACCGGGTACTGCGAACGGCATACTATGAGGTCGGGCTGGATGCCTATGCGCCTGAGTTCATTGACACTGTGCTGGGTAGGTTTGGTCTTGAGTTCGCCTGATGCGGCAATGTAAGGTACAAGCGTTACATGACAGTAGAGAATGTTTTCCCTTCCGATCCTTCCGGCAAGCTGCCTGATAGCTTCAAGGAAGGGAAGCCCCTCTATGTCCCCTACCGTTCCTCCGATTTCAGCTATTACAACATCCTTGTCCTCACCGACTTTCAGTATCCTGTCCTGGATCTCGTTCGTTATGTGAGGTATGACCTGGACCGTCGCTCCGTTGTATCCTCCGCTCCGCTCCCTCTGTATTACTGCTGAATAGACCTTGCCGGTAGTACAGCTGTTTTCTCCCGTAATAGCCTCGTCAATGAAACGTTCATAATGCCCAAGGTCAAGGTCCGTCTCAGCACCATCCCAGGTTACAAAGACCTCACCGTGTTGAAACGGGCTCATGGCTCCGGCATCAACGTTTATGTAAGGGTCCATCTTAATGATGCTTACCCTGTAGCCTCTCCTTTTCAGCAAAACACCAAGTGATGCGGCGGTTATTCCCTTTCCCAGAGAAGAAACTACGCCGCCTGTAACAAAAATAAACTTCGTCATTTATAACGCCCCTTTTATGCTGCAGTTTCGCAATAAATATTATCTTAAAAATCTGAGAGGGTTCAGTGGTGTCCCGTTCCTTCGCACCTCAAAATGGAGATGGTTGCCGGTAGATCTTCCCGTGCTGCCTACCTTTGCTATGATCTGACCCGCCCTCACAAAACTTCCTTTCCCGACAAAGAGGCTGCTGCAATGTCCATAGAGAGTAGATGTTCCTCCCGGATGAGAGATGACTATTGTCTTGCCGTATCCGCCCATCCAGCCTGAATGTACGACCCTGCCATCCCCGGCGGCAACTATCCCTCTGCCTCTGGGTGCTCTGATGTCCAGTCCGGAGTGGAATACCCTTCTTCGTCCAAACGGGCTTCGGCGCCACCCGAACACACTGGATATCTTTCCCATGACAGGCCATCTGTATATCCTGGATGACCCGGTGATCGCAGTTCTTGCAGTTCTTGAAGAGGTTCTGGCGCTGGTCCTCTCTGCGGATACCGTAACAGCTGCAACCTTAGCGCCGGGAAGGAATATTTCAGTTCCTGCCTTAAGCTGAGCATCTTCACTCAAAAGGTTTGCAGCATATACAGCCTGTTTGTAGGAGCCATGCTTATCTGCAAGTTTGGATACAGTATCATTTTTCGCGACCTTGATAAATATACCGTCCTGGTTTGGTATCCTGAGTACTGTACCAAGTTTGAGGTAGTTGATATTTGACATTTTGTTCGATCCGATTATCGTATCAAGGTCCAGATCGAACTTGCTGGCTATAGACCATAAAGTATCTCCGTCTTTTACGACATACTCGGTAAGCGCGAGCGGCTTGCCCTGCTTCTCAAGATCCGCTTCATATTTTTTGAGTTTGTTCACATAGGCAAGTGTGGCTGAAACAGAATCCGGGTTGTCAGGAACATAAAGGATATCCGTATATCTTGGTTTCTCGTTGGGCTTCAGTCCATTGGCACGTTTAATATCTTCTGCCCTGACTCCATACTCTTTGGCTACTGAATCAATTGTATCTCCCTGGTCAAGTATGACTTCCTGCCAGCATATGTCACCTATAAGAGCTTCCTTGTCCTCACTTAATATGAGACCGTCGCCCCGCGAGAGTACTCCGTAAAGTTTAAGTTCTGAAGTCGTAAGGGTCGGCACGCTTGGAAGCGGCCCTATACCGATTGGGATGACCTCTGTTTCTGACTCGGAAGATTCAGCCGGAGAGCTTACGGCTGAGAGATCGGATACGTCTACCATCAAAAAACCTCTGTTGTCGACGGTTTTCTCGGATATATCAGGAAGGTCCATGCCTATCCAGTACATACCCGCTCTCTCGGCTGCCATTGCGGACAGCACAACAGATGCCGTGAGAACCGCAATTATAAACAGGCCGAAGTATATCGTTTTTCTCTTTTTCAAACTTTCTAAGTCGAACTTTGACATTATCCGGTCACTCCACAATTATCCGTCGTCACCAGGCTGCAGTTTGGCAGAAACTCAGCCTGTCTTTATTGTAGCAAGAAATTCCCGATTATTCACCGTATTGCGCAATTTATCCAAAATAAGATTGAGAACTTCTGCCTCATCCATGTTGGTGATCTTCCTTCTCAGGGCCCATATCTTCTGCAGATCTTCATCCGGGACAAGGAGTTCTTCTTTTCTTGTTCCTGATTTTGTTATGTCCAGAGCAGGGAATATCCTCTGTTCGGATATCTTGCGTGAAAGATGCACTTCCATGTTTCCGGTACCCTTGAATTCCTCGTAAATCACGTCATCCATCCTGCTGCCCGTTTCAACAAGCGATGTTCCAATTATTGTCAGGCTTCCGCCGAATTCAATATTTCTCGCTGCCCCGAAAAACTTTTTCGGGAAGTAAAGGGCAGCGGGATCCATTCCTCCTGACAAAGTCCTTCCGGAGGGAGGTACGATAAGGTTTGAGGCCCTGGCAAGCCTTGTTATCGAGTCAAGAAGCAGAACCACGTCCTTTGAGACTTCGACAAGCCTCTTTGCTTTTTCAAGCGCCAGCGCAGCCACCCGCATATGTTCTTCTGCGGGTCTGTCAAAAGTCGAAGCAATGATCTCCCCGTCTACAGAACGGGCCATGTCTGTGACTTCTTCCGGCCTTTCATCAATAAGCAGCACCATCAGTATCACTTCGGGATGGTTGGTGGTGATGGCGTTTGCCAGGTTTTTAAGGAGTGTCGTTTTTCCGGCTTTAGGCGGAGAAACTATGAGGGCTCTCTGGCCTTTGCCTATTGGTGCGAAAAGATCGACCATGCGTGTCGATATTATTTTTCTGTCTGTTTCCAAATTCAATTTTTCATCGGGGAAAATTGGTGTGAGTGATTCAAAATGGGGTCTTTTCCTTGCAGCTTCAGGATCTGTAAAATTGACATTCTCCACTCTCAGCAGAGCCTCATAATGTTCCTGCTCCTTCGGAGGACGGATGATCCCCCACACTACATCTCCGTTCCTGAGACCAAATCTCCGTATCTGGGAAGCCGAGACATATATGTCATTGCTGCTCGGAAGGAGTCCTGACGGCCTTAGAAAACCGTAACCTTCCGGAAGGCACTCAAGAGTTCCTCCGTTGAACCTATATCCCATTGTCTCAGCCTGGGTCTTGAGTATGTCAACAATAAGATCATCTTTGCGCCTGGCCGAAATGGAAGTCACACCGATCTCTTTTGCTATCTTTCTCAGTTCAGCCAGGGTCTGCTGCGCCAAAAAGTTGAATCCCAGCTTGGGATGTGTGTGTTTATGCTGCCTTCCGATGCTGTTTCCGTTGTTGTTTCCGTTCTGTTCTTTTTCTGTCTCAGAAATCGCAGGAACAGAACTTTCTGCTGCGGATTCAAGGGGCTTGTCAGCTATGATTTTTTCTTCCTGCTGAGGCATCTTCTCTTCTTCAGATATGGGCACAAGAACTGCTGTTTCAGCCTGTCCAACCTTTACTTTTTCTTTTTTAGCTGCAGATGTGTTTCTTGTGGTTGTTGTTTTTTTCTTTGGTTCCTCTGTGGTTTCACTCTTTTTCCTAGGCAACTTTTCTGACCTCCCGGTCTAGTCTCATTTTCTTCTTACGATTTCGAACTTAATGTCCGACCATACTTTTGCAGGAGTGGAAACCGTGACTCTGTAAGAACCTGTCGGAAGAGGCGTACCTTCTTCCCTTAAGAGATAAAACGCTCTCACTCCGTCTTTGCTCATTAGCTTAAGAGGCTCCGAAAGGACCATTTCGTTTCCGTAATACCACGAAACCTCCAGATGGCTGCCTTTGCGCGCAGAGGAATACTTCAGCCACAGACAGATCTGACTTGGACCGTAGGGGATGCTGTTGCCGATCAGCAGAGGCTCCCGGTTTTCTCCGAGTTCCTGGCAGATGACTGCCTCTTCAACCTTGAAGAAACTCGAGAAAGGACCGGCTTTTAAGCTCCATGTCACCAGCAAAAGCAGGAGAATTACACTGAAACCGAGAAGGATAAGCGGCCTCTTAGCTGATTTGTCAGTATTGATGTTTTTCATGCAAGACCACCAATCTCTAACCTAGCATTTTACCATGAGAATTCCAAAATACAAAAAAATCAGGACCGGAATCTATTCCATATTGCATATAATTCCCTGATCACGGTTTCGTGAACCTCAATTTCAAAACCATCTACGGTCAGTTCTGATTTTTTACTTATTCCATCGACCGCCTTTGCTCTTATTAGGGCTTCAAGCATGGACCGCTCGTCGCCCGGACATGGACCAAGCCACTCGCCCCAAATATGTGACAGAGCGGCGCTGAGGGCATAACAGCCCCAGTTGCTTACATCGGTGGGAATTGCCACATCGGTCCTGATAACTGAAAGACAATTTCTGAAGTCAGGCCTGATCTCGCAAATATCTGCAGTAAAATTGCCCATTCCGACTTCGTTTCCACCATCGCCTATTCCTACCGTAAAGATACCCTTTCTTGAACACAACACTGAAAACCAGTCTAAGGAGGGTGTCCATGGGGAGATGTCTTCGCTCCTCATGTTGTAATACCTGCCGTCAGCAGCCCTGCCAAGACGCTCTGTAAAGACTACGGCATCGGGAGAGAAGGAATCAAGTATATCATAGCGTTTAGCTTCAATTACCTTATTTTCCGGGAATCCGGCCACGGATGCACATGCTTTAATGGCATCCAGACAAAGCCCGTCCGTCCATATCTGTGTCTCAACACCTTTTTTCCAAAGTGTCCTCGCAAGGATCACAGCCCCTCCCGGACCATCGGTCTCCGGAGCACCGGAAGAGGGGACAAAGAAACCTGATACTACTGATGCTTTTGATACGTCAGACAGTCCCTCCGCAGCCTCCTGCCAATGGAAACTTCGGCACAATGAGGAAATGCCTCTCCCGCCTTTATCTGTTGCAACAATATTTATGAGTTCTTCAGCAAATTCTGAAGGCAGCCTGTATTTGTCCATCTCCCTGAGCGCCTATATGCTTAAAGTCTCAACCAGTCTGAGCATGTCGGAGTCCAGCTCTCTTTTGGACTCCCAGGCAGCCCTGATTGGTGAGGAAACTATATTTCCGTTGATCCTTCCTACCATCATGCCTTTTTCACCCTTTGCAAGAAGTTCAACAGCAGCAGCTCCCAGCCTTGAAGCAAGGACCGTATCAAAGCAAGATGGAGCCCCGCCCCTCTGCAAATGTCCCAAAACAACTATCCTCGGATCGTAGCTTCCCTGTCCCTTCAGTTTTGATGCAAGATCCGAAGCGGACATAACTCCCTCGGCGAGGACTATGATAGAATGTGTCTTTCCCCTCTGCTTTGCGTAATTAAGTTTTTCGCAAATGGACTTAATATCTGGAGCTATCTCGGGAACAAGGACAGATTCAGCACCACATGCAACTCCTGTCTCCAAAGCCAGGAATCCGGCATTCCTTCCCATCAGCTCGACTATGAACATCCTGTCGTGGCTTGATGCTGTATCACGGAGCTTGCTTATGCACTCAAGAGCCGTATTGCATGCGGTATCAAAACCGATAGTGCAGTCTGTGCCGGCCATGTCATTGTCGATCGTCGCGGGTATCCCCACAACGGTGACACCTCTCTCATGGAGCTCCTGAGCACCCCTGAAAGAACCGTCACCCCCTATCACTACGAGCGCATCTATATCGTTCTCGCTGAGCCTGGACACTCCGGCATTAACGCCTTCAGGCCTTAAAAACTCAGGACATCTGGCAGTCCTCAGGATCGTTCCTCCGTGAAGCAGTATTCCTCCTACGGAACTCCTTGTCATAGGAACAAGATCTCCCTCCAGAAGACCTTCATATCCTCTTTTTATCCCAACGACATCGAGTCCGTTGTAGAGAGCAGTACGCGTTACAGATCTTATTGCCGCATTCATTCCCGGAGAGTCTCCTCCGCTTGTCAGGACTCCTATTCTTTTCAACATGGCATTTCCTCCCGCTGACCCTAATTTATGATCAAAATCGATACAAAGCTGTAGGCAGCTGTCCCTATGCTTCTATATTGAAGTTTCAGCAACATCCTGCCATGCAGCCTCATTTTCCTGTGACGGGATCCTTCTGGACCAAACCAGGGCAGAGGCAACTCGGCCTCCTGCCCTTTCAACTGCCGATATCGCGGTCCGCATCGTGTTGCCTGTCGTATATACGTCGTCCACCAAAACCACGGAGAGTCCTTCCAGGCTTTTTGATGCTTCCATGGCATTTGCAGGCATCATATCTCTTGATATCCCCTTTTTGCCGGTCTGGGAACCCATCTCTATTCGCCAATAAAGCACATCGTCTTTGACCGGGATACTCCACATAAGAGATATGCCTTTCGCCAGCAGAAGAGACTGATTGTATTCACGTCTGCCTGACCTGTGCAAAGGTACCGGCAGCAGCATATCTGCATCAGTTTTTCTGAAGTTCTCTCCAACGAGTTTTCCCATCGGCATTCCAAGCGAACGAACATTTCTGTATTTCAGGTCAAGCAAGAGTTCACGAGATGTCCCCTCATGAAGGGAGAGCGCATTGCACAAAACACTTCCGCTGCAGCACTCATTGCCAAACGGCGCGCCGCACTTGGCACAGAACGGCAGAAGAGGAGCTGCAGCTGAACGGAGACATTTGTCACAGCATGAAACTCCTATTTTGCCGCAAACCGAACAGGATTGGGGCCATACAAAATGAGAAAGTGTCTCAAAGACGCCAAAACCGGGAAATTTTAACAAAGAACACCGAGAGTGGGCACCGGATAAATATTCCCGACCGCTCTTCGGTGTTCTTTCCGGCATGATAGTTACTAAACTAGAGACCTGCCGACTTTTTCAGTATCTCTGCTTTGTCTGTGCGTTCCCATGTCGGGATGGGGTCAAGATCTATCCGCCCCATGTGACCATAGGCAGCTATTCTTTTGTAGCGCGGTTTGCGCAGTTCAAGGTCTCTTATTATTGCCGCCGGGCGGAAATCAAAGTGCTCCCTTATCAGCTCCGTTATCTTTTCGTCTGAGACAACTCCTGTCCCAAAAGTTTCCACCATTATTGAAACCGGCTTGGCAACACCTATCGCGTATGCAACCTGTATCTGACATGCAGAAGCAAGTCCGGATGCCACAACATTTTTTGCCACGTATCTTGCCATGTAGGCTCCTGAGCGGTCAACCTTCGTCGGATCCTTGCCTGAAAAGGCTCCTCCTCCGTGAGGGACGGCTCCGCCGTAAGTGTCAACTATGATCTTTCGGCCCGTAAGGCCGCTGTCGGCCTGAGGACCTCCCATAACGAAACGGCCTGTGGGGTTGATCAGTATCCTGGGTTTTTTTTCTATCAAAGATTCCGGAATAACGGGTGCAATAACGTATTTCTCAACATCCTCCGCTATCTGTTTCTGATCAACTGCGGGATGGTGCTGTGTGCTTATGACAATGGTATCCACACGGAACGGTTTGCCGTCAACATACTCTACAGTGACCTGCGCTTTGCCATCCGGCCTGAGGTATGGGATCGTCTTATTCTTCCTGACCTCGGCCAGTTTTCTTGTAAGCTTATGGGCCAGTGAGATCGGCATCGGCATCAGTTCTTCAGTCTCATCGCAGGCATAGCCTACCATCAATCCCTGGTCTCCGGCTCCAACCTTGTCTATCTCATCATCCGAGAGTTCCCTTGCCTCCAGGGCTCTGTCTACACCCTGGCTTATATCGGAAGACTGTTCGTCTATTGCAGTGATAACTGCGCAGGTATCGCCGTCAAAACCATACTTTGCCCTTGTGTAACCTACTTCCTTTACCGTTTCCCTTGTTATCTTTGGGATGTCTACATAACAGTTGGTAGTTATCTCGCCTGCTATTACGACAAGCCCTGTGCTGACAAGAGTCTCACATGCTACCCTTCCCATCGGATCTTCCTTGAGTATCGCATCAAGTATTGCGTCCGATATTTGATCTGCGAGTTTGTCAGGGTGGCCTTCCGTCACTGATTCCGACGTAATGAGGTACCTTTCTTTGCTCATATCACAAACACCTCCGTATTTTATTCGCAGCTGATCTCCAGCATGCCGTCAAAAGATTTTATTGCCAAAAACCCATTTTGAAAAGTGTGTTATATCCGATATCAGCCTAATGTCTCAGGAGTACTCTATCGGTCTGCGCTGGAGTATAAGCAGTCCTTCTCTTGACTCAAAACCAAGCTTGCACATGAACTCGATCAGTTCACTGGTGTATGTCACTATCACCGGGACAGGCCTTATTGCCGGATGCGTGAGTGCGTAGCTTAAAAGGCTTGAGCCAAGCCCCTTTCCCTGATGATCAGGATGTACAAGTATATCCCAAAGTGATCCCCTAAAAACAAAATCTGTAATTATCCGACAAAAAGCTACCAATTTGCCGTCGTATCTGACCGAAAAACACATACTCGTTCCCTCAAGCATTTTTTCGATCTGCTCAAGCGAGCGGCTCCTGCCCCATCTGGTAAATCTGTAAAGATCCTGAAGTTCTTCGGGAGTGATTGCCAGCTTGCTGTCGTAAAAATAGTACCCCGGGCAAAAATCACCGTTAGAATTAATACTTTGTTTCATCGAGATCATCCTCAGTCTCTTCTTCATCAAAATCACAGGAGCTGCCGTCTTCCCCACAGGCATCATCTCTCTCGGGAAGTCGGCCGGCAAGTGCCAGTCCGCCTATTATCTTCCGCAGATCACCGCGTCTTGCATCCTTGCTTATTGTAAGCTCCATCACCTGCCCAGCGCCGCATTTCGAACAAGTCCAAACTGCGCGGGCAACCCCGTCCGATCCGGGCGAACCTGCAAGGACCTTGACTTCGCCGCATTTTTGACAAGCCACTATCAGCATATGGCAAACCTCTTTCCGTCTGGCTCCTAAGTCCCAATAACATTGCCGATGCTTGCGATCTTGAAAAGAAAACGATACTTAAAGCAACTCGGTTTATTTTAATTCAAATCTGATCTTGACAGGACCTTCCGTATAAATGTCCTCGGCGGCAAATATCCTCAGCCTGACATCTCTTTTGGCATCAGATACATCCTCTATCACCTGCATGAATTCAGTAGTGTCTATAGATCCCACGTTTCCGCTCAACGGATCCCTAAGTACTCCATCTCTTGCAGCCCTCAGATTTACATCTCTGAGCATGAGGAAAAGGGTCTCTTCTGCATCTTCCCTCGAGGCCCCCTTGGTTATAACTTTCTCCGCCAGCATGTCGCCTGAAGTAAATATCCTCTTGGTATTGTAAATCTCAAGCTCGGTCATTACAGGCTCTCCCTCCACTGCATTAGAGAGTGCCCTCAGCCTGAGCAGCCAACGTCCGGGGTTCTTTAAGAGGACGGACTTTGCCTTGTCCACAGAACTTTTATCAACTATCGGTTTTTTTATTGACTCAGGTTTTATCCCAAAACGGTAAGCCAGCAGTGCCTGCGTTTCTTCTATCAGCCTTTCCAGAGCCTGATCTACCTGATGGGAAGTAACTTCCGGTCCGGCTATCACGCCCTGTGCCAGTTTTTCTCCGGTCAAAGCAGCTATCCTTCCCTCTCTCAGACGCTGTATATCTGATTTGAGGCGTTCAGCCTCATCTTTAAGAGAGGCCACAGAGGATTCAAGTTTCCTAGTTTCCTGCTCCAAAACTGCCTTTTCCTGCAAAAGCACTTTCTGTTCTTCCTCTGTCTTTTCTTTTATTTCAGTCATTTTTACCAGTTCTGCCCTGGCTTCAGTAAGGCTTTTGGTTCCTGCTGCAAGTTTATGTTCAAGAGAATTGAGCTCTTCCTGTTTTTCAATTACATCGCCCTTGCTCCTGAAAAGCTCAAGTTCCATTCCCTGGAGGTTTGATCTGTTTTGCTGCAGTTCTGCCGTCAAATTTGTTATCTGGTTCTGGACGTAATTCATACTAAAAAGAGCTGTCCTTACGGGTTCCGAAGCGACACTGATAACAAGCAGGGTGAAGAGCGCTATTCCGATCCCTGTGATCACTGAGATTATCCTTGAAGTATATTTGGGGCGAAGCTTTAAAAAAGTTACACGTTTTTTACCAAGTTTCATCCCAATTATGTCACCGGCCCATGCAACAAGCGCACTGACCGCGGCCAGCGTTCCCAGAAGACTCCAGTTGATTTCTCTGAAGAGCTCAAACAATGGATTCTCTCCTCGATCCACGATTTCTAAAACCCGTAAAAAATAACACGATCACTGACATTATAGCAGGATAATTTTACCTGTTTTTCAATAATAATCCATAAACCGCAAAATATAAACTGGTCCGGCTAATGCCGGACCAGTTTAATTAAAAGCAACTTTAAGTGAATATTTAAATTTTTACTTTTTGAAAACGGCCTTCGCTGCCGCACGCGAAATCTCAATTCCCTTTTCAAGGTCTGCGATTGGAACATTGAGTGCGGGACGGAAGCGTACTGTGTTGCTGCCGCAGCCGAGGATGAGCATCTTGTTTGCATGGCATTCTTTGAGGAACTTGTCGCGAAGTTCCGGTGAGCAAATGTCATATGCGCACATAAGTCCTTTGCCTCTGACGTTCCTTATGAACTCTGGGAATTCAGCCTGAAGTTCGTAGAGTCCATTAAGAAGTGCCGGGCCTGCAACGTTGCTGACATAATCGAGCACCTTCTCTTCACGGTAGATCTCAAGGTACTTGGCTGCACGGACCATGTCGACCGTGTTTCCTCCCCAGGTTGAATTGATGCGGCTTGAAACATTGAAACAGTTCTTCTCAACTTCATCTACCCTCGGACCTGCAACCAGCCCGCATACCTGGGCCTTTTTACCGAATGAGAAGATGTCGGGTTTGACCGGTGCGTGATGTTCCCATGCCCACATCTTGCCGGTGATCCCCATTCCACACTGGACTTCGTCGAAGATCAGCATTATGTCAGATTCATCGCAGATCTGGCGAAGCTGCTGGTAGTATTCAGTACGGAAGTGGTTGTCGCCGCCCTCGCCCTGTATAGTTTCGATGATGATAGCAGCAATACCATTCGGGTCGTTTGCTATCGCGTGCTTGATCTGTTTAAGCGACTGTGCTTCAAGCCACTCGACCTCGCCGATGTGATCCTCGAGCGGGAAAGTGATCTTGGGGTTGAGAACGCGCGGCCAATCAGTGAATTTAGCAAAACGCTGGTGCTTATTAGGGTCATTGGTGTTGGTAACGGAAAGCGTGTATCCGCTGCGACCGTGAAATGCCTCGTTAAAGTGCATTATCTTTGTCCCGATCTTGCCGTCGTACGCCTCTCCCTTTGTGATCTTGCCTGCAGCAAGAAGCTTGCTGACCTTCCAGTCCATTGCTACCTTAAAGGTATTTTCAACGGCAAGAGTACCGTAGTCGATGAAGAATGTGTGTTTAAAACCGTCAGGGACTGCCACCTCTCCGAACATCTTTATGAACTCGGCCATTTCCTGGGTATAGATATCGGAGTTCGCAACCTTGTTGATCGCTGCGCGGAAGATCTTTTCTTTGAACTCGGGCGTCTCAAGCTTGGGATGGTTCATTCCGAAAGGCGATGACGCAAAGAAGGTATAAAAGTCAAGCCAGTCGGCCCCGCTTGCTGAATCATGGATATGGCTGCCCTTGGATTTTTCCATATCGATTACGATATCAAAACCGTCTCTGAGCAAAAGGCTTTCGATTGTCTTAAATACATCCTTGGGCGCTACTGAAAAGTTTGCTGTCATTTACACTACCTCCTTAGAATTATGTACCAGTTATCTATATTAGTTCAATATCACATACTGCCCATTAATAAGTTTAGTAGTTGACTCTTCCTAAATCAAGTCTTAATTTCCAGAATACAATACGCAATTCCTTGTTTGAATAACCAAATTTAAGGTTACCCAAAGACAATATTTTTTTAAAAATTACAAAAACCATCATTTAATCGGCTGAAAATAATTAATTCATCCTCAATCTTATAACTTAGATTGAGGATGAATTATATCATAAACTATAATAAATTATGGGATAAAATTTAGTTTAACTATTCTGAATATTTGACCTTGGAGAGCCGTCATTCCGCTTTCAATTTTTATCTTGAAAAATTCCGCCATGTTGTGAATTATGCGATCTTGTTGGTTTCTTTTTATTGCCGAAGCATATTTTAAGCGGTGCAAATTTAATGTTCTGTATTTTTACTCTATCTTCCCTTATATCCACGCCTGGTTGCTGAATATATTGCCCCGGTCTCTTTTAGTTTATCAAGGGATTCGAGAGCAATTCCTGTACCGAGTGCCACACATTCGGATGCGGACTCAGCGACGACCGCATTGATCTCAGTTTCCTCAATTATCAGCTGATCAAGGCCGTTAAGATATGCTCCGCCTCCGGTAAGGATAATACCTCTGTCTATTACATCAGCAGCAAGTTCCGGGGGTGTTTTTTCCAACACTCTCTTTATTCCCGCCACGATGTATCCCACAGGTTCTTCAATAGCGCGGGCAACATCAGAGCTTGAGACGGTTATCTGTCTGGGAAGGCCCTGGACAAGGTCGCGGCCCCTGATATCCATGGTCTTTTCGGGAGTCTTTTCTCTGCAGGACCCTATCGTCTTCTTCAGATCCTCCGCTGTCTGTTCTCCTATGGCAAGATTGTACTGTCGTCTCATATACCTGATTATAGCTTCATCAAATTTATCTCCGCCAACACGAAGCGATTCAAAAACAACGAGACCTCCCAAAGAGGCTATTGCAATGTCTGTTGTTCCTCCTCCTATGTCAACGACCATGTTTCCGACAGGTTCGCCTACCGGCATATTTGCTCCTATTGCAGCAGCCATTGGTTCTTCTATGAGATATGCCTCTTTAGCCCCAACTTCAAGAGCGGCTTCAAGTACAGCTCGCCTTTCAACATCTGTGGCGCCTGCTGGGACACCTATCATTACCCTGTGTCTTACTATCCTTTCCATGCCGGACGTTACCTTCTTGATGAACTCTCTGAGCATTACCTCTGTCATTGTGTAATCAGCGATCACCCCGTCACGAAGGGGACGGATCGCCACCACGTTTTCAGGAGTCCTTCCTATCATAACCTTAGCATCCTCACCAACAGAGAGGATCTTGCCAGAATTCTGATCCAACGCTACCACGGAGGGTTCCCTAAGGACTACTCCCTTTCCCTTGATAAATACTATTACAGTGGCGGTTCCAAGATCAATCCCAATATCCTTGCTCCACAAATCAGTCAGCCTCCCAAAATATCGAGGATGCCCCGTAAAGGCCCCTGCTCACAAACAAAACCATTTTACATCAAAGAGCTCTCTCATGGCTATTCCACAATGATTCATTGTAGTATACCCTCCACAAGAAGAGACCGTTGGGAGGAAAAGTCCTGCCTGTTGTGTTTCTGTCAACTCCCGGTTCAAGCAGTGATCTTATCCATTCAGGCTCCCTTTCGCCCTTTGCTATCATTTCAAGGTTTCCCATTATCATCCTTACCATGTTCGTCAAAAAACCATTTCCTAATATTCTAAGCCAGAGCAGTTCTCTCCGTCTGTGAAGTTTTATGCTGTAAATAGTCCTTACCGGATCTTCAGGAAGGTTGGATGCCCGGCAGAAATTTGCAAAATTATGTTCTCCCTGAAGAAATGTACAGGCTTTTGCAGCAAGATCCCAATCATAGTTTCTTCCCCTGACCCAAGATACAAATTGTGCGATATGGGGATACATAGTCCTGCCGGTCCACAGAAAATAGACATATTCTCTCTTAACGGCGTCGTACCGGGCATGGAAGTCGGGCCTGACCAGGGCGACCCTATTTATGGAAATGCCCTCCGGAAGGTTTGCATTTACAGCCATAAGAAGTTTGTATTCATCCCACTCTTTTGCCATGTCAAAGCTGCAGACCTGAGCCCTGGCGTGTACTCCTGAGTCGGTCCTTCCTGCACCGGTTACGGAGACATGTTCCTTATTCAGCATTGAAAGTACATCTTCCACAGATTCCTGCACAGAAGGAGAGTAAGGCTGGATCTGCCACCCTGAGTAGAGTCCTCCGTGATAGCTTAATTCTGCTGCGTACCTTGCCATGATCAGCAGTACCTGCTCAACAGCAAAACTGCTGCTGAAAAGATCGTGAAGATAATAATTGCACTGTTTTCAAATCTTCCCCATATAAGCGGATACATCCTTACCCGGCCTTTCCCCCCCCTGTAGCATCTTGCCTCCATAGCTGAAGCAAGCGTGTCCGCTCTCTTGAATACAAGGACAAACAGCGGAATGAGGACGGGTATATATGCTTTGGCTCTTTTGATCAGGCCGCCGGTTTCAAAATCCGCCCCTCTTGATAGCTGAGCGTTTATTATCCTCTCGGTTTCATCAAAAAGAGTCGGAATAAATCTCAATGCTATTGTCATCATCATTGCAACCTCGTGTGCGGGAAATCCGAAACGCGACAGAGGGCAGAAAACTGCTTCAAGACCGTCAGAAAGTTCGGAAGGACTTGTGGTAAACGTAAGCAGCGCAGTGAAAAGCACAAGCAGATAAAGCCGCGATCCCATCCTAAAGGCTGTTACAGTGCCTTCTGCACTTGCCTTTAAGGGCCCTATCATGAAATAGACATTATTTCCTCCGGTAAAAAAAATGTGAAGGAATGATGTGAAGATGATAAGGACAAGTATTGGTTTTGCTGATTTTAACAGTGATCTTGCCGGTATCTTTGATACTCTGGACAAAGTGAGGATCATAAGGGCCCAAAGGAACATTGCCGGAAAGTTCCCGGTCATAAAGATCAAAACCATTGATACTACCGTTATCAGCAGTTTACACCTCGGATCCAGTCTGTGTAATAAAGAATCAGCCGGAATATACTGGCCAAGGGTCATTCCCTTCATCAGCGGCATTTTATTCTTGCCGCCTTAATATCTTCTGCCAGTTCATGAGGGTCAGAAGTAATATCAACATTCAGGCCTTTTCCCTTCAATTCATAGGAGAGGGAGAGTATATCCGGAAGTATGAGGCCTTTTACATCAATATTGGAAAGTATTTCGGATATTTCAGAAGGAGAGCCGCTTGCAATAAGAGCCCCTTCCGATATGACCAGTATCCTGTCGCTGATTTCCAGTGCAAGTTCAAGGTCATGGGTGATGTGAATAACGCATATTCCCCTTCCTGACATGGACCTCAGGAGTGACATCAGTTCGGAGAGGCCGTTAAAATCAAGTCCGGCCGCAGGTTCGTCAAGTACAAGATAGTCGGGATCCGAAGCCAGGACTGAGGCTATTGCAACCCTTCTCTTCTCTCCTCCGGAAAGCATGAAGGGATTGGCGGAAACAAGAGAACGGTCAAGCCCTATCATTTCCATCGCAGCATAGACCCGCGCCTCAAGCACATCGCTGCTCAGACCCCAGTTGGAGGGACCGAATGAGATCTCTTCCATAACTGTTTCAGCAAATATCTGTTGTTCGGGGTATTGGAATACAAGTCCTACTGTCTGGCGTATCTTCCTAAGGTCTGAAGATTTCTTTTTTATTGCCATTCCCTCAACAGTAACCTCACCGTGCTGGGGCAGAATAAGCCCATTCAGATGCATTGCGAGAGTTGATTTTCCGCTGCCTGTATGGCCGACAACAGAAAGGATCTCGCCCTTTTCTGCTGTAAATGAGACGCTTTTAAGAGCTGAAGCTTCGGTCGGCAAACCCTGGTTATATGTGAATGAAAGATCCCTTACAATGAGAGACATAATTTTTCCCTTATCTCGTTTATATCAGGCTTTGTCGACGCCGGAAGGATCCCGCTATTGGCCAGCTCTTCCTTAAGTACGGCGAGAGGCGGTTTGGAGAACCCCATCTCCCTCAGCCTGATCTCTTCCAGCGACAAAAAATCTTCTGTTCTTCCCTGCCAGAAGATTTTCCCGTCTGCAATCACAACAGTCCTGTCTGAAGCAGCTATCTCGTCCAGCCTGTGGGTCACCTGGACTATGGTAGACCCTAAACGGTGTTCATTCCTGATAAGTTGGAGGAAACTTTTCCTTGAGGCCGGATCCAGCATAGACATCGCTTCATCCAGCAGAAGCGTTCCGGGTCTTATAGCAAGAACACCGGCAAGTGCAAGCCTCTGTTTTTGTCCCCCGGAGAGGGAAGACACCGCATGCTTTCTCTTTTCCCAAAGCCCGACTCCCAGAAGGGCGTTATTTACCCTGCTTTTGATCTCGTCGGAGGACAGTCCCAGATTTTCAGGACCGAAGGCCGTGTCCTCTTCCACTACTGAAGCCACTATCTGATCTTCAGGGTTCTGGAATACGATCGAAACCTTTGACCTGATAATTTCGACCTTATCAGCTTCTTTTGTATCAATGCCGTCAATAAAACAACGGCCCTGCGATGGTAGCAGCAGGGCATTGAACAATTTAAGCAAGGTGGATTTTCCTGATCCGTTAGGTCCGAGGAGTGCTGTCCACTCTCCGGCGCGGATTTCCAGATCTATGCCTTTAAGTACTTTTTTTTCGGTCTCCGGATACTGGAATTCCGCGCCCTCGAGACAAAGGGTCGTACCTGAATTCATTAAACTAATCGACCAGCTGTATAACCGCCATCTCGGAAGCATCGCCGACACGGGCGCCAAGTTTCACTATCCTTGTATAGCCGCCGTTGCGGCCGGCATATTTGGGTCCAAGTTCATTGAAAAGCTTTGTAACAGCCTCTTTATGCGGTAAGCGTGCCACGACAAGACGACGGTCGTTGAGGCTGCCTGATTTAGCTTTGGTGATAAGCTTCTCGGCTACTCTGCGAACTTCCTTTGCCCTGGTCGTTGTAGTCACTATGCTGCCCTCAATGAAGAGACTGGCTGCCATATTCCC
>DAITML010000022.1:8960-23681 GCA_036835165.1 Synergistaceae bacterium | reverse complement strand
GGTACCTACTATGCAGTAGGCGGAGCCCTTGCGGCAGCGGTAACAAAAGACGGTAAGATCCAGTGCACGGCAGAGACAGGAAACGCTTCAGTCGCCAACGCCAACCTTATCGCCACAAAGGGTATAGAGATCGCGTTCGTACAGAACGACATAACCTATTGGGCGGTAAACGGCCAGCTTATGTTCCAGGGTAAGCCACTCAAAAATATCCGTGCCATAGCCTCTCTCTACCCTGAACACGTTCAGGTCGTTATCGCAAAAGACGCCGGCATCAAATCGATCGGTGACCTTAAAGGCAAGCGTGTAGGCGTGGGTGCACCGGGATCAGGCGTTGAGGGCGACGTCCAGGCTATCTTCGGAGTTGCGGGACTTACCTACAAAGACCTTAAGCAGGCTAACTTCCTTGACTTCGCCGCCACTGCAAGCCGCTTCAAGGACAACCAGATCGACGCAGGCTTTGTCGTAGCCGGCTACCCGACAGCAGCCATCATGGACCTCACGACCACCAAGGATGTCAGCCTCCTCAACTTTGACAAGGCCTTCCTTGACAAGCTCAATAAGAAGTATCCCTTCTTTGTGGCAAGCAAGATCCCCGGCAAAACATACAAGGGTATCGACAAGGATACAGTTACACCGGCCGTTATGGCTATCCTCATCACCCATGAAGATGTTCCCGAGCAGCAGGTCTATGATTTCGTCAGCTCAATGTTCAAAAACCTTGACGACATAGCAGCAGTCCACGCAAAGGGCAAGGAGATCACATTGAAGGGCGCACTCGACGGATTGACAGCACCTCTTCACCCCGGCGCAGCGAAGTTCTACAAAGAGAAGGGACTTATTAAGTAAGGGCTCTTCAGAGACAGCTTAATAAAAGGGTCCCGCAGAAGCGGGGCCCTTTTTTATGTCCTTATCACGGAATGCCGCGACCGCTATCTGTTATACTTGGTAAAATACTTTAATTCCGGAGAATGCAGTATGTTGAGCGGTATCTACAGAATGAAGGCGTTTATGGCTCTGAGTGCCATAAACTTTCGGATTTTCATATTCGGGCAGTCTGTTTCTCTTATCGGCACATGGATGCAGAGGCTTGCCATGAGCTGGCTGGTGCTCAGATTGACTGGTTCTGCTGCAGGACTTGGGTTGGTCGAACTTTCAAATCAGGCCCCGATCCTCATTACAGGTTTTTTTGCCGGATCGATACTTGATCGTTACGATATGAAAAAAATACTGATCATAACTCAAACTCTCTGTATGCTGCAGGCATTTTCACTCGCATTCCTTGATTTCACCGGTATAATAAGATACGGACAGGTCCTCTTTCTCAGCTTCATGCTTGGACTTATCACTTCAATAGATCTTCCCGCACGCCAGGCAAGCGTTGTCAGGATGCTTGACAGGCCAGACCAACTTAACAGCGCACTGACGATAAACTCCACGATATTTAATCTTGCCAGGCTCGTTGGACCTGCTTTTGCAGGTTTTGCAATAGAGGCAGTGGGTGAGACTATGTGTTTTTTTCTGAACGGGATAGCATACATTGCGGTGATATTTTCTCTCACACGCCTAAAGATCAAAAAAGTTGAGATGACTATCCCGAAGGGCGGTTGGCATGGTTTCAGGGAAGGACTTGAATATATGCTGGGATTCTATGCCTTGAAAAAGATAATTTTGACTTCTTCGGTATTTTTTTTCCTGTGCTTTCCCTATGCAACACTATTGCCATTCTTTGCCAGAAACGTATTTCAGAGCGACGCCTCCACTCTTGGATTTTTTCTTGGTTCGGTGGGGCTTGGAGCGATCATCGGAGTCATTTATCAGGCCAGCCTTGTACCGATTAGCAAGCTTCATGTAAGGGCTGTTTACAGCGTGGGGATGTTTGGGGCCGGACTTGCCGGATTCTCTCTTTTCAGGTCTGTTGAACTTTCCTGCGCAGCACTTACGGTCCTTGGCTTTGGCATGTCGACGGGTTCAGTGTGTTTCAATACTTTGGTGCAGAGCATAATCGAGGATGACAAGAGGGGACGCGTGATGAGTCTCTATACAGTTGGCAGCATCGGAGTAGGGCCGTTGGGATCTCTCACAGCCGGGGCACTGGCAGATATTTTCGGAGGAACGTTTTCAGGGCTTGTCTTCGGTTTTGGAGCGATCTTTTTGTCTCTGTATATGAAACGAACACTGAATGTGATTGAATCTCCGATCCACATGAAACTGAGGGAAAAGGGGCTCCTGGATGTTGTATAATTCAACGGTGTAATAAATATTTCTTATCGTGCAGAAAGGCCTAATATGCTTTTTTCATTCTTACTCACTCTTGTTTCAGGTAGCTCTTTGATGATTTTAGTTTTGACGATATCCCTCCTTTTTATAGGGGCGGAAAATGTACTGTACGATATACAGGGTACGGATGCATCTGTCTTTGCGCCTTACAGAAGGTTTCTTGCCGGAAGGTGTGCTGACAGGTGTCCTCCGCCTTTACTGTATGCATCTTGCCTCTGCCTTCTTATCATCTTCCTATTTATACCAATGGGTTCTTTCCCCCAGTTTGTTGAGACGGAGGGGGATTTCATAGCCATTGTATTTCTCCTTCTGGCAGCACAGGGACTCTACATTCGTGGAATGAAAGCATTTTCAGGCGAGATATACCAGTCTTTTGATCCCAGGGAACTTTTCGTCCTCTCCAAATTTGCCGTTACGCTGATCGCCGCCGGAGGAATGCTCTCATGGTATGCGCTGAACAGGGGAATGCCCGGGAGCATCTTTAGCCTTGAAACTTTCACAGCGACATCTCTCTGGACTGTAACAGGCATATGGGGAAAGGCCGGCTCGATCATTTTTCTGCTGCTCTTATCAGCAGTCTCACCTTCAAGAGGAGTCACAAAGACAAGGATCGTTGACAATGTACAGATACCGGAGATCTTTGATGCGATAAGGTCAACTCTTGCGCCGGCAATGATAGTCTCCCTATTTTTCCCGGTGCGCCTTGGCCTCTCTTTCGGTTTCATAGGTTTCAGAATGTTTCTTGTCGATTTTATCTCATTCTGGATAAGGGTAATGTTGGTGCAGATAATACTTGTACCGTTGTCTGGAAGAGGATTCAGCAAAGTGAAGCAAATAGTCCCCGAGAGGCTGGGACATCTGCCCGAAATAGTGGTTGGAGCTTCAGGAATATTCTTTTTTATGCTGGATCTTTATATTTGATCAGCGCGATCCGCCCTCCATTGGGGGTACGCCCATCGGAGCGTTTTCAAGTGTTTTTGTGCGATAGAATCTTGCGGATACAAGGGGCATTTTAAGTATTCGGACTATCAGGCGTTCACCTGCAAAGAGTTCAAAAAGATCCCTCCGTCCATAGGGTTCAAGCACTGCCTGATTGCGGCCGATCTTATTGTTGCCTATCCTGTAGTAATATTCCTTCCATGACATCCTTCCCCCCTGGAAGATCATCCATTCTCCTGTGTCGATGAACCTTCCGTATCTTGGTTTGTCGAAGGGAAGCCCCGCATTTGTGGATCTGACCCTTTCCTCCCATGTCCAGAGAAGTCCCCGGACCACTCTGTATTCATCCTCGACAGGAGTCAGTTCGACAGAGTGTATATAGCGTGTCGTGAACCTGTGTCCAAGTGAGACCGGAGACTGAAAGATAAGCTTTCCTTCGGGGCCTTCCAACTGAAAAACATCCACTCTCCACCCTGCGGCAGAAATCAGAAAAAAAATTGGCAGAGACAGAGCAAGAAACATACAATGTGCAATATTTTTCATGGCGGACCTCCATAAATATTGTGGAATTTGTTACAGAAAGTGGTCTGGCATGTCGTCAAATGGTAATATTATTGTAATTTTTTATACAAATGGATATATTGCAAACTATGTAGTATTATATATTGAAAATCAATAAAGGAGGTAATTGAATGAGGGAACTTTTCATTCCGGAAACAAAAACCCCCCCGGCAAAGGTAAAAGATGCGGGACTCATTGCTCTTGTAATGGAAGGCGGCGGTGTTTACAACGCTAAGACCGGTGAACTGATATTGCTTCCCATAGGCAGGAGCATGATCAACAGCATAGCAGGGGAACTTGAGGAAGCTCTGCTTGAGATAAACGGGATACAGCATATAGATTGCAGCGCATCTGATGAATCAGTCAATTCCCTTGCGGAACGCTATGTCAGGGAGTATGGCGAGAAAGCACTTTCCTGGATGTTGATCTCGGGAAGAAAGCTCAGACTTTGGGGATGGGCGGCAGATGAAGAAAATGCAAAGTTGAAGACGGCTATGGCTGCCGACACGATCCGTTCGATAATAGAACGCTATATCCCGGACTTTGATTATCTGTTGGAGGTAAGTCCGGGAACCGTTAACAGGATGGCAGGTGTATGTTCAACGAACAAAGGGTCATTGTATGAGATGGAGGGTCTGATTTGCTCCGGATGTTCGGGTTACTGTCACCAGGATTCCGCTTATGTCTGTACTTCAGAGCCGGTGAACTCTGGCGTTGAAATGGAAAATGTAAAGGATGTGCATACCCCCGGAGCACACACTATCCCATTGTTGTGCGAGCAGCTGGGACTTCATCCGTCGCAGACACTTAAGGCAATGCTTTATACCATTATATTGCCGGGAGGCAAAAAGACTCTTCTCTTTGCGATGATCAGGGGCGACAGAAACATAAGCATAAACAAGCTCTCGACGTATATAGATTCTAAATTCAAGGGGGCTTCCTTCAGGAAGGCTGAAAGCGAAGAGATAGTATCTTCATTCGGCGAAGTAGCCGGATTCTGCGGTCCTATTGGAGTTCCCGAAGGAGTTCATATGGTGGCTGACAATTCTCTTGTCGGCGGGAGGAACTTTGTAGTGGGAGGCAACCGGCCTGATTACCACAAGACAGGATGCTGCTGGGGGAGAGATTTTGAACCTGATGTCGCGGACCTCCTTCTTTTTGAAGAGTCAATGCCCTGTCCGGAATGCGGGGCATCCATGATGCCGGTCCAGCTTAGAAAGATATGCACCGTGGAGTGTTACGGTTCGGAGATGAGGGGAGAGCCTGTCCTGTTGTGCAGGGACAGGAACGGAGAGCACCGCTGGCCGTACAGATGGAAGGCTGAAGTCTCTTTGGAAGCCCTGATATTATCTTTTTACGAAAAAAAGGAAAAGAGGATCAGGGAGGAAATATTCAATAACGGTTAGACGCAAAAATCTCATTGGTCCATATTTATGCCGAAGCGCAGGGTCGTGGACGCCCTGCGCTTTTCAACGGCACACCATTCTCCGTCTTATGCAAGCAGTTATCCATCGTTATTGCAGACATGCTCCGGGCAGGCTATACTCTTAACAGTGAGGAGTGTTGTCTTTGGCTGAAGGCATAAAAATCGTTCTTGAAAAGCTGATCGAAGATTATGGTCTCTGCATACTGGAAGACCCTGACAGGCTCTCTCAGTTCCTCGAAGCGAGGAATCCTTCTGATGATGCTGCAAATTTCAGATTTACATTTGCACTGCGCTATATGATCAGATCAGGGTGGACTCTCAATTCAAGGCTAAGCACTAAAAATGAGATGTACTTCAGGACAAAGCTCGCAGAGAATCTGGGGTTTTCGCCCAGTGATGCCGAGGATGTTCTGCGGATCCTGGGTCAGGTCATAAAGGAAGAAATGACAGAATGCAAAAGCGAAGATAATGGTTCGGAGGATCTGGTAGCTAGGCCGGGGAACCTAAGAAGGATCGTCGGAGGCATCTCAAACAAGCCAAGGACGATGTGGATAAGAAAAAAATCGTTTTACAACGGCATAGTCCTTATTGCTGCATTGCTTGCCATCGTTGTCCTGTTTTTTCAGATCGGCAGTCAGAGAAACCCGGTAGGTGATGAGTTCAGGATAGCATTTTTCGCTCCCATGAAAGGGGAAGCCGCACAGTCGGGGCATAATCAGCTCAGAGCCGCTCAGCTCGCTGTTGAACAGATAAATAAACAGGGTGGCATTAGGGGGTATAAAATAAAAATAATTGGTTACGACCTTCCTCATAATACTGCTGAAGCAGAAGTAAGCGTCAGCAAAGTTATGAATGACAAAAGCATCCTTGTAATGATGACTTCCGCATCTCAGGAAAAAGCCCGGATGCTCTCGGCCATAGCTGACGAGATCAGCGTTCCTCTTGTCATCACAAATTCAGATCTGACTTACGGCGCTGTGATGAAGGGGGAAAAACCATTCCTCTATTCATTCCGGATAGCAAACGATACCGATGCGAGGGCAAAGATGCTTGCCTATTTTGCTGTACAGGGTCTTTCAAGCAAAAATACAGCTTTTCTCTATGATCCGGGAGACGAAACATCGTTGAAACTGCACGAATCAGCTCATAGATGGGTCAAAATTTTTGGCGGCAGGGTAACGGCTGACATCAGCATGCGGATGAAAGAAAGCTCCGACAATCCAGCCGCAATGGAAGCGATAACCAAAAGCGGAGCCGAAGTCCTGATCATTCCCGGAAAAGGTATGGACATGAGATCAATATTCAGGTCCGTAAGGGAGGCCGGATACAGCCAAACGATTTTGGCAGAGGGTTACACCGAAAATTTGGTTCCCGAAAATGACAGGACCTTTGCCGGCAGCTGGTGGATAAATGAGATTTCAGACCTTGACCCCCAGATACGTTCAGTAATGAAGGACTACCGGACACTCTACAATGAAAACCTCCCTGCCTACGATGTGGAAGCGGCCCTGCTTGCATATGATGGGGTCAGATGGGTCGCGAATGCGCTGTATAATGCCTCTGGATACAGGGGAGAAGCTATAAGGCACGCATTGCTTTCGACAAAAAATTTTCCTGCAGTCCATGCCACTGTTACCATCGATCCGAGGACGCACGGCCCCCTGAACAAAGCCATGGCAGTAATTTATTGTCCTAACGAAAAGGGCATATTTCAAAGAAGGGTCAGGACCAAAAACATAGACCAGTAGGATCCTTGCTTTCCTTGATGATTATGTCGTCAAAAAGAGCATAAAAGTCTTATAATTGTTTTTTTACATTCCGTAAAACAGGTGGGATCGCATTCATGATATCAGGATCAAGCAAAGAGAGACTGGAAATGAGGTTCGTCTCTGCCTGGAAGGGGAGAGAGCACGCCAACTGTGTCTGGTGGAAGGGCGTCTGGTGGTCATGGGAGAGACTTAACGGCCTCGCACTCGACTGTGAGAGCAAACTAAAGGCTGCCGGATTCGAACGGGGACAGAGGATAGCACTAATAATGCCAAACTCCCCGATGGTAATAGCTATATCTGTTGCATGCTGGAGACTTGGCGGTGCAGTGGCGCCGATGAATTCAAGAACAGCCGGTGGAAATCTCATAAGCACACTGAAGGTTCTTGACCCTTCGGTGGTATTTGTCTCTCCTGAGAGTGAACTTATCGATCCTGCAGCTGACGGCACAGCCGTTGGTGTTTTTGAAGCCGCTCCGGACGAGCCTCTTCAGCCTTTCAGATGCATTAAGGGAATCACTGGCAGCGAGGACCACTCTGTCATTTTTTCAACCTCCGGCACATCCGGAACACCGAAGGCCGTCCCATGCACACATTCAAACGTGCTTTCAAATATCGATCCGATAAAAAAGCATGTCCCCGGACTACTCGACAGTGATTCGATCATCCTGAACGTCCTTCCAAATTTTCATTCCTTCGGCTTTAATATGGCAGGAATGCTGTCGCTCATGAGCGGACTGAGCCAGGCAGTACTGCCGGGTTTTGTCCCCGTTGAACACACCATAGAGGCGATAAAAGAGTCAGGAGCCAACTGCATCATCGGAGTTCCTACGATAATGGTATTCCTTCTCGGAGCGCTTGCAAAGAGAGGAGAGCGCCTCAAGGGCATCAAATTTGTCATAACCGGCGGGGACAGGCTGAATGTTCAGCTGAACGCCAGATGCAAGGAGTACATGGGTACAGGAATACTTGAAGGATATGGTCTTACGGAGTGTTCCCCCGTTGTAGCTGTCGGGCACAGTGCCGATGAATGCAGACTTGGCACAGTCGGCCATTTCTTCGATACCTACGAAGTTCAGATCAGGGACAGAGAAGGAAATCTGCTTAATATCGAGGAAGAGGGAGTCCTCTGGGTCAGGGGGCCTTCCGTAGTCTCCGGATATTTCAGGGATGAGGAAAATACGAGAGAGAGATTCCTCGACGGTTGGTTCAACACCGGTGATGTAGTGCGTGTCGACAGGGAAGGCTATGTCACTATAGTGGACAGGGCAACGGACATAATAATCGTCAGCGGTTTCAACGTATATCCACAAGAAGTAGAAAATGTTCTGTGCCAGCATCCCTCGGTACAATCCGCAGCCGCTGTTGGGGAAAATAACAAGCTGGCTGGCGAAATAGTCAAGGCCTTTGTTATTCTGAAAGAAGGAAAAAGTGCTTCGGAAAAGGAACTTATTGACTACTGCAAGAAACATCTTGCGCACTACAAAGTTCCGCGCAGGATAGGATTCCTCGGGGAATTTCCAATATCCGCGGCAGGCAAGATACTTCGCAGGGAGTTGAGGAAGACAGAGATAGGGAGATAAAAAAGTGGGGGCTTCATCAGTAAGCCCCCGTTGTCATTTATTCATCCCACTCGATAAGTTTTCCGGGGTTAAGTATATTGTCAGGATCAAAGGCGAGTTTGACTCTTTTTATAAGCTCAAGATGTTTTTTGTCCAGAAAGAGTTTCATGTCTCCTTTTCTTTTGAAGCCTATCCCGTGTTCTCCTGAAAGAGTCCCTCCCATGCTTATGACGGCAGGGTAAATTTTTTCCTGCACCCCCCGCAGCACTTCGTGCCAGTTGTCAGCAGCCGGACCAATTACGGTACAGTGCATGTTGCCGTCTCCCGCATGTCCGTATGCCACCCACTCGAGATTTGCCTCGGCACACACTTCTTTGATCTTTTTCAAAAGGTCGGGGACCCTGTCAATGGGTACTGCCAGGTCTTCTTTAGTGTATCTGCTGTAAAAAAAGGAAGTTGCTTCCGGTACAGCTTTACGCGCCTGCCATATACGCTCTTTTGTGGTCCTTGTATCTGCAATGTATACTTCAAAAGCTCCGTTTTCTTTTGAGAGTGTCCCAACCCTCTCATACTCCTTCTCAAGGACCTCAGGGTCGTTATCTTCAAGCTGGATTATCAGTGCTGCTCCTGCTTCGCCTGCCGGGACCGGATTGTTTAGATATCTTTCTGCAAGCGTAAGTGCCTTTTGATCCATGAATTCTATAGAAGCCGGGATAATGCCCCCCTTTTTTATTATCTGCGGAACGAACGCTATGGCAGTTTCGGGGTCGGGAAAGGCGGCCAAAATGTCTACAGAATGCCTGGGAAGAGGAAGCAGCTTAAGGACAGCCTTTGTTATTATGGCCAGGATACCTTCAGATCCAGCCATTAAATGAGTAAAATCAAGTCCTGTCACGTCTTTACGTCTTTTCCCGCCAAACCATGTCAGGGACCCGTCCGCCAGAACTACTTCCAGTGCCAGTACCTGTGCGCCGGTGGCACCATATTTGATGACCTTGTTGCCGCCTGCGTTTTCAGCAATATTGCCTCCTATGAATGAAGCGTCGCCGCTGCACGGATCTCCTGCGTAGAGAAGGTCGTGCGCGGCTGCCAGTTTGCTGATCTCAGAAGTCACCACTCCGGGTTCCACCGTTATTGTCAGGTTTTTTTCGTCGAGCTCTATGATCCTGTTCATTTTCTCAAAAGACATCAGTATGCCGCCGAACACCGGGAGCGCACCGCCGGAAAGACCTGTGCCGGCGCCTCTGGGCGTAACGGGGATACGGTGTGCCGATGCGATTTTCATAATTTCCGAGACGTCCGACGGTCCTTCGGGAAATACGATAACTTCGGCCCTGTGATCGCAGCCGTACGCAGATGAGGGGACCTCGTCATGCGAGTATGAAATAAGCTTTTCTTCGTCAAAGGAGACGTTTTTCTCTCCTATAGCCGATTTAAGCAGTGATAATATGTCTTCGTCTACACTCCTGTATGAAAATGACGATCCCATTAATATACCCCCCGAATCTCTTCTTCAGTCTCAGCTATGATCCTTCTCTTATCAGCTATAATAGCATCATTACAGGCAGGGAGGTGCGTCCGATGAAAAAAGAAATAGGAAACGGCATCATCCATGGGCTTAGCCTTGCGGGTGAGACTGACATCTATCTTTTTCGCGAAGGAAGCCACTGCAGGCTTTACAATTTCCTTGGCGCACACCCGATGCTCCATCAGGGAACGGCAGGGGTCCTTTTTGCAGTATGGGCTCCGGGTGCCCGTGAGGTCTCGGTCATGGGTGATTTTAACGGATGGAACAGGGAAAGCCACAAACTTGCCCCGAGATGGGATTCATCAGGGATATGGGAAGGATTCATTCCGGGAGTGGGGAACTGGTCTTCCTATAAATACTCGATAATGACCCAGACAGGAGAGAAGCTTGATAAAGGGGACCCCTTTGCATTTTTTTGGGAGATGCCGCCTGAAACAGCCTCAAAAGTATGCCCCCAGACTCTTTTTGACTGGAAAGACAAAGATTGGATGGCATCAAGGAAGGGCAAAAATTCCCTTTCTGCTCCCCAGTCCATATATGAAGTACATGCCGGCTCCTGGAGAAGGACAGCGGAAGATGGCTGCCTTTCGTGGCTCGGGCTGGCGGAAGAACTGCCTTCTTACCTCGTTGAGAACGGATTTACCCATGTTGAGTTCCTTCCTGTCATGGAACACCCATTCTATGGTTCCTGGGGATACCAGACAACCGGTTATTTTGCACCTACTGCGCGATACGGGTCGCCGGACGATTTTAGGGTACTTGTAGATTCTCTGCACAGAGCGGGTATAGGAGTGATACTTGACTGGGTCCCATCGCATTTCCCCTCGGACGCTTTTGGACTTGCAAAGTTCGACGGGACGTATCTTTATGAGCACGAAGACCCGAGAAAGGGTTTTCATCCTGACTGGAAAAGCTGTATATTCAATTACGGAAGGAACGAAGTCAGGAGTTTCCTTCTCTCATCGGCCCATTTTTGGCTTGACAGGTTTCATGCCGATGGTCTGCGTGTGGATGCGGTGGCTTCGATGCTCTACCTGGACTATTCAAGGAAAGCCGGTGAATGGATCCCCAATTTTTACGGCGGGAGAGAAAACATTGAGGCGATAGATTTTTTGAAAAAACTCAATGAGACAATATTCATGGAATTTCCTGATGTGCAGGTAACAGCTGAGGAATCGACATCTTGGCCGATGGTTTCAAGGCCTACATGGATAGGGGGCCTTGGCTTCAATTTCAAGTGGAACATGGGATGGATGAATGATATTCTCCAGTATATGTCCAAAGATCCTGTCTTCAGGCAGTATCATCACAACAAGCTGACATTTGGGATGTGGTATGCCTATTCCGAGAACTTCATCCTGCCGCTTTCACACGATGAGGTCGTCTACGGCAAAGGGTCTCTGTGGGGCAAAATGCCCGGAGACGGCTGGCAGAAGGCGGCAAATCTCAGGCTCCTCTTTGGATGGATGATGGGCCATCCCGGCAAAAAACTTCTTTTCATGGGCGGGGAATTCGGACAGGAGAAAGAGTGGGATCATAATATCAGCCTTGACTGGCATATCCTTGAAAAGGACAGCCACAAAGGGATACTTCAATGGTTCAGGGATTTAAATAATTTTTACAAAAAAACTCCCCAGTTGTGGGAACAGGACAATGACCCCGCAGGTTTTGAATGGATAGACTGCGGAGACTCTTCTTCAAGCGTAGTCTCCTTTCTTCGCCGATCAAAAAATGGCAGGGAAGTAATATTTATTGGCAACTTTACCCCTGTCATAAGGACCGGATACAGGATCGGGGTACCTAAAAATACAGTTTGGCGCGAGGCGCTTAACAGTGATTCTTCATTGTACGGAGGATCGAACGTGGGAAACATGGGTAAAGTCAGGACCGAAAAGAAATCATTCCATGGCCGCCAGTACTCTGTTGAGCTGACACTGCCGCCTCTTGCCTGCCTTGTCCTGCTCCCCGATGAGAATGACCAGCTGATATGACAAGTCGGAGGTAAGCTTTTTGGATAGAAGAAGCGGTGTTTTGTTTCATTTGTCATCCCTGCCCGGACCTTTTGGGACGGGGGGACTTGGAAGAAATGCGGAACGTTTTGCGGATTTTCTCAAGGACTCTGGATTTAGTGTGTGGCAGGTACTCCCTGTCACCCCTACAGATGGTTCCTCATATTATTCGCCATACAGCGGCAGGTCTGCTTTCGCCGGAAACCGTATGTTCATCAGCCCCGAGAAGCTGGCTGAAGATGGCCTGTTGGATCCCGGAATTCTCGATGGATACCGCCGCCTCGGACAGGAAACTTCAGCAGACTTCAGATATGCGGATCAAATAATAAAGGAATTGATCCGTATCGCGCGGCAGCGGTTCGAAGCTGACATTGAGAGATACCGGGCTTTGGCAGTTGATTACAAGGATTTTGTAAAGAGGGAGTCCTTTTGGCTTCCTGATCATGCCTTGTTTTCCCTCCTGAAAAGTGAATTTGATAATCTGCCATGGAACGAATGGCCTGAAGCCTTCGCTTTGAAGGACCGGGATACCATTGAAAACTACATCAGAGTAAAAAATAATAAAGATGAAATAGATCTGGTGTTCTTTGAACAGTTTGTCTTCGACAGGCAGTGGAAGGCTTTCCGCAGCTTCTGTAACGGGAAGGGGATAAGCCTGATGGGAGATGTCCCGATGTTTGTGGCGTACGACAGTGCCGATGTCTGGGCGAACAGGGAGCTGTTTGACCTTGACCCCGAAGGGTCACCCAATAAGGTGGCAGGGGTACCTCCCGATTACTTCAGCGCCACAGGACAGAGATGGGGAAATCCTCTCTATAACTGGGAAATTATGCAGAAAAACGGCTTTGCCTGGTGGATAGCAAGAACAAAAAAGGCCCTGGAGAACTTCGACCTGGTAAGGATAGATCATTTCAGGGGTTTCTCCGCATGTTGGGCAGTACCCGCGGAAGAAGACACAGCTGAGAATGGCGAATGGAAGGATACTCCGGGAAGGGAATTGCTTAATGCCATACACGGTATGATCAGGGAGGAGGGGCTCCGGGCATCAGCCCTCATAGCTGAAGATCTTGGCATCATAACCGATGATGTCAGGGAACTCATGGATGAATTTGGCCTCCCCGGAATGAAGGTGCTGCTCTTTGCTTTTGACGGGGAGTGCGGCCCAAACCCTTATGCTCCGCATAATCACAGACCGGATTCTGTTGTCTATACCGGTACCCATGACAACAACACAGTTTGCGGATGGTGGGCAAATGATTCGGACGAACATGCGAGATCACTTGTATCCGAGTACACGGGACGTGAGATCAATGACCTGAATGTCTCTGAAGTTTTTGTGAATATGGCACTCTCATCAACATCCGGTATTGCGATATTGCCGATGCAGGATATACTTTCTCTTGGTGCGCCGGCCCGCATGAATATTCCGGGAGTGGCCGCCGGCAATTGGGTGTGGCGCATGACCACCGATCAGTTTGAGTCATTGTCTGTGGCTGACTCAGGGATCATTACGCGTTACAAAAGATTGAACCGGATCTATGGAAGATAACAGAGGGGTTTTGGGGTATGGGGCTGTCTGCAAAAAGTTATATTGCCGGTAAGTTCAGCGACAGAAGAGAACCGGTATTTTTTCTCCTTTTATTTGTTTTCTTATTCGTCAAGTTTTACTTTCTTGAATATTCAGTTTCACCCCATGTTACGAGATATTTAGCCTCTGTAGCTTCATCTGCAGGCATAATTTTGATGCTTACTGTAACTGTTTCTCTCTTCTGGCGAAGGATCAGGGGATATGCCGCCATTGTTTTTGATTTACTGATGACGATCCTGGCATTGACCGACCTTCTCCACCTCCGTTATTACTCTGACATGTTCACATTCATGAACATAGGACTCTCAACACAGGTAGGGGAGATAGCGGATTCTGTCGCGGCACTGATCCGCCCTGTTGATTTCCTCTATTTTGCAGATATCCCGTTCTTAATACTCTTCATATATTTGTCTGGGAGCTTTACTTCATACCCCTTTTTCAAAAAAATCACTGCAAGGCGTCTGTTTATTTCGATAATGATCTTCATTTTTGGCGCATCGGCCGTATGGTACAGATTTTATTCCTATGAGAAAAATGTCCCCGGTGTATTGAGTTCAATGTGGGACCGCCCTGCCGTATGCAATAATATTGGCGCGCTTACCTACCACATGGCTGACGCCAGAAACGCGTTTGCTCATTTCTTCTTCAGGAAAAGGCCTTCAGATGAACAGATATCTGAAGTTGTGGAATTTTTTAAAGAGAGGGACCAAAGGCCATTTCAGGGAAAATTCAGCGGCATAGCGAAAAACAAGAACCTGATAATCATACAGGTCGAATCTCTGCAGCAGTTCGTTATAGACCTCAAAATAAACGGTATCGAAGTCACCCCCAATATCAACAGATTTGTCCGGGAAGCGGCATATTTCAGTAAAATTTACAACCAGACCGCCCTGGGCAACAGTTCTGATGCGGAATTCATAGTGAACACCGGCCTATACCCTTCTTCAACCGGAGTTGCCTATACAAGGTTCGCCGGGAACAGTTATGAGGCACTGCCCAAAATTCTGGCCCAAAATGGGTACACATCCATCGCGCTCCACGGAGACAGACCCGGATTTTGGAACA
>DAITML010000022.1:7296-8860 GCA_036835165.1 Synergistaceae bacterium | reverse complement strand
CAAAATGGGTACACATCCATCGCGCTCCACGGAGACAGACCCGGATTTTGGAACAGGAACAGAATGTATCCCTCGATGGGTTTCAGCAGATTTATCAGCAAAAAGGACTTTATAGTTGATGAAAACATAGGAATGGGTCTGAGTGATGCGAGTTTCTTCAGGCAATCACTGGAGATGCTTAATAAAACGGAAAAGCCCTTCTATGCCTTTATGATAACACTGACAAGCCACTATCCTTACAATTTTGGGGAGATATTCAAAGCGGTACGGCTGGACACAGGATCTTTCGAAGGCACACTCATGGGAAACTACCTGACATCGATGAAGTATTTCGATGAACAGTTTGGAATATTCATCAAAGCGCTGAAGCAAGAGGGACTCCTGGATTCTTCTGTCATAGCAATTTATGGTGATCATACAGCTATTCCGGCCTGGGACAGGTCAAGCCTTGAAAAACTTCTTGGGAAAAGTCTGAGAAAAGACTGGGAATGGAAAGACAAGCAGAGGATACCTCTTATCATAAGGATCCCCGGCGGTCTCCCCATTTCCGGAGAAATAAGAAAATCTGCAGGACTGATAGACCTGCCTGATACTTTGGCGGACATTATGGGTTTTCGTTTCAGCAGGGGGTTTGGCAAAAATCTTTTTGCGGAAGATAAAAAAAATGAGCCGGTAATATTCCGAAACGGTTCATTTATAATTGACAGTGTCTTTGTCGAACCCTCTTTGGGGAAAGCTACGGATCTCTCTGACGGCAAAGCGTCAGATTACGGCCAATATGAAGCTTTGGAGGGAGAGGTAAGGAAACGTCTCAGGTACAGTGATATGATACTTGAACATGACCTGATCCCCGAGCTTGCGAGGTAAGAAGGAAAAGATGCGCATCCTGCCTGTAAAAGAAATGGAATGCCGGCAAATAGAACTTAGAATATTGATCCTCCTGACAATTGTTGTATGGGTCAAATTTTTTGTCGTAGACTACATGGTGGCTGACGTCCTCAACTGGCCCTCCTTTGGGAGCCTCAGGATCCATCCGGTAAGGCATGCGCTTCGGGCCCTTGCTGTGGCGATCCCATCGCTTGCTGCGATCCTCTCTGTGATCATTCCGGTCTCCCTGGCTCCTGCTAGATACAGGGGCAAGGCTCTGCTGGTGATCGACATTTTATTTTCGGTGCTTGTCCTTACAGATGTCCTCTTTATAAGATATTATTCGGATATCTTTATATTTCATGATATACTCCTCCTGCCGCAGACAGGACTTATCGCGAAATCTATCTGGTCTCTCTTAAAACTGTATGATGTGCTCATCTTTGCTGACATTCCGGTCATTTTCTGGCTTATTAAAAAGCAACGTCTGTCGCTGTGCTTTGAAAGGATATCCCGAAAAAGGGTCTCAGTTTCAATGCTCATGCTTTTTTTTGCGGTCTTCGTGCAGCTTTTTGCAGGTTGGAGGCTTAGAGAAGAAAGGCCAAACATCATGAGCGCGATGTATGACAGGCTTTCGGTATGCGCGTGGGTGAGCACCCCCGCTTTCCATTGGGGGGATGTGATATCACTCACTGTG
>DAITML010000022.1:0-7196 GCA_036835165.1 Synergistaceae bacterium | reverse complement strand
GTGCATTTGTGATCCAGGGTACTTACAGTGCTTTCTGGAATTGCCACAGGATGCATCCTAAACTCTATTTTGACAGGCAGTACAGCCGCAACACCTTCCCAAATGGTGAGGTCATAGGCCTGGGGCTGAGCGACAGGACAATATTTACCGAAGCACTGAATGTATTCAAAAAAACCGAGGGGCCCTTCTATGGCTTCATTGTTACGCTGAGCGGACACCACCCGTATGATTTTGAGGGGCTGGACGACGGGTCTTTCCCTTTGCCGAAAGAGATGAGAGAGACACTCCTGGGGGATTACATAATAGCAATGAATTACTTTGACAGAGAGCTTGGAAAGTTCCTTCGCGGCCTGGCATCCTCCGGCCTGGATAAGAAAAGCCTGATAGTTCTGTACGGAGACCACCCTGCAGTTCCGATCGCCTACAAGGATGAGATGGAAAAACTTATCGGGAAAAAGATAGAAGAGACTATAGAATGGAAAGAGACACGGAGGGTACCTCTCATATTCCATATTTCGGGAGTAAAGGGGAAAAGCGGCACAATTTATTCCGATACGGGACAGATGGATATACTTCCCACAACTGCCGGTTTATTGGGAGTAAAGATCGAGACTTGTTTCGGAAAGGACCTTTCGCAGAGAAATGGTTCCGATCCCGTGATATTCCGCAACGGATCATATATTATAGACGGTGTTTTTGTGGAACCTGCCGTGAGGAGGGCGACCAGGATAGGCACCCACGAATCGGTAGATGCATCAGAATATGATGAAATTACTAAGGAAGTCGACCGCAGACTGAGCTATAATGATATCATTCTGGAAAAAAATCTGATAAGTGATATTCTTAACTGATGATGGATCTGTTTCTGATGACTTCACCAAGGACCACAGGTCTTTGAAGGTCTTTTTTTGTCTTGTTTTGCAGGAGGAATGAATTTTATGGAAGATTCACAGGAATTGTTTTACTGGTTTATATGGTGGGGATGGTGGATACTGCAGTTTGTCCTTTATTCCCTTCTTGCTCTCCTTATGGCCGACGGGATATACCAGATAATAGTCAGCATCAGGGGATTCTGGAGCCAGAAAGAGATGCCGAGGGCGAAGCGTTACCGCAGATTTATCGTGCTGATACCGGCGCATAACGAAGCACAGGTAATATCTCCCCTGCTGAAGAGCCTGGCTGAACAAAATTACCCCAAAAACTGCTACACAGTCTATGTTTCATGCGATAACTGCCAGGACAATACAGCAGACCTTGCGCGGATGAGCGGAGCTGTGGCACTCGAGCGTTTCGACAAAGAGAGGAACGGCAAGACATGGAATGTCAGATGGGCACTGACTCAGCTGCCGATGGAAAAGGCAGATGCACTTGCAATGTTCGACGCCGATAATCTGGTGGATGTTAACTTCCTTATGAATATGAACAATTACATGGAGCTGCACCCTGAAGCGGAGGCAGTACAAGGGGTCCTCGATGTCAAAAATCCTGACGACAACTGGCTCACAAGATCCTATGCACTGGCTTACTGGTTTTCCAACAGGTTCTGGCAGCTTGCAAGAGGGCTCTGGGGCCTTTCATGCACGCTTGGAGGGACAGGGCTTGTCATAAGGGCTGCGACCCTTGAGAGGATAGGCTGGAACCTCGAGAGCCTGACAGAGGACCTTGAAATGTCAACAAGGCTCATCCTCTCGGGAAGCAGGGTACACTGGAACGATGCAGCGGTCATATATGATGAAAAGCCGCAGAGCATGGCAGTATCAAAAAGACAGCGTACCAGATGGATGCAGGGACATTACTGGGTTTTCTGGCACTATGGCATGGACGCACTCAAGTCTTTCTTTGTCACGAGAAAGCTCCAGTACCTGGATCTGTTCCTTTATCTTCTCGCGCCTGCAAAATCCTGTCTGGGCATAATAATAATGTTTGCAGGAATGGGATATACACTGATCAACAACATGGTTTTGTTTCCTACGATATCCGAAAGCACGCCCCAGACCATGGTAGACTGGGTACTATTTTTCGGGCTGCCGATATTCTTTATAGTAGCCTTCTGTCTGATATGCGTGATAGTAGGCCCCTCAATGCATGAGAAAAAATTTACCCTGAGGTACGTAAAGGACACCTTTGCCTATTTCTGGTTCGGACTGACCTGGATACCTATCATTTTCAAGGCCGCCTTTCTTGCAAAAGATCAGGGAACATGGGTCAAAACGGAACATACAAGGGGTATTTCCCTTGAGGATGTTTCAAAGAAACAATAGATGGGTCAGACAAAAACTGTACGGAGGGGGACACCGGAATCAAGACGCAGTTTGAGCTCCTAAAAGTCAGGCGGTTTCTCCCTCTTTTTCTCACGCAGTTTTTTGGAGCATTCAATGATAACCTCTTCAAGAATGCCCTGGTCATACTTATTACATTCAGGCTGGCGGAAGAACATGGCTTGAACGCACAGATACTGATAACTTCGATCGCAGGCCTCTTTATCCTGCCATTTTTTCTTTTTTCTTCAACTGCCGGACAGTTGGCGGACAAGTTCGAAAAATCATTCCTTATCAGGATCATAAAATTTGTCGAGATAGTACTTATGGTAATGACTGCCGCTGCTTTCACATTTTTAAATCTATGGGGGCTGGTGGCGCTGCTATTTTTCATGGGAGCCCAGTCAGCATTTTTTGGCCCTCTGAAATTCAGCATTCTTCCTCAGCACCTCAATGAAGATGAACTGGTAGCGGGGAACGGCCTGGTCAGCGCCGGGACATATATTGCGATACTGACCGGGACGCTCTGCGGCGGACTTTTCATCCTCCGCCCCGAGGGAAGGGCATTTATCTCTGCAGGTGTTGTAGGGGTTGCTGTTGCAGGTTTCATTTCAAGCCTTTTCATACCAAAGGCCGAACCTTCCGTCTCCGGCATGAAGTTCAACTGGGATCCCTTCAGATCTACAATGGAGATAATTTCCTACGTAAGGCCCAATGTTGTTGTTTTCAGGTCCATTCTTGGCATAAGCTGGTTCTGGTTTCTCGGATCGGTATTCTTATCTCAGTTTCCTACATTTTCAAAAGATATTCTGGGTGGGAACGAGGAGGTTTCGACGCTCTTT
Organism: Synergistaceae bacterium; assembly: GCA_036835165.1. Lineage (GTDB taxonomy): Bacteria > Synergistota > Synergistia > Synergistales > Synergistaceae > Caenicola. Next base: position 4,096 of record DAITML010000022.1, on the reverse strand, counting down.
CTTGTTGTATTCTCTGTGGGGGTAGGACTGGGCTCGACACTATGCAACAGGCTGCTTAAAGGAAAGATCTCTGCCAGGCTGGTGCCCTTCGGATGCATAGGAATGACGGCAGCGACACTTCTGCTTTATTTTTTCAGCCTTACTGTACCGAAAAGTGGGGATCTGTCAGGAATAGCGGAGTTTATATCAAAACCGGGTTCCTGGGGAGTAATATTCTCTTTTCTGATGCTTGCAGCATCTGGCGGTATATTCAGCGTTCCGATGTATGCGCTTATGCAGTCCAGGAGCTCTGACGAGCACAGGGCAAGAGTCGTTGCCTGCCTCAACATAACAGACTCCTTCGGGATGGTGCTCTCTGCAATTTTTGTGTCGGTCCTGCTGTTGCTTGATATCTCGATAATGAATATTTTTCTTTTTATAGGATTGGTAAACCTGTTGATAACCCCGATTTTGGGCAGACTTGCGAGGGATGAAGATGAAAAGTGAGGCTGAAGTGAGAAAAGATATTATCAATACCGGCATTATGCTTCTTGAAAAAGGGCTGGTTCAGGGGACAGGGGGAAACATAAGCTGCAGGGCCGGGAACGGGATCCTTATTACCCCCAGCGGGATGGATTATCGGAAGCTGCTCTGTGAAGACATTGTAATGCTGGACCCGGAAGGAAATGTCCTAAAAGGATCAAGGAAACCTTCGATCGAGAGATCCCTGCATCTGAAGATATACAAAACAAGGAAAAACATCAGCGCGATCATACATACACATTCCGTTTACGCTACTGCCATGGCAGCGGCCAGAGTCCCTCTTTTTCCAATAACCGACAACCAGGTTGCTCTTTTCGGCGGAACTGTTCCGGTATCGGACTATGCTCCCATAGGAACTGAAGAGCTTGCTGAGAACGCATCAAGAGCACTTGCATGCGGACAAGGGGTCCTGCTTTCAAATCATGGCGCATTGTGTGCCGGCAGTGACCTATCTGAAGCGCTGATGCGCTGTGAGATGCTCGAAATCTTTTCCAAGATATACATTATGGCGAAGGCTGCAGGAGGAGGAATAGTCCTTACTGACGAGCAGGTAAAATGCGAAGCCGAGGATCTGAAAAACAGATACGGACAGCAGAAATGACAGGACAGTCTGGTTTGCCCTTGACAGGAGAGCGTCTTAAGGGTCTATAATGGCCCTGCACCGTACAATTGAATATTCGGGGAGCTTGCACGGCAGGCTGAGAGGAAGTGATCGACTTCGACCCTGGACCTGATTTGGATAATGCCAACGTAGGGAACGCACTAAATTGCAAAATTTAGCGGGAAACGCGGAGATGGCGTTTCCCGCTTTTATTTTTTTTGAATGGAGGAAAGGGTCATGAGGGATACTGGAGGAACAACGGTCTTCGGGAGTGCTCTTATATGGTTTGGTGCGGCTGTCTCAATTGCTGAGATACTAACGGGGAGCCTGGTCGCACCGCTTGGTTTTTCAAAGGGAGCCGCAGCCGTCGTCATAGGTCATGTGATAGGGTGCATACCACTCTATCTTGCGGGGCTGATAGGGGCTGAGACAGGGAAAAGCGCGATGGAGACAGTTAAAATTTCATTCGGGCAAAAGGGATCTGTCATTTTTGCTGTGCTGAATATCATTCAGCTCATCGGCTGGACGGCGGTTATGATAATCGGAGGCGGCCGGGCTGTCGCAGTTATTGCAGAAAAGTACACGGGCGCATACAATTCTTCTCTCTGGTGTATGGTGATAGGCTTTCTGATAATACTATGGATAAAAATAGGGATAAAAAACCTCGGGAAGCTAAACATTTTCACGATGGGAGCCCTTTTCTCCCTTACAGTATTCCTTAGCTTCATAGTGTTCAGAGGAGATGCCGCTTCAGGATCTTACGGAAGCATGAGTTTCGGCAGTGCCGTTGAGTTGTCGGCTGCGATGCCGCTTTCATGGCTGCCTCTTATCTCAGATTACACACATAACTCCTCAAATCCGCGCAAAGCATCACTGGTAAGCGTGCTGGTTTATTTTGCCGGCAGCACGTGGATGTACATGATAGGCCTTGGAGCCTCTGTCTTCACAGGAGAAAGCGACATTGCCAGGGTCATGCTGAGTGCAGGTCTTGGAGTGACTGCGGTATTCATTATTGTAATATCGACAGTGACTACCACTTTTTTGGATGTATATTCAGCAGGAGTCAGTTTCAGCAGCATGACAGACAGGGTTAGCATAAGTACTGCTGCCATTATTGCATGTATAGCCGGTACTGCTCTCGCAGTTTTTACTCCGATAGAACAGTATGAAAATTTTCTCTTTCTGATAGGGTCTGTTTTTGCTCCGATGATATCCATACTTATTACAGATTTCTTTGTCCTGAAAAAAGATCATTTCAGTGAAAATTTCAATATTCCCAACCTTATCCTTTGGATTGCCGGATTTGTCCTCTACAGGCGGTTTATGGCGATGGATACATTTATTGGAAACACTCTGCCGGTAATGGCTGCTGTAATGCTCTTTGCCGCTGTTGCCGGCAAAACCGGAAAGTATATTTTAGAGACACGAAATCAGGAAGGTGACTAAGTATGTTTGCCAAAATTTTAAATGATGTAGTGAGGAGCTGTCCTCTTGTTCACTGCATAACCAACTGCGTGACAGTAAACGACTGTGCCAACGTGCTGCTTGCCTGCGGAGCATCGCCGGTAATGGCGGACGATGAGCGCGAGGCTGAAGAGATAACATCCATCGCTTCTTCTCTTGTCATAAACATAGGCACGCTCAACAGCAGAACGATACCTTCGATGTTCAGGGCAGGAAGGAAAGCGAACGAGCTTGGACTGCCTGTGATATTAGACCCTGTCGGGGCGGGTGCTTCCCAACTTCGGACTTTAACAGCCATTCATCTGATGAGGGAAATAGACTTTACTGTTATAAGAGGAAATATTTCAGAGATAACAGCTATCGCAGGAGGCAAGTGCGGGACGCGGGGAGTCGATGCGTCTGATCCGGGAGTTTTAATGGGCGATCTGCCTGCATCTGTCAGTTCATTGATAAATGATCTCAGGGAAAATACCGGGGCCGTGATCACTGTGACCGGCCCCAAAGATATAGTTTCCGGGGAAAATGGGATGTACGTCATCAAAAACGGTCATCCCATGATGTCAAAGGTCAGCGGTACCGGTTGCATGCTCACCGCCCTGACAGGTGCGTTCTGTGCGGCAGACCCGTCCGATCCGGCTGCTGCGGCAGCCTCGGCTGCTGCGATGTTCGGTGTGGCCGGCGAGCTTGCATTTGACAGGCTTACAAAGGCGGGAGGAGGAACTTCCACATACAGGTCATACATAATTGACGAGGTAAGCAAGATGACCCCGGAAAAAATGAGGGAGGCAGCAAAGATTGAGATTAGATAAAAATTCATTAAAACTATATGCCGTTACCGATAGAAAATGGCTGAATGGGAGCTCTCTTGAAGAAGAAGTGGAGAAAGCTGTAAGAGCAGGTGTGACTATGGTTCAGCTCAGGGAAAAGAATATGAAATTTGACGAAATTGTGAGCCTGGCAAAAAAAATCGGGGCAATAACCTGCAGGTACAATGTCCCCCTGATCATCAACGACAATATTGAAGCTGTACTGGCTTCAGGAGCTGACGGATTGCACGTCGGGCAGGAGGACGTCTGTGCATGTGAGGCGAGGCAGAGGCTTGGCGGCTCAAAGATACTGGGGGTCTCGGCCCGAACGGCAGAGAGCGCTCTTGAAGCCGAAAGGTGCGGAGCAGATTACATAGGTGCAGGTGCTGTCTTTTCAACATCAACAAAAGATGATGCAAAAATAATATCATTGGATGAGCTTAAAAGGATATGTGTTTCTGTCTCCATACCGGTAGTAGCCATTGGAGGCATAAATGAGGAAAACATAAGGAAGCTCTCGGGTTCCGGCATTGCAGGAGCAGCAGTCGTATCAGCAATATTCGCTAAAAGTGATGTTGCGGCAGCGGCTTCAAGACTGTTGACCCTTACCGAGAAAATGCTGGAAAGCAAATGAGACAAAAGGAGAGATCCAAATGATCAGAAAGGTATTGACGATAGCCGGTTCAGACTGCAGCGGAGGCGC
>DAITML010000021.1:0-23847 GCA_036835165.1 Synergistaceae bacterium | reverse complement strand
CATAAAACGAGGCCTCCTGTTCAAAACGCTCACTAAATCCATACTTTTTCAAATTCATGTATTGCATCTGATTCTCACTGGCTTTCCTTGGGACTATGTTTCAGGGCAATTATATAGCTTATTGAAAATAATGAGTTGGGAATCGATAGCAAATCCGTTGGAAATCATAGTATCCGTCTGTCCCGTCATCCCGGTATGGGCCTTGATCGGGAGAGCACCGTTTTCCGTCAGGAAAACCTTTTAAATTGACCTTAGTGCTCGAACCATTTCGAGTGCACTTCGAGATCGGGTATAGATTGTCAAGGTTAGTTTTTCGTCATTTTTCCTGTAATTTCAAATGTTAACAGGAGGTTTCTGAAAATCTTAACCGATCTTAAGTGAAAATAATGGGTTAAATGTGGCTAATTTATATTGATTTTCGAATAAATCCTGTATAATCTTCGTGATAAAATTCACAGTCTGTGGTCTGCTGCTTCGGAGCCATCCGGCGCAGGGGAAAGGGATAGTGATGGAAACCATCTGTCTCCCTGATGATTCGGGGAGGAGGAGAGGGCCGCTTTGGGTTTTCGGTATTTTCCTGACGGGCCTTTCGTGATTTTCGCGAAGGCTTTTTTATTGTCAGCCTCTTTTCCTGCACCCTCCCGCATATAGGCTGTGACAAAAAAGGAGGAAATCGAAATGTACGACCCAAAGGAGTTCCACGACGCATCATTTATCGATGATGCGGAAATACTTGCAACGCTTGAACAGGCAAAAGAACTTGTGAAGGACAAGAACTATGTCCGCTCTATCCTCGAAAAGGCGGGAACATGCAAAGGCCTTACCCACAGGGAAGCAGCGGTGCTTCTTGAGATAACAGACCCCGAACTTGAAGCGGAGCTCTATTCTCTGGCAAAAGAGATCAAGGAAAAGATATACGGCAGGCGCATAGTTCTCTTTGCCCCCCTCTATGTTTCAAACTTCTGTATCAATGGATGCGAATACTGCGGCTTCCACAAGGACAACCCCTTCATGCACAGAAAAAAGCTGACAATGGATGAGATCGATCAGGAGGCCGATGCCATCCTCGCCCTCGGTCACAAGAGAATAGCCATGGAATCCGGAGAGGATCCGGTCAACTCGCCCCTTGACTATATAATCGAATGCATGAAGCGCGTCTATGCATACAAGAACAGCAGGGGCGAGTCCATCCGCAGGATAAACGTAAATATTGCGGCGACGACTGTGGAGGAGTACCGTAAACTCAAAGCCGCCGACATAGGCACATTCATCCTCTTCCAGGAGACCTTCCACAGGCCTACTTACGAGAAGATGCACCCTGTAGGTCCAAAAAGCAACTATGACTGGCACACAACAGCCCTCCACAGAGCGCAGCAGGGCGGGATCGACGATGTCGGCACAGGGGTCCTTTACGGACTGTATGACTATAAGTACGAAGTAACGGCTCAGCTCATGATGGCCGAGCACATGGAAAAGATGTTCGGCGTCGGTCCGCACACTATCTCAGTCCCCAGGATGAGAGAGGCTGAGGGCGTCGATCTTGAGAAATTCCCCTATCTTCCTACCGATGAAGAATTCCTCAGGATAATTGCCGTTATCAGGGTCTCGACCCCATACACCGGAATGATACTCTCAACCAGGGAAACGCCGGAGACCAGGAGAAGGGCTCTTGAACTGGGGATATCACAGGTCAGCGCCGGCTCATGCACAGGGATAGGCGGATACCACAAGGATATCGCCCACCCCAAATGCGAAAACACGGCGCAGTTCAAAGTCTCCGACGAAAGGACCCCTGATGAGGTGCTTACCTGGCTCTGCGAGGACGGATACATCCCGAGCTACTGCACCGCATGCTACAGACAGGGCCGCACCGGAGACCGATTCATGTCCCTTGCAAAATCGGGACAGATAAAAAACATATGCCAGCCCAACGCCCTCCTTACTTTCAAGGAGTACCTCATCGGTTACGGTTCGGATAAGCTGAAAGAGGTCGGGGAAGCTGTAATAGAAAAAGAGATAGAAGAGATCCCCAGCGACAAGGTCAAAGAACTTACAAAGGAACGTCTTAAAAAACTGGAACAGGGAGAACAGGACCTCTTCTTCTAGCCAATTCCCGCAAGCCTTGATAGGCCAGTGTTGGTATTTTAGGTTTTAGCGATAGCCAACAACAATATCACAATTGGGATTTAGAGCGAGTGATAACGACGCAACGCACAGCGGAGCCTTCCGAAGGCGTATTGGACATACGTCGAAGGAAGGCTCCGCAAGCTTTGCTAAGTTAGCGCTGCTATAAATCCCAATTGCCGTAATTGGGGCAGATCGGAAATCATAGCGACGCAAGACGAAAAAGTCCTGGCTAAGACGTATTAGTCATACGTCGAAGCTATAATTCTCGGTTTTTGATACGCATTGTGGTAATTGAGGCAGAGAGCGGATCATGACGACGCAATGCGAAGCGGGCTCTCGTGAAGGCGTATTTGTCATACGTCGAAACGAGAGCCCGCAAGCCTTGCTAAGCCAGGGCCGCTCTATGCCTCAATTACAGGGAGCTTGGCGGGGGCCTTGAGGGAAGCCAGTATGATCACTGATATTGCCAGGACCGCTGCGGAGACGATGAATGGTACAAAGAATGAACCCGTCATAGCCTGTAGCATGCCTCCGAAGTAGGGGCCACAGAAGCCGGCGATGCCCCATGCGGTAAAGAGCAGACCATAGTTTGAGCCCTGGCTCGTCGGGCCATAGTACTGCAGCAGAGTCGCCGGGAAGAGCGTGAACATCGCACCGTAGTTCCAGCCGATCAGGCCGGCGCATGCCGCAAGCAGCGCTGCCGTTTTTCCTGCGGGGAAAAGCATGAGCATCGCAGCTGTCTGGAGAGCAAAGAGAACGACAAATATCTTCTTAGTCCCAATCCTGTCCGCAAGCGGACCTACCATTATGCGGACAGCGGCATTGAATACCGCAAGAGTGCTCGGGGCAAGCGAGGCGGACATGGCTATGCCCTTTGCGATGTCTTCGGGTATCACGGCTGCAGCATCAAGCCCCTCTTTTGCCCTGTAGACAAGTGTCATTGCATCTATGCCATGCTTGGCAATGAGGCCTATCACCATCAGCCCAGCAAATGAACCGCAGAAGTAAGCCACCCAGAGAAGCCAGAACTGCGGTGTTTTTTTTGTTTCTTCATACGTGTAGTCCCTGCAGCACTGGATCGTTCCTCCGGAAGAAGCGGGAACGGGAGGAGTCCAGCCCTCGGGTCTGTAGCCTTTCGGAGGTTCTTTGAGACAGAGGGCTGCCATGACTACCATTATTCCCATCGCAATTCCGACATATTTGAATACCGGCAGCGCGCTTCCAAAATGGTTTATCATCCCGGTAGCCATAGGTGCCATTATAAAAGAACCAAGGCCAAGCCCCACGACGGTAAAACCTGTTGCAAGCGCCCTTCTGTCCGGCCACCACTTAGGAGCCGTGGCAATGGGAGGAAGGTAGACGCATCCGCCTCCGAAGCCGGCGATTATCCCGTAGTAAAGGTAGAGGAGGTAGAGCGGCTTCTTGCCTGCGGCCTTTGCGGCCTCACCGCCCGCAGCTATGATGGCCGGGTCCGGCGGGGTTATCGTAGAGACCATGAAGAAACCGAAAGCCATAATAACTCCGCCGACAAGGACGACATTCCTCGAACCGTATTTGTCGCTCAGGCGTCCGGCTGGGAAGGTCATGAGGCCAAATACGAGGCATATCAAGGCGTAAGCCATCGCTACATCCGGCACGCTCCACCCGAACTGGGCCTGTAGGGGGCGGATGAATACGCTGAAGGCATATAGAAGCAATCCGCAGGTGGTACTGCCGAGAAGTCCTCCCAGCAGCGGGATCCATCGTGGAAATGTTTTTTCTGTCTGAGGCATCAAGTTCTCTCCCTTTATCTCTTTTTAAGAGTAATGAGAGATATTGTACAGAAATTTTGGAATTACACAACAAAAATAATCAAATCATCGATTTGATCTGCCGCACGAAATACAGAAAAATGCGCGAAATTGTTTATAACCAGAGCAAACAACTCACGCATCTATTTTTGATCACATCTAATAAAGGATCGGTCAGTATTTGGTCACATACTCAAACTTATCCCGAAATTCCTCCGGGGACATATGTGCCGCGACCGCAAGCTGTACAAATTCCAGCCCGGGCTCAAAATCCTTCTTCTCCAGCCTGATCATGTATTGCCTCGCTATCCTGTACTGGATAGATTTTGTGTTGACCCTTCTGACCCGGGTCTTTCCCGTTTCCATATCTTTGATCTCATCAAAGGGGATCGGGACTATCATGTCGTTCTGTATTGATATCATTGCGTTAGTGCCACCCTCCTTGAGAAACTCTATCGCCGCGAACCCAAGGTTTCTGGTGTACTCGATATCGAAGGCATTCGGCGGGGCACAGCGGACTTCATACCCTATCTCTTTATTGGTTATATCCATTTTTATCCCCAAAGATGCCAGGCTTGCCTGGACCTCGCGCTTAAGCACGCTTGAAAAGCTTATCTCCGCATATCGGACATGTCCGTGATCGTCGTGCTCTATGCAGCTGAGGGCTTCAAGGTCTTCTTCCCTGATCCTCTCAAGCAGGCCTTCTGCAACAACAGCCACGCCATATTTTCTCTCTGATGCTATCCTTTTTATGATAGCCCCTGTCAGAATGTCAACTATCAGCGACATCGGCACAAGCTCACCGCGTGGAAACTCCTCCGGTATTACCGTGACGGTCGCCCCCGCGCTTTTGCCCATGCCGAGGGCAAGGTGGCCGGCGGTCCTTCCCATGGCGACTGCTATGAACCAGCGCCCGGTGGTCTTAGCGTCTTCCATCAGGTTCGAGACAAGCTGAGTCCCCAATGACCTGGCTGTTTCAAATCCAAAGGTGGGTATCCCTTCGGGCAGGGGAAGATCATTGTCTATCGTCTTTGGTATATGAACGAAGCTGATAGTAAGTCCGCGCCTGTTCATAGCGTAATCCGCAACGCATGACGCTGTGTAGGCAGTATCTTCGCCGCCTATAGTTATAAGGTGCGTCACACCCAATTCTATAAGGGAATCGACTACCCTTCGGAGGTCATCTTCTTTTTTTGTCGGGTTGTACCTTGAGGTGCGTATCACACTCCCGCCGTCCGAGTGTATGCGGCTGACCATCTCTATCGTCAGGGGGACGATATTTTTCTCGCCCTTTGCAAGGCCGGAGAAACCGTCACAGACACCATAAACATCCCATCCTGACTTCCTTGCTTCGATCACTGCAGAGCTGATAACGCTGTTGATGCCCGGGGCAGGGCCTCCTCCGCATACTATTGCAAGTGTTTTCTGTGTGATCTCGGTCATATGGAAGTCCCCTTTCTCTTTTAGCTCAACGGAAATCCCGGCAGACGAAATAAGATTATCCTGCCAGTTCGGTCCTTACTTAACTAATATTTTACACGATAACAAGATAAATCGATAATATAGTACGCAACACACTCTAAACCTATTTCAGCAGATCCCTGAGATATCCGGCAGCCGATGTTTTCAAGAGGCAAAATCTTCTGAATGGTTTTGAAAGCGCAGCCCATCGGAGAGGGGAGGATCTTTTTTGCCTCCTCCTTTCGATTTGAATTCTGATTTGGGGGCCCATTTCCTCTCATGGTCCGGCGGATCAAAGAGTACCGCAGGTTTTATGATCCCGTGTCCGAATTCAATGTTTATCGAGTCGACGGCTGACGCCACCCTGAGTTTCTTTTCCTCTTCCGCCTGCTCTTCGAAGAGAGCGGTTTGCCTTCCCGCTGATATATCCGAAAAATCCGAAAGTATTACGCCGCACTTTTTATATTTATAGTCGCGGATGAATATTTCTTTGAGCATGAGCTCAGCACAGCTCATAAGCTCTGAATCCAGGGAAACAGGACTTGCGAAGGATGTCTCCCGTCCGTTGGCATAATATTTTTCCCGGTCAAACCTGCTTGTGGATATGAAGACATACATTTTTCCGGCAGTCTGCCCTGCTTTGCGCAGCTGCCTGGCCGCCGAGACGGTAAAACAGAGCAGAGGGTCGAGCATATCTTCATATTCCGTTATTGGATCGCCGAACGAACGGGAGACCATTATTGATTTGGGAGGCTTCCTGTATGCTTCCAGATCATGCGCCCGGTGTCCCTTGAGTTCCCATGAGGTATAGAGCGTCATTATGCCAAAGGCCTTTTTGACCCACATCTCGTCTTTTCTTATGAAGTCGGCCGCCGTCCTTACTCCCGATTTTGACAGCTTTTCGCTGATCCTTCGGCCTATTCCCCATACGTCGGCACATCCAAACTGCGACATGAATGACATATCCATGTATCTTGACCTCTCCATCCAGAAGACGCCGCCCGTCTCCTCATTTTTCTTGGCATATTCTGTCGCCAGCTTACAGAGCGTCTTTGTGGGTGCTATGCCTATAGATACAGGGATACGGCATCTGTCCCATATGTCCTTCCTTATCGCACGGCAGTAGGAAAGAGGGTCCTTTATATTCGATATGGCCATGTTGAAAAAGGATTCATCTATCGAGTATATTTCGACCGCATCCGTATAGAGCCTTATCCTTGACATCACTTCAGCAGATATCTCCCGATAGAGTGACATGTTAGTGGATCTGACCGCAACACCATTGAAGGCAAGCATGTTGCGTATCTTAAAATAGGGATCTCCCATCTTTACCCCCATTTTTTTGACCTCGTTGGAGCGGGATATAACGCAGCCGTCATTTGAAGAAAGGACCACGACCGGGCGGCAGTCCAGAGAATTGTCTGCGCGCCGTTCGCATGAGACAAAAAAATTATTGCAGTCCGCAAGTGCTATAGATCTTTCATGCATAAGATCCGAGGCTTTCATTTTGTCATCTCCTGCTCCGTCAAAATAGTCTGACAGTATATATATCATGCTGATATCCAAGTGTCAACATATAATTCCAATTGAAAATAAAAATAGAACAATCAGCTGCCGTCAGAAATGCCTGTAAAAACGCTTTTAAAAATAGGAACTGAACTCCTCCAACAGCCAGCCGGAAGTGATAACATATACAGGATGATCAGCACCGGATCTTAAGGAGGCAGCGGAAAATGAGCGGGAAAAGGCTTGAGTTTCTTATCGTTGACCCTCAGAACGACTTCTGCGACCCAAATGGGGCGCTCTATGTACCGGGGGCACAGGAAGACTCGAAAAGGCTGGCAGAGACGATAAGGAGACTCAGGAATAAGATCAGCCATATAAACGTCACCCTGGATACACATCGTCTTATAGATATTGCGCACCCCATCTTTTGGATCGACTCCGAAGGCAGACACCCCGCCCCTTTCACCCTGATCACGAAGGACGACATCAGGAAGGGTCTGTGGAGGACTACTGTACCGGATCACATGGAGAGAGCGGGGCACTACGTTGACGCACTGGCCGACAATAACCGGTACGTGCTGTGCATCTGGCCTCCCCACTGCCTGATAGGGTCCTGGGGACACTGCGTTACAGAACCTGTATACGATGCGCTGCTCGAGTGGGAGGAGAACTTCTCCCTTGTCGACTACACGCTTAAAGGTCTAAACATGTGGACGGAACACTATTCAGCCCTCAAGGCGGACGTGGAGGATCCGGATGATCCCGCCACAGCACTGAACGAAAAGCTCATAAAGAGGCTTCGCGAGGCAGACGTGGTGGCCATATCGGGGCAGGCTCTTTCACACTGTGTCGCAAACACCGTGAAGGACCTGGCCGACAACTCTGCTGACGAAGATATCAGGAAGCTTGTACTGCTTATCGACACAACAAGTTCCGTAAAAGGGTTTGAAAAATTAGGTGAAGATTTTGTCCTCGAGATGACAGGACGGGGAATGCAGGTTTGCACGGCAGATGAGTTCGGGAGGGACCTCTAATGGGAAAATTTTTCAGGGAGCCGGCAAGCGGATTCAGCCACCTCGCAGGTGCTGTCCTCTCAGTAGCCGCGCTCGTATCGCTCCTCTATGTCGCAATAAGCAACAGGGACGTGTGGCAGATAGTCTCCTTTTCAATATTCGGAGCGAGTATGATACTGCTCTATTCGGCAAGTGCGACATACCACCTGGTCAACGCCTCCGAAAAGGTAGTCAGGATGCTCCGGAAGGTCGACCACAGCATGATATTCGTACTCATCGCAGGCACATACACCCCGATATGCCTGACCCTTCTCAGGGGGAGGCTGGGATATTGGCTTCTTGTCCTGATATGGTCCTGTGCCGCCACGGGCATAGTGATGAAGATGTTTTTCTTTGACATACCAAGGCTGCTCTACACAGGAATATACCTGATAATGGGCTGGATAGCAGTCTTTGTCATCGTGCCACTCTACAGGGCCGGCGGACCTCTTCCTCTCCTATGGCTTCTGATCGGAGGTCTCATGTATACAGCGGGTGGCATCATTTACGCTGTAAAAAAGCCGGATCTCTTTCCGGGATGGCTTGGCTTTCATGAGCTCTTCCACATTTTTGTGATACTGGGGAGCACCGCTCACTACGTTATGGTACTCCGCTTCTGCTGATGTAGATAAAAAAGAGGCCGAGCTTATGCCCGGCCTCTTTTTTATCTTATTTCGCCTGCCTCTTCGGAACCCTTGATCTCGAGAATTTTGTTGCCGCTGCCCACGAATACTACTTTGGGGGAGTGACTTTCGGCCTCCTCTGCATCGACCTGGCAATAAGCGATTATTATGACCCTGTCTCCCGGCTGAACGAGTCTTGCGGCAGCGCCGTTTAGACATATGACCCCGCTGCCGCACTCTCCCTCTATGACATAGGTCTCAAGCCTGTTCCCGTTGTCGATGTCCACAACACTGACCTTTTCGTACTCGAGTATCCCGGAGGCTTCCATAAGGTCTTTGTCTATGGTTATGCTCCCTACATAGTGCAGGTTGGACTCCGTGACTACAGCTCTGTGTATCTTTGCCTTGAGCATCGTCAGTATCATTTTGTTTCTCCTTCGAAGGTAAAATTATCTATCAGCCTTGTCTTACCAAAATAGACAGCGACTGCCGCAAGGACCGGCTTCTCTATATTATCGACAGGCTTTAGGTCAGCAGAATCGACTATTTCTGCATAATCTATCCTGGCGAGGGGCTCGGCAGAGATGCCGGCAACTATCATCTCCCTTATCTTTACAGCATTTTTTTCACCCTTGCGCATGAGTTCCTTTGCTGCATTTAGGCTTCGGGAAAGCGAGAGCGCGGCCTTTCTTTCCTCAGGCGAAAGATAGAGGTTCCTCGAACTCATCGCCAGTCCGTCAGGTTCCCGTACTATGGGACAGGAAACGATCGCCGTACCGAAGTTGAGATCTTTGACCATCCTCCTTATTATCGCAAGCTGTTGCGCGTCCTTCTCGCCGAAGTAAGCCCTGTCAGGGAGGACTATATTAAAAAGTTTTGATACTACTGTGCATACACCGCGGAAATGCCCAGGCCTTTTAGCTCCGCAAAGTCCGCCGCTCAGTTCTTTTATGTCAACAAACGCAAGGTTTTCAGATGGGTACATCTCTGAAGTATCGGGGGCAAAAATGAGATCTGCCCCGGCTTTTTCACAGACTTCCCTGTCATGCGCCATATCGCGGGGATATTTATCCAGGTCTTCATTCGGACCGAACTGCATAGGGTTTACGAAAATGCTTACCACGACCATATCATTTTCTTTCCTGGCTCTCTCTATAAGGCTTATATGCCCCGGGTGCAGATATCCCATGGTCGGCACCAAGCCGACGGAGAAACCTCGTTTTTTCCAGTTCGATGTCAATTTTCTGACTTCCTGAACACTTTCTGACATTATCATTTGATCCTGTTTCACACCTTTCATTGTTCAGTTTTTCAAGATGAGAAAAGCTGATCTACAGTTTTTCAATTATTTCGGGATCTATCGTGAAGGAGTGTTCTTCTGTCGGAAAGGCTCCGCTCCTCACTTCTTCGGCATATTTTCTTATTCCCTGCTTCATTGACTCACCCGCATCGGAGAAAACTTTTACGAACTTCGGCCTGAAGTCTGAGAACATCCCCAGCAAATCATGGAAGACAAGCACCTGGCCGTCGCATGAAGGTCCGGCTCCTATGCCTATCGTAGGTACCGATACAGCCTCAGTTATCTTCTGCGACAGGGCGGCCGGGACGCATTCAAGCGTTATCGAAAACGCACCGGCATCTTCAAGCCTTTTCGCGTCATCGATAAGTTTTTTTGCAGCCTCCAGCTGCCGTCCCTGGACTTTAAACCCACCGAAAATGTTGACTGACTGCGGGGTAAGGCCTATATGTCCCATGACGGGGATCTGAGCCCTTACGATAGCCTTAACGTGATCAAGGACATCAGCTCCTCCTTCGAGTTTTACAGCTTCGGCATATCCTTCCTGGACAAGCCTTCCTGCATTACGCACCGCGTCTTCGACCGAAATATGATATGACATGAACGGCATATCTGCTATCAGAAGTGCATCTTTCGTTCCTCTTGATACCGCCCTTGTGTGGTGGATCATATCTTCCATAGTGACACGCAGCGTGTCCTTATATCCAAGACAGACCATTCCCAGCGAGTCTCCGACTAATATCGCGTCTATGCCGCATGAATCGGCAAGCCTGGCCATTGAATAGTCGTAGGCTGTCATCACGACCAGCCTCTCCCCCTTTGATGCGGCTTCGATGAATGTGGCTGCTGTCCTTTTCATATCTTCTGTCCTCTCACCTTCGTCTTCATTATTTTTTTATCTATTATCCTCTAAAAGGTTTAATAGTGCCGAGTAGTCCCTTCCCGGATGTTTTTCTCCCGCCAGCCGGACAAGCTTTTTTGTAAGGAGAATGTATATGGCCCTCTCTTCTTGATCCAGAACATCGAGATGTTTTTTGACCGTATTTACATCATTGCGCTCTGCGGGCCCAGTCAACGCTCCGGCAAGGCCCTTCGCAGAGATGTTCTCTATGTTGCCCTTTATTAGCGGAAGCAGTGCTGCAATAGGGTCTCCATCCGCAACAACGCATTTTTCGAAAACCAGGGCTCCGGTGCTGATGAGTGCTATCACAAGATTTGAGACCATGACGTTTGATGCGTGGTAGAGCGTTTTATGCTCCTTTCCGATGACAAGCGTCCTGTTACCCGTTATCCTGAAGAGCTGCCTGACTTCCTCAATCCTCTCTTCAGATCCTTCGATCGTGAAAAAAGCATCCTGGAGGCCCTCAAAGCCTCCGTCTCTGCTGCTGAATGCAAACATGGGATGGATCGAATACCCCGATGCTCCCTCTTTTCCGATCCCTTCAAAGATATCCGAAGAAAGTGACCCGCTCAGATGAGCTACGATCCTGCCCGCCGGGGCAACGGTCCGAAGTTCCTTCCAGACAGCCGGCAATACGTCATCGGGAGTCGATATTATTATAATGTCCGAGTACTCGATAAGGTCTTTGAGAGAAGAAAATGCTGACGAGCCTGTTATGCGGCCGGCGAAAAGGGCACTCTCCATCGTGCGGCTGAAATATCCTGAGATTTCCAGTCCCTTTGACACAAAATAGGAACCAAGCGATACACCTGCCTTGCCGGCCCCGATAAATCCGATGCGCCTGCTGCCGCGGTTTTTCAACCGGATCATCACTCCTCCGGGATTTCTGAGAAATGAGCTGCTTATTTGATCCGCAAACCATAGCACAGATAGTGCCTGAAAGGCAACGTTCATGTTAAATGTAAAATGTAAGCATATAAAAAGGGCGGATCCCCGGGATCCGCCCTCTGATTTAAACCCATATTACAACGATCTGATGCTAAGCCTGCTTTTTATCAGGCATGAACCAGGCTGTTGCCATGAAAACCAAACCCATTACAAGCAGTCCGGCGTATCCTATCTCGGTTACTGACGGAAATTTGCCCGAGATCTTGAAAAGCGTCAGTTTCCCGACGTTCATGACCTTAAAGATACCCATCGCCTCAAAGCTACCATACATCAGGGAGAATAGAAGGGCTCCAAATATCCCCCCTATTGCTATCACAAGCGCCTGTTTGTAAACATCCGTGCCGATCGCGGCAAATGACGTTCCGGGGCATGAACCGACCATACCAAAGCCTACTCCGAAGATAAGCCCTCCGATGATGACCCCCAGGTGCATCGTCTTTACGCTTAGGTTCGATAAATTCAGTATCCCCGCCATGTTGAAAACAAAAAGGAGGACATTTGAAAGGCCAATTGCAAATAGTATTATCTTAAAGACCGTAAGATCCTCCAGTCTCAGCATCTGACGCATTTTGACAGGACTTGCTGCATCAGCGAGATAAAGCGCTGCTCCAAATAGTACGCCTGTTGCAAGGCCGATAAAAAGATCCATGCTTACTCCTCCTGTCCTATCCCAGTTTTTTTAGCGCTTTGGCTACAGGGATCGCCACAGCGAAGGCGCATGCCGCAAAGACGAAACCGCTTACACTGCCCTGCATTATGCCGCTCATCATGTGGCCGCTCGTACAACCGTCGGCAAGCCTCGCCCCGAATACGAAGATAAAGCCGCCAACGAACTCACGAATATAATACTTCTCGAAAACAGTCTTTGGTCCTGCCTCCCGGAGCGCATCCTGCCGCATCTTCTTCCTCTTGTTGGGATCCATGCTCCATGCAATGAATCCGCCCAGTGGTATGGCAAGCAGAAATACCATCGCAAAATTCAGCGGTTCCCTGATCTCTTTGGCGAGAGCCCCGTCGCTTTTGTCATAATAGGCGTTAGTGCTGCGGTAACCACTCTTCCTTGAACCGTCCTCCGTTATGACTGATGGATCGATAGCGCTGTGGATCATTCCCCCTATCATTGAAAACTGGGTCGAGACTCCGACCGGTTTGATGAGAAGGACCGAAACTGCAAAGACAAACCCCAAAAATACCGCTTTGAAAACCCAGCCATGCGATTTTTCATTCATAGCCATTTTCCGCCTCCTTTGAAGTGGTATAAGTTATTAGAACTTTTATAATTTATATTATTATATACGATGTCATTGCCGCCGTTTGTGATCAAATCACACAACATAAGCACTCAGGAGAGCGCCGGGAATGCCTTGTCACTGTTTACAAAATTTTTTGCTTATGCAGAAAAGCTTTTGTCTGTGAAAAATGCAGTAAAATTATTTTTGGAGAGTCAGGATAAAAATACTCTTTTGGGGAGTGCTTATATGTTTACGAGGAAAAGGACCTTCGAGATAATCCAGGTCGGAAGTGATAACGACCATGAAAGCAGGATGTTTGATTATGTACTGGTCGCGTTTATTATACTGAATCTATTTATCGCTCTCTTTTCAACATTTGAAGAATCGGTTAAATATGAAAAAATAATGTTTATAACGGAACTTATGACAGTGATATTCTTTACAGTGGAATTCGCTCTGAGGCTTTGGACTGCAGACTTTTTATACCCTGAAACGGGCAGCCGCCCCGCCGCTGCACTCAAATTTTTCTTTTCTCCGATGGGCATTGTCGACTTCCTGGCTTTTTTCCCTTTCTATCTCCCCAATTTAATGCCGTTTGGCGTGGTCGCTTTCCGTATCTTCAGGGTCATAAGGATCTTCAAGCTCTTCCGGGTGACCAGTTATCAGGATTCACTCAACGTTATCACGGACGTAGTGACAAAGAGAAAAAAACAGCTGATCTCTTCTGTCTTTCTCGTCCTGATACTTATGATATCAGCTTCGATACTTATGTACGGGATCGAACACGAAGCACAGCCGGATATATTCAAAAATGCTTTTTCGGGCTTCTGGTGGGCTACTTCAACTCTTCTTACGGTAGGCTACGGTGATATATACCCTATAACCAACCTCGGAAAGATAATCGGCATAATCCTAACTTTTCTGGGGGTAGGGATGGTAGCCATTCCTACGGGTATACTCTCAGCAGGATTCATCGAACACCTGAACGAGATCCAGGATCCGGAAAATAAATCGGCATCAGAATATTGCCCGAATTGCGGACATAAGCTTCGGCAATAATAAATGAAGAGCAGGGCTTATTTTGCCAGCCCGCAGACTTTGCTGACCTCCTGAACGAAAATTATTCCCTTCCCCGGTTTTTCTATCTCCATTTTTTCACTGATGGAAGAGACTATCGCTTCGCAATCTTTTTTTTCGGAGAGGATCAGGACTATTTCCTTCTCAGGTTCAATATCCATGAAAAAGAGCCTGCTTGTCTCGTGTATGCCTGATCCCCTTCCGTTTATTATGGTCCCTCCCTTAGAACCCGCAGCAGTTGCAGCGTCGATGACATCTTCCGCCTTGCCCTTGTCCACTACGACTGTTATCAAGCAGTACATCGCTTCTTCAGCCCCTTTCTCCATATCTGACTCTGCAGCTTTGCATCCAACAGAACCTATAACTTCGATTACCCCGGTAGTAAATGCTATGCCATGGTTAGGCTTATCAAAATTGAATTTTTTATCAAGTTCTTCAAGTGCATATGTTGTCGTTTTTTTATTGGAGACCATGAGGACTATTTCCTTGCGGATGTCGGTGAGTCCCAGAAAATCTTCGAAAGCACCGCTTGCAGTCCCTCTCGCAAGGACTACAGTTCCCCCCGTCACGCCGTATTTCTTTGCAGCATGCATTACCTTGCTTCCCTTGCCAAAATTGACTATTGCCCATATGAGTTCGAAGCATACTCTTTGCTGTTCTTTATTCATATCCATTCGCCCCCCCCTTCTTCGATTTCATTTTAAAGACAGCCCCCAACAGCTGAAGCGCAATTATGGGTGTAAGTGCAACCATCGCTATCACTCCGAAACCATCGGCAAGAACGCTCGCGTTCTCAACGGCATCTGCCGCACCTTGTGCAAAAGCCAGAACAAAAGTGGCTGTCATAGGACCGGATGCGACCCCCCCGGAATCAAAGGCAATGCCGACGAAAAGCCTGGGTACATAGTAAGACATCGCTATGGATATTATGTAACCGGGCAGGAGAAAGTGCCAAAGACTTATCCCGGGGCTGAGGATATTTATCATTGCAAGTGCCACAGCCGCGCCAACTCCAAGGCTGAGGGTCCCCATTACAAGGCTCCTCCTGACATATCCGCTCGTCACTTCTTCGATCTGATGAGTCAGCACATATACTGCAGGTTCAGCAAGAACTGTGACAAGCCCCAGGATAAATCCCACTGAGACAAGGTAAAAACTGCTGTCAAACATGGCAAGTTTTCTGCCTATAATACTTCCGACTTCCATAAAGCCTCCGTTGACACCTGTCAGGAATAGTACCAGTCCGGCAAAAGAGAAGACAAGACCGGTCAATATTCGTCTGACCGCCCGTTGGGAGAGCTTGAACGATACTTTCTGAAATATGGCAAAAATGATCACTACGGGAAAGAGCGCCAGGATGACCTCTTCTGCAACTACCGGCAACCTTTCCGCAAAGGGCGCCATTATTGAGAGTGAAGAGCTGTCCGTCACAGGCAGGCTGCCCGTGAGCCTCTCCGTTTTTGAAACGATCCCCATGATCATTACGGCGATAATAGCACCGGCAGAGGCAATGGCGACCATTCCGAAGCTGTCGATCTCGGATGCCTTGCTGTCCTTTTTCAGCGCCGATACCCCTACTGCAAGGGCAAGAATGAACGGGACAGTAACAGCTCCAGTTGTGGCTCCTGAAGCATCGAAGGATATTGCCAGAAATTCGCCGGGAGTGAAATAGGCGAGCAGGAAGACCAACAGGTAAAGTACCGTAAGGATCCTGTTGAGGGCCATGTTGAAAACTATCCTCACAAAGCCCAGGGAGAGCATTATGGCTATCCCTGCCGAAACCACGATCACTATCGTTATCTTCTCTATGTTGCCCGATGTGATGCTTTCCACCTGTTGGGCAAGTATGTGAAGGTCGGGTTCGGCGACCGATATTGCAAAACCCAGTATCAGTCCGGCAATTACAACTATCCAGAGTTTGTTGGTCTTTGCTATTGAAGACCCCATGTGATTTCCTATGGGCGTAATTCCTATGTCGACACCAAGGAGAAATATTGACAGGCCGACAACTATTAAAACCGCGCCGGCAAGAAATCTCAAGAAAAGGTGGGTACCAAGAGGGGTCAGTGAATAATTAAGAATGGCAACTATTATCGTTATCGGCAGAACAGCCATCAGAACTTCCCTGAATTTTTCCATGAGCACATTCACGTCGGCTGCACTTCCTTTCCGTTCTTCTCATACCCATGATGCCAATAATGATTATAGCAAAGTAATGTCTCTGTCCCAGTCTGAAATGCGTTTTGTATACATTTATACATTTTGCTTCAATATAATGTACAGTAATTTTGAATATACTGTATAATCAAAACATATTTATGATAACAATTTAATGCAGCAAAATTAGGATAAATTTTCCCCGGTCTTGTTTTTTTTTGATCGAAAGGAAGGTAATGCTGTGAAAGAAAATACCCCCTTCGCAGAAGAAGCATTCAGGGATTTCGTCGAAAACTCCTGTGAGTTGGTCTGCTGCATGAACAGGGACGGCGGGATCATTTATGCAAACAGGATCTGGCGTGAGAGAATAGGCCTCATCCAAGAAGAAGCCTGCCCTATGAAAATTTGGGACCTTATCCATCCTGACTATATTGAGAAATGCAGGAACTATTTTGAACGGATAATAAAGAATGATAGCGCGAACTTCGGCAGCATCCGCGTTGAGTCAATATTTATTCCTAAAGGCAACAGGCCCGTGACCGTCGAGCTCAACAACAGCAGCAGCATTAGGGGAACTAACGGAGAATCTCTTGTAATGTGTTCTTTCAGAGATATTTCTTTCAGAAAAGAGGCGGAAGAGAGGATCACATTCCTGACCGCCCTGGTCGAACAGAGCGACGACATGATAGCCTTCAAAAACCCGGACCTTAAGATAATGGCGGCGAACGACTCATATGCAAAACTTGTGGGCTCGAAATCAGTCGAAGAGATGCTTGGAAAAAATCTTTCCGATATCCTTGGAGTGCCTCCCGACAAAGACCCCGCCAAATTTTATCTTGACCAGGACAGAAAAGCTCAGGCACTTAAAAAAGGTGAATATCTGCTTGTTGAAAATACAGTGAACATTCCAAGATCCAAAGACAGAAATTTTCTCCTCAAAAAATATCCTATTTTTGACCATTCCGGCAGGATGATCGGGACAGGCGACATTATCAGGGATGTGACAGAATTCAAAAAAGCACAGGCAAGATTGACCAAAACCGAAAAACATATCGAGCTCCTGGTCGAACAGATGATGCACGGACTTGCCGTACACGAACTTATATGCGATGAAAGCGGAAAACCTGCAGACTACAGGTTCATAAGTATAAATAAAAAATTTGAGGAACAGACCGGCCTAAAATCAGAGGATGTTGTAGGAAGGACCGTTCTGGAAGTCCTGCCTAATACGGAGCAGGTTTGGATAGAAAAGTTCGGGAGTGTCGCACTTACAGGAAAACCGGTCCAGTTCGACAGTTATTCCGCACAGTTTGACAGGTGGTATCGCGTTTCATCCTACTCGCCCCAACATATGCAGTTCGTTGTTGTGGTGGACGACATCACAGACAGAAAGAAGCTTGAGGAGGCACTCTATCTTGAGAAGGAACAGATAGAGAAAACGCTGCTCTCTGTAGGGGACGGAGTTATTTCGACTGACAAAAAAGGCCGGATAAAACTTATGAACAAGGCCGCTGAAAAGATTACGGGATGGGATCTCAAAAACGCTTCAGGAAAGGACATTTCGGAGATTTACGACTTGAGGGACGAATTGACAAAAAGGAGCTTTGAGTCCGGTTTTGAAAAAATTCTGAAGCGCGGAGATCAGTTAAATGGATCAAACCATAAGCTGCTGGTCTCTAAAAACGGAAATGAGCTTTACATTGAAGATTCTGCAGCTCCCATCAAGGACAGCCAGGGAAATATTTCCGGTATGATCCTTGTCTTCAGGGACAGCACTGAAAAGATCGAAAGACAAAAAGAAATCGAGTACCTCAGCCTGCACGATCATCTGACAGGGCTCTACAACAGAAGATACATGCATGATTCAATAAAAAGGCTGGATACGAAACGTAATATTCCTTTCTCGGTTATATATATGGATGTTAACGGCCTAAAGCTGGTCAACGACACGCTTGGACATGAGATGGGCGACAGGCTTTTGAAAAAAATTGCAGATACGCTGACATGCATATTGCGGTCGGACGATATTATCGGCCGCCTGGGTGGCGACGAATTTCTTGTTCTTCTCCCCAAAACCAATAAAATGCAGACTGAAACGATAGTTGAAAGGATATCAGCTTCCCTTAAGAATACAGAACTTGATCCGGTCATCATATCCCTTGCAATAGGATACGCAGTGAAAACAAAGCTTGACCAGGATATCGAAGATATCCTGAAGAAGGCTGAATCCAGGATGTACCATGACAAACTGCGTACAGGCAAGCAAATGAGGAAAAGACTCATCGAGAACTTCATGAGGGAAATAAATACAAAATACGAAGAAGAAAAAGTTCACTCCGACAAAGTGACCAAGCTATGCATCAAGACCGGGAAAGCTATGGGATTTACAAAAAAAGAACTGTCGGAGCTGAAGACCGAAGCCATACTGCATGACATAGGAAAGGTCGCCGTTCCTCCGGGAATAATAATAAAGCCTGCCCAAATTTCTCAGGAAGAATACGAACTGGTCAAAAAACACTCGGAGAAAGGATATCAGATCCTCAAATCGACCGATGAATATTCAGCATACGCCGAACCTGTCCTCCAGCATCACGAAAGATGGGATGGGCAGGGATATCCGGAGGGACTCAAAAAAGATGAGATCCATCTCCATTCAAGGATAATAAACATTGCTGACGCCTATGAGGCAATGACATCGGGAAGACCTTATAAAAAGGCAATAAGCAAAGAAAAAGCGATCTCCGAACTTAAAAGGAACAGTGGCAAACAATTCGATCCCGAATTGGTAAATATATTTATTGAAAAGGTCCTCCTGTATGAGGACTAACCGCGGATAAAGGCAGTAAGGGCGCAATAGGAAATTTATGATTGTTTTTGACAATATAAAGATATATTTTAAAGCCGGACGAGGCATTTGCCCTCGGCCGGCTTTCTTTTTTTTCTGAATTTAAAATGGGAAATGACCTTATTTCGTTTTCAACTGTCTGACCACGTCTATGACCGTTCCGTCGCGCCACTCAACGACACCTATGATGCGGTCTTCAGTAGCAACCGGGTCTGTCGGGCCGGACATCTTGTGCGCTCTAGAGACAAGCTCGTCCATCGAGACAAGCGGAAGTCCCTTTACTGCTGAGCAGGCATCGAGAAGATCCTTCCTCTTAGGGTTGATCGTTATTCCGTATTCCGTAACGATAGCATCCACAACTTCACCCGGAGTAGTAACACTATAGACGTTGTCCGTAACACACGGGATGCGTCCGCGGAGGAGAGGCTGGGCTATTATCGTAAGCTTTGCTCCCGCCGCGGTGTCCTGGTGACCGCCTGTCCCGTGCAGAAGTGCTCCGTCGGCCTCGGTGTTTACGTTGGCGTTGAAGTTTACGTCTACTTCGGTAGCTCCAAGGATAACTACGTCAAGCATATTGACGGCTGCGCCGGAGTTCCATGGATTGGCGTACCAGTCGGCCGATATTTCGATGTGCTTGGGGTTTTCCCCTATCGAACGGACTGCTTCAAGGTCAAAGGACTGGACGTCCATCAGCCTTTCGACCAGGCCTTCCTTGAGGAGTTCAACGAAGTAGCCGGTGATGCCTCCGAGGCCAAAGCTGCCTTTGATGCCCTTCTTTATCATGGCTTCCTTCATGAATGCCGTGACTGCGAGTGGTATGCCTCCCGCACCCGTCTGGAAGGAGATGCCTTCCTTGAAGTACGGGCTTGCTTCGATAAGTTCTGATGCGTATTTTGCTATGAGCAGACGGAGGGGGTCCCTGGTCACTTTAGTCGTCCCGGAAACTATCCCTGCCGGGTCGCCTATACTAGGCACCTCGACAACTATGTCAACATTCAGCTGTGACATTGATATCGGAGCTGCCGGATATGGCTGGAGATTGTCTGTGACTGCCACGACACAGTCGGCATATTGTGCGTCCGTGAAAGCATAGCCAAGTGATCCGCATGCGGATTTACCCTGGGTACCGCAGATATTCCCATACTTATCTGCTGTCGGTGCGGCTATGAAGGCCACATCTATGTGGACATCGCCTGACGCAACTGCGCGCGGACGGCCGCCGTGGCTCCTCAGTACAACAGGGACATCCATTCCGCCCTCTGATACGAGCTGCCCGATAGGTCCGTTTACTGAACCCATTATTCTGGAAATTACCCCGTCTTTAATATGCTCTATCAGTTTTTTGTGCACACCGAAGAGTGCTGTCGGGAAGAGTGTCAGGTTTTTGATCCCCATCTCCGCGCAGGCATCAATGACCATATTGACGACATAGTCTCCGTTGCGGAGGTGGTGATGAAAAGAGACCGTCATTCCGCTTTTGAGTCCGGAGGCGGCGATCGCAGCCTTTATGTCGCTTACGCGCTTATCGGTGCATGTGCTGTCTACGCAGCGTATCCTGCCGCCTGCCCTGTATCCTTCAGGTTTTAAGGCAAAAGCGCCCTGGAATAGCTTAGTTTTGCCGTATCCTTCAATAAATTCCGGGATCTCGCGGCCTAGTGCGTTCTTCGCCATCTTACTTCACCTCCAAAAGTCCGGCCTTGAGAAGTGTATATTCCGCTCTCTTAACGACCGGGATATCGACCATTCTTCCGTCAACGGAGACAGCGCCCTGCCCGCGTTCTGCGGCTTCTTTAGCCGCTGCGACTATCTTGAGGGCCTTCTCGATTTCCTTTTCAGTCGGATTGAAGACATCATGTATGATCGGTATCTGATTAGGATGGATGACGCTCTTTCCTTCAAAACCAAGCTGCTTTATAAATTCTGTCTCTTTGCGCAGTCCCGCATCATCCGTTACCCTTGGGAATACTGTGTCGATCGGGTCTACCCCTGCCGCCCTGGCAGCGAATACAAGCATGCGGCGTGCCCAGTCAAGCTCGGTCCCTTCGTTTGAACGGTTAGTCTTAAGGTCTGCGGTAAGGTCTTCTCCGCCGGGGATTATCGCTGCAACGCGAGGAGATGCGGAGGCTATATCAAATGCATTCCAGATCCCCTTCGCTGTCTCAAGAAGGCAGAAAATCTTTGTCCGTCCGACAGGTATGCCGTTTTTATCCTCAATTATTGAGAGCTCTTCATCAATGATCTTCACTGTGGCAGCATCATCGACCTTGGGCGCTCTTACTCCCTGCAGAGCCTGGAAGGGAACTACTGCTGCGAGGTCGTCCTTCCAGTAATCGGTGTCTACTCCGTTGATGCGGACCGTTACCTCACAGCTCCCAAACTCGCCCTGCCTGAGAAAATGCTGGACAAGTATCCTTGCTGTATCCTTTTCCGCCATTGCGACGGCATCTTCAAGGTCAAGGACAAGACCATCAGAACCAAAGAGATATCCGCGCGTGAGCATGTTGGGGTTATTTCCGGGAAGATAGAGCATTGTACGGCGCATTATCTCTCACCTCCGATAAGCCTTTTTACAGCAGCCTCAACTCTTGCTCCAAGAACGATATCCAGGGCTCCGTTGTCCTGGATCGAAATGTCGATATCCTTTACACCCATCGAAGCGATCACTTCAGCCGTCTTCTTTTCCATGGCTGATCTGAATCTTGCCGCGCTGCTTCCGGTAATCAGTATTTTTACACCGTCACCCTGAGCTGCTTCAGAGACCGTTACGAGACAGTCCATTGATTCCAGAGTCCCGGCCTGAGCTGTGTTCATGGTATTTTACCTCCCTGTTCATCTCATGGAGAAACGGCCTGCCTGCCCGTCTCAACCGAGAGCTGGGAAGGCAGGCCGTTTATTTGTTTAGTTTTTTGATCTTTCAGTTTTGCCGCTTCAATGAAACTGCAAAGCTGATGAATGCTTTAAGACCTAGTCGTTGAACCCTACGAGGCTGGCCTCATCCCATGCGCACATCTTGTTGACTTTGGCTTTTGCCGCTTCAAGCTTTGCGCCCTTAAATTCGGGGTCGATCTTTGCAGCAATTGCTGCAGCCATATCGATAGTGCTGGCTGCGTTCTTTTCCCAGTCGGGATCGCCGCGGAAGTCGCGGAGAACGTCGTATGTAAGAGTTCCGGGCTTGTCTTCGACCAGAACTTCGCCAAGTGCCTTTTCAATCTTTGCTGCAGCATCGTCAAGTCCGAGATACTCAAGCATCATCTTCGCAGTAAGGATCATTGCGCTCGGGTTGACCTTGTACTGGTGTGCATACTTAGGCACTGAACCGCTGCTGGGCTCAAAGAGTGCCGCGTCCTTGCCTATGTTGCCGCTCGGTGCAAAGCCCAGACCGCCTGTAAGCTGTGAGGCTTCGTCAGAGAGGATGTCTCCGAAGACGTTGCTTGCGACCACAACGCTGTAATCCTGCGGGCTCTTGATGAACCACATTGCTGTTGCGTCGGCGTTCTCTTCGATGCCCTTGATGCCGTACTGCTCGTATTCCTTTGCGACCTCAAGGAATATTCTCTTCATCATTCCGTCTGTTTCGCGGATGACGTTTGCCTTGTTGCAGCAATGTACGGTCTTGCGGCCGTTTGCCTTGGCATATTCGAATGCAGCGCGGATAATGCGCTCGCAGCCGTCCTTCGAGAATACGCGCCATGATACTGCCACTTCACGGCCCTTGAATCTCTCCATTCCCTTGTGGAGGTCAAACATTGCTTCCGGAAGGGGGTAGAACTCTACTGCCGCGTAAAGGTCCTCTGTGTTTTCACGGAAGAGGACGATATCAATGTTGGGATCCTTTGCAAGAGGAGTTCCGATCCCGGGGAGTTTCTTCGCGGGGCGGATGTTGATGTAAAGATCAAAGAGCTGGCGCATCTGGAGGATGGCTGATTTGAATCCCTTTACTCCGGCCTTTGATGTAATGGCAGCCATGAGAGTCGCGTCTGTTTCACGAATCGATTTGATGGTTTCGGGCGGGACTGTGTTGCAGCGGGGATCGCCTTCGCCGAATTTTTTGTTGGATTTTTCCCACATGCACCAGCCCAGGTCAGCGCGGACCCAGTCGATGGGCAGATTGAGGGACTCGAGGACCAGCAGTGCTCCCTCCATCATGTCGAAACCGGAGTCATCCCCGGCCATATAACATACCTTGTAGCGGTCCTTCTGTTCCTTTACTCTTAGAACGTTCCCTGACATATTGTTTCCTCCTCTGATTTTTACTTTTTATTTGGTAAAGCGTCCGGCTCATATCTGCCTAAAACTGAAATGGGCCGGACTATTAAAACCTGCAGAAACTTAACTACTTGGGGCTAGGAGAGTCCCAGAGACTTCTTGACGTGTGGTATTAGTCCGCCGTCTTTGATCAGTCCCTGTACAAACTCCGGATATGCAGGGAACTTGAATTCTTTGCCGCCTGCCTTGATCACGCCGCTCTCGAAATCGACCTCTACCTCGTCACCCATGCTGATGGCATCAACTGCTTCGGGGCATACGATGATCGGAAGACCTTCGTTGAAACAGTTGCGATAGTAGATACGTGCAAAGCTCTTGGCGATGATGACTGCGATACCGCGTTCTTTGATGCATGATACGGCCTGTTCGCGGCTGGAACCGCAGCCCCAGTTTTTGCCGCCGACGATGATGTCGCCCGGCTTTGCGTTCTTGTTGAACTCCATATCAAGGTCTTCAAGAGCGACCTTCGCCATGTCGGCGCGTTCCTTAATGGTGTACGTGTACTTGCCGGGGAAAATGACGTCTGTGTTTACGTCGTCGCCGTATTTCCAAACTTTACCTTTGA
>DAITML010000020.1:0-24439 GCA_036835165.1 Synergistaceae bacterium | reverse complement strand
CGTCGTTCCCGAATGCTTGTATCGGGAGAGCACCTTTTTCCGTCAGGAAAACTTATGAGATCACCTCAGTGCTCGAACCATTTCGAGTGCGTTACGAGATCGGGAATCCAGCGGCTTTGGGTTAGGTCTTGAAAAGCCGGTGAGATGCTAAATCCAGAGACATTGGATCCCCGACTGAGTCACTCGGGGAAGACGGAGATGTGAGACCGGATCCCGGTTCACGGCCAGAGAGCCAACGAGTTGCGAGTTGTGCAGATCGGCTGGCAGTTACACCAGGGTCATACCGGGATGATGGGAATGGGTGATTTTTAAGGTTTTACAACCGCTTAGCAATTGCTGAGCAAACGCTTTGCCATCGCTCAGCCATCTTTAAAACGACGGCTTGCCGGTTTTTACGACAATTATTATAGGATCAAGGGGTGGCTTTATTGGAAAATATCAAGTCAAGGCGCATGTTCGGGACTGACGGTGTAAGGGATGTTGCAAACAGAGGCCTGATGACGCCTGAAACTGCAATGAGGCTGGGGAGGGCTTTTACTGTTTTTCTTCTGAACAGGGGAACTCATAAGCCCAAAGTGGCAGTCGGGCGGGATACACGCTGTTCAGGACAGATGATAGAATCTGCACTTTCTGCAGGGATCACCTCGGCCGGTGGAAATGTATATGCCATCGGTGAGATACCGACACCCGGAGTAAGTTATTCCATAGCTGCAGGCAGCTTCGACGGCGGGGCAGTAATAAGCGCATCACACAATCCTGCTGAGTATAACGGGATCAAATATTTTGACGGCGAGGGCTTTAAACTGTCGGATCAGGAAGAAGCGGAAATTGAGGCGTACTTTGAAACTGACGGCAACGGGGTCAGGCCTACTCACGGTGAAGTCGGAAGCATATTTGATGCTAAAAATTTGACCGCTGATTATCTTGAATTTCTTCTTGGAATTATGGAAAAGGTCCAGAACAGAGATCATTCGATAGTGATCGATGCAGCAAACGGAGCCGCCTCCTCTCTTGTGGAACCGCTCTTTAAACTCTGGAAGGGGCCGGTTTCCATTTGTGCAAATCATCCTGACGGGCTGAACATAAACTCAGGCGTCGGAGTTACCAATATGGATTTTCTCAGAGGAATGACAACTGACAGAAAGGCAGATATCGGTATAGCATACGACGGTGATACCGACAGGGTCCTTATGTGCGACGGAAAGGGCAGGATCATAGACGGGGACATCATGCTCTGGGTAATTGGCCGCTGGCTGAAGGCGAAGGGTACCCTTGGCTCAGGTGTTGTGGCTACCGTTATGAGCAATATGGTCCTTGAGGATCTGCTCGCAGACGAGGGCATAAAAGTATTCAGATGCGGGGTGGGCGACAGATATGTGCTTGATACGATGCGGAAGGAAAAATGCCGTGTCGGAGGAGAACAGTCAGGTCACCTGATCGCACTTGACTATGCAAACACAGGAGACGGACTCTGCTCCGGCCTTCTCTTTCTCAGGGCTCTTTCTGACCTTGATGAACATATATCGACGCTTACGGATCGTTTTGACAGATATCCACAGGTATTGAGAAACCTGAGAATTAAAAATAAGGACAGGGTTTTGGACAGTTTGAAACTAAAAGAAGCTGAGAGAGAAGCGATAAATGGGCTTAAAGGCAGGGGACGGATGCTTCTCAGGCCTTCCGGAACGGAACCTCTCATCAGGATCTTCGTAGAATCCAGGGATCATAAGCTTATGAACGAGACAGCCGACATGCTTGAAAAGACAATACTTGAAATTGCGTCGGCCGGAGGTAATTAAATGTCCTTCCGACACATAAGAAAGGCGGTCTTTCCCGTTGCGGGGCTGGGAACAAGGTTTCTGCCCGTGACAAAGGACATTCCAAAAGAGATGATGCCGTTGATCGACAGGCCCCTTATCCATCACGGCGTTGATGAAGCAGTTGCCTCAGGCTGCAGCCAGATAATTTTTGTGACAGGGACCGGAAAAGAGACTATCTATCAATATTTCCAGCACTCTCAGGATCTTGAGGAACACCTTGCCTCTACAGGAAAGGAAAATCTTGCTCATCAGCTGAAAATGATACCGGAGCTTGCCGAATTTTATTACACTCTTCAGGACAGGCCGCTTGGACTTGGACACGCTGTGCTTTGCGCAGAAGAATTTTGCAGGGATGAATACTTCGGACTTTTGCTTCCCGATGATGTAATGCTGGCTGATCCTACGGTACTCTCACAGCTTGAAACTGTCAGGGAAAAGTACTCCGGGTCAGTACTCAGCCTTGAAGAAGTTGATAAAAAAGATACTTCGAGATATGGAATAGTTGATGCGGAAGAAGTTGAGCCGGGTGTATACAGAGTTAAGGGACTTGTTGAAAAGCCGGACCCGGAAGATGCCCCTTCATGCCTGGCCATAATGGGAAGATATGTTCTTTCTCCTTCGATATTCAAACACCTTAAGGGCATCAGGAGAGGCAGCGGGGGCGAATATCAGCTAACTGACGCAATAGCCTCGATGCTTGAGGAGGAACCGGTCTATGCCCTCATATATAAAGGAAGAAGACTGGACTGCGGTGTGAGGGAAGGTTGGATAAGGGCAACAGTCACAATGGCCCTGCGAGATCCGGACTTGAAAAAGATCGTAATAGACACTGTAGAGAAAGAGACCGGCAAATAGATAAAAAAGCGGGGTTATGCCCTGCTTTTTTTATCAGGATCTGCCGGAAATATGCTCTTTTGCCGGCTCGGATGTAAAGGGGAAGTATATTCTGAGATGTGTGATGTCCTTAAGTGCGCTGTCATTCCGTCCTTCAATTTCAGAAAGCCTTTGCCATGCGCCTCCGTCTTTTCTGACGAGCAGAAGAGATCTTCTTCCGTATGTAGACCATATGTCCCACAAGCTTTCTGTGTCTGCCGGACCCGGTACCAGTACCTCTTTGAAAAGCGGAGGTGTTGCCCCCATCATTGACTTTCCGTCGGGCGGACCGACGATCATCCATTGAGTCATATCCCATGAACCCTGCATCTCTTTGGAGCGAAGTGCGTGATCCCAGGGTATTATCTGAAAGCCGCCGATCTTACCTCTCTGCGATGAACTGAAATCGATGACTCCGCAGTGGTTTGCCCTAAGCCCGCCTGTCTTCTGGAATAATGTCCCTTCAAAGCGTCCTGTTCCTCCGAGCGGCCTTATAACGCGTCCTATGACCCTGTATCCGTCTTTGCTCCACTCAGTGACTCTGCCTCCCGGTCTGTTTTCTATCTCAGCCATATATCCGAAGTTATTTTCAAAGACCGTTATGGTAAGAATATCTCCCCGAGCCGGCAGGTCATTTGCAGACAGGGAAGCTGTTTTGCCGGTTTTTATATTCAATATTGAAACTTTTGATCCTACCGGGGGCGCCCATGCTCCGAATATACCTGTACCTGCCTCTGAAGTGATAACTATTGACGCACCCGGACCTGCGGCGGGGGCTATCGTCTCACGTGGGATTATGCTAAGAGTTCTTCCTTTTTGTTTTTCAACCGATACAAGCATATGTATCGCATTAACGGCAGAGGCGCAGACCTCTCCCGGCTTTCCCCACGCACTTGCAGTGTAACTTGGCCATCTGGTCGTTTCGGGCAATGCAGCAACATGGCCGACAACATAAGTCATGCCTCTGTCCGTCGTCACTGTCACATTTTCATCTTGCTTAATAGGTATCGTAATTTTGTAAAGAGGGAGGTTCAGATCTTCTGCATAAGCAGGGCAATAAAGCACATGTGATGTCAACAAAAATATCGCTGCAAAGAGAAGAGTGATCGTGGTTTTTGTTACGATATGATGGAGACTCTCAAAATTTGTAGCCAAATTCGTGAGTTTTCTTATTTCTGGCTGAAACAATCCGTGCAAAGGCCGTACAGGAAGACTTCCGCGTTGTCTATCTGTGCAATGCTGTTTTGGGCTGTGCTTGCGGACCTGAAAAACCCCTCCTCGTCGATGTTGAGGTCAACGAGTTTGCCGCAGTTTCTGCATAGGAAATGACCATGAGTAGATGTCGTAGGGTCAAAATATACTCTTTTGTCGTCAATACTGAGTATTTTTATCAGTCCGGCATCCGCAAGAAGCTGGGCTGTGCTGTAAACTGTTGCAACTGACATGGTAGGGTAGTCTACGGAAAGCTCTCTGTAGAGATCATCGGCTGAGGGATGGTCAGTCCTGCCTTCAAGCTGTTTCAGAATAGCTATTCTCTGGGCCGTTATCTTTGAACCCCGTCCCCGCAGGACGTTTATTCCTTCACTAACTGTCCACATAAATTTGGTACCTCCAGTTTAAATAAAATACCACTTAAAATTGATTATAAATCATATAGAAAAAAATGTATATATAAGCGAAAATGCCCGTACTGAATAATTACAAGATGGTCCCCTCTCCACTTGCCTAATTTTCAACATACAGGCTATAATGTCCGTTGCACATTATGGGGTGTAGCCAAGAGGAAAGGCAGCGGACTTTGGATCCGCCACCGATGGTTCGAATCCATCCACCCCAGCCACCGATCAGTGGCCGGGTAGGCAGAGACAGTGCCTCCCCATTGTTTTATTGTGTTCTGCATATTCAATTATCTTTCTTGATGAAAGGAGCCGAAGTCATGCAGCATGAACAAAACAGATTCTGTGTTTTGATACTGGCAGCAGGCAAGGGTACACGAATGCGGAGTAAGAAACCCAAAGTGCTTCATAAAATACTGGAAGAGCCCATTCTTTACTACCCGCTTTCTGAACTCATATCGGCTGGCTTTAAAGATGTTTCTGTTATGGTAGGTTTTTCAGGTGAAAGGGTCGAAGAGTGGATCAAAGACACTTTTCACGGTATCAATGTTTTGTGGCAGAGGGAGCAGCTTGGGACCGGACATGCGGCAAAACTGGCACGTGACTGGTGGAAGGACTATGAAAACGTAGTGATACTACCCGGAGACACCCCTCTTATTAAGGCGGAGACCCTTCAAAAATTCATAAATGCCCACATAGAAAAAAATAACTGCTGCAGCTTTCTCAGTTTTGACCTTACAGATCCAACCGGCTACGGAAGAGTAATAAGGGATGGACTTTCAGTCAGGATAGTTGAGCACAAGGATGCGACTCCGGACGAAAGGAAATGCCGTGAAGTAAACAGCGGCATGTATGTTTTCAAAACCTCTGCTCTGTCCTCGGTAATTGATGATCTGAACTGCAGGAACAGCCAAAAGGAATACTACCTGCCCGATGCAGTGGCTCTTATAGAGAAGGAGGGAGGCCGTACTGACGCGGTAAAGACTGCTGACGCCACTGAATTTCTCGGGATAAACGACCCGATCCAGCTTGCTCAGGCTGCTTCCGTTATGAAAAAAAGGATTTTGGATAAGTGGATGAACCTTGGAGTAAGGTGCAGTGATCCGGGAACAACATGGATAGGCCCGAGGGCAACGTTTGGAGAGGATATCGAAATACAGCCCTGTGTTCAGATCTGGGGAGAAACAACGGTCGGCAGCGGCTGCACTTTAGGCAGTTTTACCGTTATAAGGGACTCTGTTCTTGAGGACGATGTTAATGTAGTTGGCTCGGTAATGATCAACAAGAGCAGAGTGGGCCAAAATTCAACTGCAGGTCCATATGTGTTGATACGCGACGGGGCTGAACTTCAGCAGCACGTCCATGTCGGAAGGTTTGTCGAGATAAAAAAGAGCACTATAAGGAGCGGAGCAAAAGTTCCGCATTTGTCCTACGTCGGCGATGCGGATATAGGTGAAAGGACCAATATAGGCGCCGGAACGATAACATGCAATTATGACGGAGAAAAAAAGAATTTTACCAAAATTGGCAGCAATTGTTTTGTCGGCAGTGATACAATGTTTGTAGCGCCGGTGACGATAGGGGACGATGTCGTGACCGCAGCGGGGTCTGTGATAACTCAGGACATTCCGGACGGTGCTCTTGGCGTTGCAAGGGCAAAACAGAAAAACATAGAGGGCTGGAGTTCCCGCAGAAAGAACCATAAGGGAGGAAATTGACATGTCTGCAGGTTTGAGGGAGGTCAAAATTTTTTCGGGGAGCGCTCATCAGCAGTTTGCTGAGAGCATTTGCATGAATCTTGGAGTTCCCCTTTCGGCATCGAAGCTTTTTAGGTTCTCCGATGGAGAGATCGGCGTATCGATAGAAGAAAGCGTAAGGGGCGCGGACGTTTATGTAGTACAGCCGACCTGCGAACCGGCAAATGAGCATCTGATGGAGCTTCTCATAATTGTAGATGCATTGAGAAGGGCTTCTGTATACCGAGTCAACCTTGTAATGCCTTATTTCGGTTATGCTAGGCAGGACAGGAAGACACGTTCGAGAGAACCGATAACATCGAAACTCATAGCCAATCTGCTTGAAAAGGCAGGAGCTGACAGGGTCATATCGGCAGACCTCCATGCAGGCCAGATACAGGGATTTTTTGACATCCCGGTCGACCACCTTACGGGAGTACCTCTTCTGGCTTCTTATTTCCACAGGACGCTGAAGAAAGAGATCGATCAGGGACTGGTAACGGTAGTATCCCCTGATATAGGCGGAGTAGTGAGGGCAAGAAAATTTGCCGAACAGATCGGGAATGCCGATCTTGCGATAGTGGATAAGAGGCGTTCACACGAAGTGACCAACGTCTGCGAAGTAATGGAAATAATCGGAAACATTGAAGGGAGAACAGCGATACTCGTAGACGACATAATAGACACTGCGGGAACTATGGTCAAGGCAGCTGAAGCACTGCGGTCAAGAGGAGCAAAGGACATTTATGCCTGTGCGACACACGGAGTCCTTTCAGGGCCGGCAATAGACAGGCTTAAAGCATCGCTTATCAAAGAGGTGGTCGTAACTGACACTATCCCGCTCAGGGAGGAGAAAAAGTTTGACAGGCTTACCGTTCTTCCGATAGCTCCGCTTTTTGCTGAGGCTTTAAGAAGAATACATTCCGAACATTCCGTAAGCATCCTGTTTAGGTAGGAGCAGCAAAGGTATCTCTGCGGCGGGTCCCGCCGCTGAAAGACATAGATCAAACAACAGCAAGCATATATTATCCGAGGAGGAAACATCGATGGCAGCAAAAAAACAGCAGCAGAAGATCGAATTTACCGTAAGAGAAAAGACGGGGACCGGCGTATGCAGGAAGATCCGCGCTAAGAACATGATCCCTGTGATCCTTTACGGGCCTGAGCATAAGCTTGGACTTGCCGGAACAGTCTCTGCAAGGGCGATAGCTCCGATAGCCAACAGCGAGGCAAGGGAGACGACCGTTATTGAACTCGCGATGTCTGACGGCAAGGAGTGCATGGCCCTGATCAGGGACGTGCAGCGTCATCCGATCACCCAGAACATCCGCCACATAGACTTCTATCAGGTCCTCAGGGGCCACAAGATCAAGGTCGAGATCCCGATCAGGATAGTCAATAAGGAGACAGCTCAGGGAGTTAAAGAGGGCGGCCTGCTTAACCAGATAACAAGATCTGTTTCTGTAGAGATCAAACCACGCGACATCCCTGAGGATATTGTACTTGACGTTGCTGAACTCAGCCTCGGAGGAGAAATCTTTATTAAGGATCTCCACCTGCCCGAGGATTGTGAACTCCACACACCCGGAGACACGATAGTAGTCCAGATCACCCAGCCCAGGGCTGCAGCAGAGTCCGAAGAAGAGGGGCTTGAAGGTGAAGTTAAGGAAGTAGAAGTGGTGGCAAAGGGCAAGGCCAAAGGAGAAGAAGAGTAACAGTACCGGAGAAGATATGGGACCGCTATGAAGCTGATCGTCGGACTCGGGAATCCCGGCGTAGAATACGCCTGGACAAGGCATAATGCCGGATGGCTTATTCTTGACTCTTTTGTTTCAAGGCTGGGGCTGTCAGAACCCAGAATGAAATTTAAAGGGGCTTTTTGGGGTCCCGTGCTTCATAACGGAGAAAAGATATCCCTGCTAAAGCCCTATACATACATGAACCTCAGCGGATTGGCAGTGGCAGAAGCTGTCCGCTACCAAAACATTGAGCCGTCCGGCATCCTTGTCATATATGATGATGCCGCGCTTCCATTCGGCAGGGTCAGGATAAGGGAAAAAGGTTCTGCAGGCGGACAGAAGGGCATGATGTCCATTTTGGGCGCACTCGGGACACTGGATGTCCCAAGGCTGAGGATCGGCGTCGGAGAGCCGCAGGGATCCGCAAACATGGCAGACTGGGTCCTTGGAAGGATCCCCTCCGGGCAGAAGGGGCTGTGGCCCAAACTGGAGGACGTTGCGTGGGAGGCCCTTAATATCTGGCTTAAAGATGATATCCAAAGGGCCATGAGTTCCATCAACGGGCTCAGGCTTGATGACGGGGAAAAAACGTGACAGAATGCAAGAGAATGAAAATGAGAACAGACAGGTAAGCAGACTCTTCTCTCTTGACGAAGAGATATGGCTGCGAAATAAATCAGTACATCTTGTATCAAAAGGAGCAATGAGGAGTTGGGCCGCAAGGGATCCCGACACCTCATTGCTTGTTTTGCTGCCCGACCAGCGCCAGGTAAGGGATTTTGCAGCTGACTGCGAGACTCTTGAGTCGATCAAAACAGTTACAGTTTTTCCTGAAATGCCGCTTACCGAGGATGAGTCAAGATCTGAGGCCCTGAAAGTCCAGAGGGGAGAGATCCTTGAAAAATTCAGGCATTCCGGGGGGACATTGGTGGCTACCCCGGCATCACTTCTTGCACCTTTCTCAACAGGCGGCGAACATTATACGGTCGAACAGGGGCTCGCCACCTCCAGGGACAGGCTTCTCTCATGGCTTGTACAAAAGGGATACGAAAGAAGTGAGCTTGTATGGTCACCGGGCCAGTTCGTCTCGAGAGGCAGCATCCTGGACATATTTAGCCCTTCTGACCCTTTCCCGGTAAGACTCGAATTTTATGACGATGAAATTGAAAGCATAAGGTTTTTTGATCCGGAGACACAAAAAAGCCTTCGTACACTACATAAATGCTCTATCAAGAGCCTTATTTCCAAAAAGGAGTCGGAACTTGAAATGTTCCTCCCTGATGATATGAGGGTCATTTTTTTTGATCCAAAGGGGCTCGATATGACGGCAGAAAACTCCGTATGGCTTTGGCAGAATCTTGATCGTGCCAAGCAGAGTGCTGTCCCATGGAAAAAATGGGAGGATCTTTGCAGCTTCTTTACCAGGTATAAGCGGATAAGGGTCACAAGGGACGTGAAAAACACATCGGCAAGGCTTGCTGTAAAACAGTTCCCGCTTTTCAGGGGCAAACTTCGCGATGTCGAACGGTACTGTGATGAACTTGTGAGAGAAGGTTATGGGATAGATGTCTATTCAGAATCGAAACTGAACCTTTCCTGGGCCGGGACGAGAGGCTATAAAACGACAACCGGTCTCCTCTCAGAAGGTTTTATCGATGCTGTGACAAAGAGGGCCGTACTTACTGACCTTGAGCTTTCAGGCGTTACTGTCTCCAGACACAGGACTGAGGTCATTTCACCCAGTGACTGGGGAGTGGGACTGATCCCCGGACAGTGGGTGGTACATGACGATTACGGTGTTTCAAAATATCTTGGACCTAAGTTGATCGAGACTGCTGACGGAGAAGAAGAATATCTGATCCTTCAGTTTGCCGAGGACAGGCGCCTTCTTATCCCGATACTGCATTTTTATAAAATATCACCGTGGACTCCGTTGGCCGGACAGGAAGCAGTCCCCGACAATTTAAAGGGAACACACTGGAAAAAAGCCTCCGCAAAGGCTAAGGAAGCGGCTGAAAAAGCGGCTAAAGAACTTGTAACGATCTACGCGGCACGAGAACTCACGAAGGGCTTTCAATTTCCTTCGAACAGAGAGTTGATGACAGAGCTTGAAAATGGATTTGTCTATGCCGAGACCAATGATCAGATAAAGGCGATCCGTGATGTTGAGTATGACATGGAAAGACCTGTTCCGATGGACAGGCTTATTGTAGGAGACGTGGGATTCGGAAAGACCGAGGTCGCGATCAGAGCTGCGGGAAAGGCAGCTTTCAGCGGAAGGCAGACAGCGTTGCTGGCCCCCACCACACTTCTTGCCCAACAGCATTACGAGACCTTTTCGGCAAGGTTTGGCACTCTTCCTGTAAGGGTGGAAGTAGTTTCAAGGTTTGTTCCCTTTGCAGAGCAGAAGAGAATACTGGATGACCTTAAAGCGGGCAAGGTCGACATAATTATTGGCACACACAGGCTTCTTAGTCAGGACGTAGCATTTCGGGACCTCGGACTGGTCATAGTGGATGAAGAACACCGTTTCGGGGTCATGCATAAGGAACACCTTAAAAAGCTGACTCCCGGGGTCGATGTGCTCATGCTTTCTGCCACCCCCATACCGCGCTCTCTTTCTCTCTCAATGAGCGGACTGAGGGACATGTCGCTGCTTGGCACGCCGCCTCAAAGGAGACTGCCTGTGCTTACTGTCGTAAGGCCGTGGTCAGAGGATCTCCTGAAAAATGCTGTCCTCAGGGAGAAGAACAGAGGCGGGCAGGTCTTCTTCGTACATAATCGCATAAATGATATACACGAAAGGACTGTCATGCTGAAAAGGCTTTTCCCTAAACTCAGCATAGCAGTGGCGCACAGCAAAACTCCCGAAGCACAGCTTGAGAAAACAATGATGAAGTTCTCGCTGGGAGAGATAGATATATTGATATGCACAACGATAGTTGAAAGCGGACTTGATATCCCCATGGCAAATACCCTTATCGTCGACGATGCCCATGAACTCGGGCTGGCACAGATGTACCAGCTGAGGGGCCGGGTAGGCAGAAGGGAGGAGCAGGCGTATGCCTTCCTCTTCTATCCTCCCGATGTGCGCCTCTCTGTCGAGGCAAGCGAAAGGCTCGAGGCAATTGCAGAGCTTGATGAACTCGGAGCAGGCTACAGTCTTGCGCAAAGGGATCTGCAGATAAGGGGAGGAGGAGACCTTATAGGGATCGCACAACATGGAAATTCAATGAGAGTTGGATATCAGAAATACTGTGATCTTCTCGCCGATGAAATTGCAAGGATCAAGGGAGAGAAGAAAATAGAGGCAAAAGTAGAAATAGGATTCCCTGCCGCTATTCCGGGGAACTACCTTCCTCAGGAAAATCTCAGGGTGACACTCTACAGGAGAATGCTCAAAGCGGAAAGCCCTGAAGAGGCGATAAGCCTCAAAGAGGAGACAATTGACCGTTACGGCAAACTGCCTCCTGTGCTTAACTTCCTGATGGATCTCACATGTGTCAGGACAGCTGCTCCGGATATTCAGATCACCGGCATAATATGCAGCAGCGATGAGACTGTTATACAGGGGCACCCGGACGGCAAATGGAAAGAGCTTGACCTTAAACATCCGTGGATGCGTAAGCTTGACGGTTTCGTAGGTCCCGGGGGTTACATCGGCATAAGTATTTTGGCCGAACGTATAAGGGGAAAAATCCGCTAAATCTGATAGAATAGAATGGCTGGGAGGCGCCAAAATGACTGAAAAACATGCAGTTGGAGAAAAATTTATTAAACTTGTCGATGTGATGAAAAAACTGAGGGCTCCCGGAGGATGTCCATGGGACAGGGAACAGGATTTTCTTTCACTCAGACGCTATATAATTGAAGAAGCCTATGAACTGGTTGAGGCGATAGAGAACGAGAACAGTGACAATATATGTGAGGAATGCGGAGACCTGATGCTGCAGACAGTTTTTGTCTCTGCAATGGCAGAAGAGCTTGATGAGTTTGACATATGCTCTGTAATGGATCATCTCACAGAAAAACTTATAAGGCGGCATCCCCATGTCTTTGGTGACACAAAAGTTAACGGTTCCGATGATGTTCTGAAGAACTGGGAACAGATAAAAGTTGGTGAGAGAGAGAAGAAAATGGTTGATTCATCTCTTCTGGCAGGAATTCCGAGAGGCCTTCCCGGCCTCCTAAGAGCCTACAGGATCCAGGAGAGGGCAGCCAAGGTCGGCTTTGACTGGCCCAAGGGAGATCCTTCACCTGTTTTGGAAAAGGTAGAGGAGGAAATGACCGAGCTGAAGGACAACATCAGGAACGGGTCCTCCAAAGAATCTATAGAAGAAGAGCTGGGTGACCTGTTATTTGCAGTCTCCAACTTGTCCAGACATCTGAAAGCCGATCCGGAGATCACGCTTCACAGAGCCTGCGAAAAATTCAGCGACAGATTCAGGAAAGTCGAGAACGAAGTCAGCCTCTCCGGAAGAGAGTGGAACGATTTTACCCTTGAAGAGCTGGAAGTATTCTGGCAAAAGGCCAAGAGGCAGTGAAACTGCCGGCCTGCCGTCCGACGTGAAGCAATAGTGAAGCAGTGGTGAAGCGGTTGTAGGGGCAGGGTAAAATTAGGCAAGCTGTTGGCAAGCTATAGGCAAGCAATTGTTTTCTAAAAACTGCTAAGCGATAGCTAAGCAATGGCCGAGTAGTCGCTCGCAGTCGTAGGGGCGGGGAAAAATCAGGCAAGCAGTCGGCAAGCGATAGGCAAGCAGTTTTAAGGACATCAAAATACGAACTAAAAATCACCGTCGTTCCCGAATGCTTGTGTCGGGAATCCAGCGGCTTTGGGTTAGGTCTTGAAAAGCCGGTGAAATGCTAAATCCAGAGACACTGGATCCCCGACTGAGTCACTTGGGGACGACGGGGAAGATACACTTGGTCCACGATTGACCCATTTGGGGACGACGGAGATGGGTGATTTTACGGTTTTAGGTTTTACACTTGCATAGCTACTGCTTAGCCATCGCCAACCAATTTTTAAAGTTTTTAAGCGTTCCGGACGCTTGAAATAGAAAGACAAAACACAGGAGGAATCATCAATGACGGTACAGGAAAAAATAATGGATGCCATCAGCACAAAGGTCTCGCCCGCACTTCAGAGCCATGGCGGAGACGTATCTTTCATAAGCTTTGACGAAGACAGCGGCACTCTCTATGTTGAGCTGGTCGGTTCATGCGGAACTTGCCCCTACGCGCAGGAAACACTCCGAATGACTGTCGAAGCTGCAATAAAGCAGGTAGTACCGGAAGTCAAATCTGTTGTAAGAGCATAAACCGGGCAGGAATGACAGAGAAAACAGATACAGACAGCATAATGACAGAAAACAACCTGACTCCGCTTACTTCTCACGATGAATCCATAGTCAGGCTCCTCTCGGGGCATGAAGAGATACTTCGTATGGTAGAGCAGGCTTTTCCGGTCAAGATCTTTGCAAGGGGAACGAGCCTTTTGATAAAGGGAGAGGACGAAGACCTTATCAGAAGGCTTGAAAGCCTCCTTACTCAGTTTGCAGAGCTCGCTCTTAACGGGCAGAAGCTTTCTGCCGCAGAAATAAGGTATGGTATCAATCAGATAGCAGCAGGAGAAAGTGTGAACCTGAAGTCGCTTTATGACGAGGTCGTATGCGTCAGCAACAGGGGAAAACCAATACGCCCCTTCACAAACGGCCAGAAGGATTACACCCGTGCAATCAGAGAGAATGACGTTACTTTTGCAATAGGTCCTGCCGGGACAGGCAAGACATATCTGGCAGTTGCACAGGCAGTGGCTTTCCTTAAATCTGCAAGGGTAAGCCGGATAGTTCTGGTAAGGCCTGTGGTCGAGGCGGGAGAGCGTCTGGGTTATCTTCCGGGCGATTTGATGGACAAAGTTGAACCTTACTTAAGACCTCTATACGACGCATTTTACGATCTTCTCCCTACTGAGAAGTTCAACAGGTACTTTGAAAAAGGAATAATTGAACTTGCTCCGCTTGCCTACATGAGAGGAAGGACCCTGAATGACTGCTTCATCATTTTAGATGAAGCTCAGAACACGACCGCTGAGCAGATGAAAATGTTCCTGACAAGGCTGGGCTTCGGATCGAAAGCGGTAATTACAGGAGATATCACTCAGGTAGATCTTCCATCTAACAAGGAATCGGGGCTGAAAACAGTCCAGAATATCCTCAACGATATTCCGGGCATAGCTTTTGTCAGGCTGAGCAACCGCGACGTAGTGAGGCATGAGATAGTCCAGCGGATAGTGAGGGCTTACGAAGAACATGAACAACGGAGAAAAACGCCAGATACAAATTAAAAAGTTTTTGTCACAGCTCAGGACAAATATTGAAGTTAAGGCATCAAACAAGCAGTATATAGCCTTCAGGGCGATACTGCTTGCATCTGCATTTTTCCTTATCACGGGAAACTGGCTTGCCTTTGAAAGACATGAAAATTACCGCATCGGATATCCTTCGGCCAAAACCTACTTTGCCCTGACTTCTTCAAGGTTCGAGGACAGGGCTGCTACCCTTGAACTCCGCCAGAAGGCGGCCTCAAGGATCATTGATGTAATGGTGCAGGACGAAAAGATAGCATCTGAAGTAACGGCGAAGATAGAGCTTCTTAGATCCGGTGAATATTCACAGGTACTCAAAAATCCTCTGCTTCAACTGTTTTCGGGTCTTCCCGGGCTGACTCAGACAAACATTGTCGCGACAGTGGTGGATATTGCTGAAAATATCAGGAACAAATCAGAAAACAGGGATGAACAGACGGCCCATATCTGGAAAGAGCTTTCAAAACTAAGACTTGCCCAGTCCGACAAGAATGTTGCGTTCCAGATCCTTGACATGATACTCAATCCATCGCTGAACAGTGATTCTGAGATGGCTTCAAGACTTAGGGAGGACGTTGCGGTGCAGATCCCCCCGGTGGTAAGGGAGATACGTCCGGGTGAAGTGCTTGTGCAAAAAGGGCAGGTGGTCACGCCATCCCTTGCAAAGCTGCTGGAATCTCAGGGTTATCCTGACTCGACGTTCCCCTATAAGCACCTGGCCTTCATACTTGGCACGATACTGCTCTGGAGTTTCTGGCCCGTATGGATCGAGCAGGGCCTTAAAGATAAATTTTCTCTTCGTCAGTGGGTATATATTTCTGTCATCCTTTCTCTTGCCTGGGGACTGGAACTTATGTTTGCAAGGACAGGCGGCTATTCGATGGCAGTCCTGGGCATGACAGGATGGCTCTGCCTCACGCTTCCTGTATCCCTCTCTTACCACATAGTGCTTGGCGGGGGAATAATAAGCGTAATGATAGCGTTCGGCACAAATCCCGGAACAGTTGCGCTTGGCTGCATACTGGCAATTTTTTCTGCAGCGATAGGAAGAGTCCTCTTCATTGACCCTCCAAATGACAGGGTAACGATATGGAGGAACCTTTTTTTATCAGGACTTTGTCTTGGGGCGGTTTCAGTAGCTGTCCACTGGGGGCTGGGACTTTTTTATACTTATCAGCTCCCCATGCTTTCAATAGTTTTCAGCCTTTTCTGGAGTACTCTGGTCATAGCATTGCTCCCAATATGGGAAAACCTCTTCGATGTAATATCGCCACTCCGCCTCCTGGAACTGAGCCATCCCTCCCAACCGCTTCTTAAGAGACTTCAGATAGAAGCTCCCGGTACTTATCACCATACGCTTATGGTTGGAACTCTGGCTGAAGCTGCGGCGGACAAGCTAATGATGAACGGTCTTCTGGTGAAGGCCGGGGCTTACTACCATGATATCGGCAAACTTAAAAATCCGAGATATTTTGTTGAGAACCAGGTCAGCAAAGAAAATATCCATGATGAACTTTCCCCGACTCTCTCGGGTCTGGTGATCATCTCGCACGTTAGGGACGGACTTGAGATCGCAGATGAAACTAAACTGCCAAAGACACTTAGAAGATTCATAGCGGAGCATCACGGGACGACAATATTGAAATATTTTTACGAGAAAGCTCTTGTCATAGATGAAAACACGACAGAAGAACAATTCAGGTATCCGGGCCCCAGTCCTCAGTCAAGAGAAACTGCACTGGTCATGCTTGCAGATTCTGTTGAGGCTGCAGTAAAAGCCAAAAATAAGACATTTGACAATATCCGTGACCTCAGGCTTCTTGTCCAAAACGTTATAAAGCAGAAAATAGAGTTAGGGCAGCTAAGGGAGGTAGACTTCACGATACGTGAAATGGCAGTTATTGAATCTTCCTTTATTGAGATACTCAGATCGACCTATCACTCCAGAGAGGTAAAGGAAATATCTGAGTCTATTCGTGCAGCAGCTGAAAAGAAAGGACATATAAAGCAAAATGATCGTTGAGATAAAAGCAAGGGGTAAAAATAAACTGCCCGGAATGACCACAGATCAGGCTGACTGTTTCATAAAAAAAACAGAGGATCTTTTTGTCTGGCTGCTCGATAAAATTCACCCGTTGCCTGCCTGCTCGGAACGTGCTGAGATATCGGTCTCAATTGTCAGTCCCGAGAGGATGAAGGATCTTAACCTTAAATACAGGGAAGTCGATGCATCGACCGATGTCCTCTCTTTTCCGTTATGGGAAGAGGGAGCGGCATTTATGCCTCCCGTGGGCTGGGAATGCATTCCGCTCGGAGATATCGTCGTCTGTCCGGAAAAAATAATGGAAAACGCGGCTGAAAATTGCAGGAGTTTTCTGCAGGAACTTGTACTCGTGGTCTCTCATGGTTTTCTGCATCTGATAGGATATGATCATTACGATCAGGAGTCGGAGAGAAGGATGTGGGCAGAACAGGACATCATGGTCGAAAGATTTTTCAGGGGGGAGTGTGCGGAGATGGCTGGCTCTGAAAAAAGTGACTTCGATGCCGATGCTCTGATGAGAGAAGCTAAGAAAGCCGTGGAGAGGGCCTATGCGCCATATTCTGACTTTCCCGTAGGTGCTGCCATCCTTTTTGAGGATGGAAGCATAGTATCAGGGTGCAACGTTGAGAACGGCAGTTACGGCCTTTCCATATGCGCGGAAAGAAATGCCATGGCAGCAGCTGTAAGCGGCGGACGCCTGAATCCGATCGCAATAGCCGTGGCCGGGCCGGAAGGCAAAGCATGCCCGCCATGCGGTGCCTGCAGGCAGTTTC
This sequence comes from Synergistaceae bacterium, assembly GCA_036835165.1. Taxonomy (GTDB): domain Bacteria; phylum Synergistota; class Synergistia; order Synergistales; family Synergistaceae; genus Caenicola. Next base: position 7,471 of record DAITML010000020.1, on the reverse strand, counting down.
TTTCAGAATTCAACAGAGATATGTCGGTAGTCCTGGAAGAAGAGGGTAAAACCGTCATATATAAACTGAGCGGTTTGCTGCCGTTGCAGTTTATGCTTACCAGGAAAGGAGAGACCGGAGATGACAGATAATAAAAATGAGGATCTCGAATACAGGTGCGGGTTCGTTGCCCTTCTTGGCAGGCCTAACGTGGGCAAGTCCTCGATAATCAACACGCTCCTCAAAGAAAAGGTGGCCGCTGTCTCATCTAAGCCTCAGACGACCCGTAATGCCATACGATGCATACTGACTACTGAAAAGGAACAGATAATATTTGTTGACACGCCGGGGATCCATAAGCCTAAGAACGTGCTTGGGGACTTTATGGTGAATGAAGCAGGAAAAGCACTTACCCAGGTCGACTTGATATGTTTTGTTGTTGAAGCAGGAGACCGCTCTATCGGAGAGCAGGAAGAGCTGATAATTGAGATCCTTTCGAAGTGCGGCGTCCCGATAGTTTTAGCAGTAAACAAGGTCGATAAGCTGCCTGACCCTGAACTTTTCTGGAAAACGGTGGAAATGTATGAGACGAGGATAATACCTGCTGCTGTAGTCCCCATTTCTGCAAAAAAGGGGACAAACATGGATGTCTTTATTGAGACGCTGAGCGGGATGCTGCCGGTACAGCCCCCAATATATCCCGCGGATATGCTGATGGATACGACAGAACGATTCCTTGCTGCAGAGGTGATAAGGGAAAAGGTATTGAACTTTACAGACCAGGAAGTGCCGCACGGAACTGCCGTAGTTGTTGAGGAGTTCAGAAGCCCCGAAGAGTATCCCGAACTCAGGACATGTGAGATAAGAGCGACGATAATAGTTGACCGTGAGGGACAAAAGGGGATAATCATCGGCAGGGGCGGAGCAAAGCTTAAAACGATCGGAATGGCAGCAAGAAAAGATCTTGAAGAGAAGTTTGGATATCCCATATATCTCCAGCTCTGGGTGAAAGTCAAGCCCGGGTGGAGAAAATCACAGGAAGAACTTAGGCGGCTGGGGTACAGTTTTTGATATCATCGTATGAAAGAGAGGATCTTCCTCAGGGGTATTACTCACAGGTCGGAACTGTCTTGCAGAGAAGGGATTCCTCAGGAGAGGGACAATCCCTTCTGCTGTTTTTAAGGGACATGGGGCCGGTCTGGGTAAACGCACCCGCATCGAAAACAAAAAGCAGATTCGGAGGTGCCACCGAACCGCTTGTCTGGGCAGAGTTCAGCCTTTACCGGAGCCCATCGAGGCTATATCTGCAGGGAGCCGAGATCAGGGAGGATTTTATATCCCTGAGGTCTTCATCCGAAAAGCTTATGACCGCGCTAAAGCTGTACAAAAGGCTCTCCGGAGTGCTCCTGACGACCCACGAAAGCAATAATATTCTAACTCTGCTTTGGTCATCATTGATATTATTAAAGGAAAACTGCCCTGTTGATATAGTTGAATACAGGTTCACATGGAGGCTTCTTAAAGAGACGGGGCTTGCCCCTTCTCTGCAATACTGTGTAAAGTGCGGTTCCAAACTTGATGGAGGAGCTTCATGGTGCAGAGACGGCCTTGTCTGTTTATCCTGCGGGATCCCGTCTTTGGAAAGCATTTGCGGGGCGGATCTTTCATTTCTGAAATTTGCCGCTCTTTTGAACCACGAAAAATTCATAGCCTGGTCAAAAGCCAGAGAAAAATCGTCATTATTTACTGACCAATTAAAAAAACTGGTTACTTTTTTCAATGATATAGATTAAAATTCATCGAATATAGTTTCTGTAATATCTGAAGGAGGCAGCAGAGAGTGAATTTTCAGGAAATAATTATGCGCCTTGAAAGTTTTTGGGCATCACAGGGATGTGTCATCCAGCAGCCTTACGACATAGAGGTCGGAGCCGGTACGATGAACCCCGCCACAACGTTAAGGGTACTCGGACCTGAACCTTGGCGTGTTGCTTATGTGGAGCCGTCCAGAAGGCCGACTGACGGCAGGTATGGAGAGAACCCCAACAGGCTCCAGCATTATTATCAATATCAGGTAATAATACAGCCGGCCCCCGACAATATCCAGGAGATGTATCTTGAGAGCCTCAAGGTGCTTGGGATCGACCCGGCAGAACATGACATCAGGTTTGTTGAGGACGATTGGGAAAATCCGACCACGGGTGCCTGGGGCCTGGGTTGGGAGGTATGGCTTGACGGCATGGAAGTGACACAGTTCACTTATTTCCAGCAGATGGGCTCATTGGACATGGATGTTGTCCCGGCAGAACTGACATACGGCATAGAACGCATAGCGATGTTTGTCCAGAAGGTCGACAACGTTTATGACCTCGAATGGGTAGGCAATGTCAAATATGGGGATGTACACCACAAAGGCGAGGTGGAACATTCAACATACAACTTTGAGGTGGCGAGCACAGAGATGCTCTTTCAGCTCTTCAGCATGTACGAAGCCGAATCCAAAAAGATCCTTGAAAGGGGACTCGTCCTGCCGGCCTACGATTATGTGCTGAAATGCTCACACTCCTTTAATCTCCTTGATGCGAGGAACGCCATCAGCGTAACCGAACGCACAGGTTACATCGGAAGGGTCAGGGCACTGGCAAGCGCATGCTGCCAGGCATACCTGGCACAAAGAGAAGAGATGGGCCATCCGCTCAAGGGAAAATTCGACAAATTTGAAAAAATTGAAGGAGGCGCAAAATAATGTCTTCCAAAGACCTTCTTTTTGAAATAGGGACTGAGGAGATCCCGGCGCGTTTTATGCCAAAAGCCCTTGCGGATCTCCGCCAATATGCGGAAGAAGAGCTCTCTTCAGCTCACATAGACCATTCGGACATAAAGGTCGAATGTACTCCCCGCAGATTGGTACTCACTGTAAGCGGCCTCTCTGCCTCTCAGAAGGACAGTGTCGAGATCTCTAAAGGTCCGCTCAGAGCACAGGCTTTCGACGGTGAAGGAAAACCTACCAAGGCTGCAGAGGGATTTGCACGCAGCCGGGGAGTGGATGTTTGTGACCTCACTGTGAAGGAGATAAACGGTGCGGAGTATGTAGTTGCTGAGAAGAGGGAAAAAGGTGAGGCAACAGAGCTTGTCCTTCCTCAGATACTGGACAGGATACTTAGACGTCTCTCTTTTCCAAAGAGCATGTACTGGGCTGACCCTGCGGTACGTTTTGCGCGCCCCGTAAGATGGATCGTGGCACTTTACGCAGATTCGATCATAAATGTTGAATTTGGAAAAGTCAGGAGCGGCTGCATCTCAAGGGGACACAGGTTCATGGGGGCAGACTCGGTGACTGTGAAATCCCCATCCGCATACAAGGCATCAATGAAGGAAAATTTTGTAATTACCGACCCGGATGAGAGGAAGGACATGATCCTCAGGGGCATAGCGGAAGTTGAAAAGGAACTCGGATCTGAAGTTGAGGTCGATCCGGCCCTTCTTGAGGAAAACGTCCATCTGAATGAATACCCCGTTGTATTTTACGGCAGTTTCGACAAGGACTTTCTGGACATACCCGAAGAGGTACTGGTCCTCTCCATGGCAAAAAATCAGAGATATTTCCCTGTAAGGGGTAAAGAGGGAAAGCTCATGGCCAACTTTGTCGGGGTCAGCAACAACATTGCAAAAGAGATGAGCGTCGTCAGGGAAGGCAACGAAAGGGTCCTGAGGGCGAGGCTTTACGATGCGGCATTCTTCTGGAAGGAAGATCTTCAGAAGTCACTGGACGATCTGGCTTTGGAGCTGAAATCAGTTACATACCAGGAACAGCTTGGATCTGTATATGACAAGGTCCGTAGGACGAAGCAACTTGCCCTTTGGCTTGCGGATGAGCTGTCACTAAACGAAGGCAGGGCAGAATTGGAGAGAGCGGCAGATATAGCGAAAGCTGATCTTGTTACGAGCATGGTCTATGAGTTTGCTGACGTACAGGGAGTAATGGGCCGTGAGTACGCAAGAAAAGCAGGAGAGCCGGAAGAAGTTGCACTCGCGCTGTACGAGCAGTATCTTCCCAGATTTGCGGGCGACGCTATTCCTTCCGCTCCTGCAGGAGCCCTTATAGGACTTGCAGACCGCGCTGATACACTGGCTGCCATCTACAAAACAGGGCTTGAGCCGACTTCATCGCAGGACCCATATGGACTTCGCAGGGCAGCAAGATGCATCAACGAGATCATATGGGGATTCCCTCTGGACATAGATATAGAGCGCCTGCTTCAAAAAGCAGCTTCAGCTTTTGATATGGACAGAGAGATGCTTGACAGGATAAAGGCTTTCGTTCGTCTCCGACTGCAGGTCCAGCTTAGGGAAAAGGGATTCAAGCATGAAGTGGTCGAACTTGTGCTTCAGACAATTTCCAATCGTCCGCTCCAGGCATTCAGAATGGCACAGACCCTACAGAAAAGAAGCGACGAGGTATGGTTCACTGACCTGATAACAGCAGCTGTCAGGGTCAAAAACATATTAAACAAAGCCGGGACTGAGCCGGGAGAAGTTGACTCTTCAAAGTTTGCAGAGGCTGCAGAAAAGGCATTGTATGAAAAAATACAGGTGCTTGAAGGAGAGGCCAAAGTATCAGTTGAGGTTTGCGACTGGGAAAAACTGGCTTCAGCACTCGCTGAACTTGCCCCTGTCATAGCCGGCTTCTTCAATGACGTTCTGGTCATGGACGAAGATCCCGCTGTAAGGGAAAACAGGCTGGCCCTGCTAAAAAAATGCAGTGATTTCTTCCTTCTTGTCGGAGATTTCAGCCTTTTAAAATAGCCGGAATAAAATTAATATTGAGATCACGCCCGCCATACTTAAACTTGGGAGGTCAAAAGATGCTCGAAGCGAAAAAGTATATATATGATTTCAGTGAAGGCGATGCAGGAATGAAGATCCTGCTTGGCGGCAAAGGTGCAAACCTTGCCCAGATGTGGAAGATCGGGCTTCCGGTGCCTCCGGGGTTTATCATTACAACAGAAGCGTGCCATGAATATTGGAAGGAAGAGGATTTTATCCTCAGCATATGGGAAGATGTCAAGTCGGCAGTTGCAAGGGTAGAAGCGCTTGCAGGAAAAAAGTTCGGCGGGAGTAAAGATCCGCTTCTGGTATCGGTCCGCTCCGGTGCTCCGGTATCAATGCCGGGGATGATGGACACTATCCTGAATCTCGGACTAAACGATGAAACAGTAAACGCCCTTGCTGAGGCTGCCGGAGATGAACGTTTCGCTTATGACAGCTATCGACGTTTTATCCAGATGTTCTCCGATGTTGTTATGGGAGTAGATCACTCCAGCTTTGAAAATATACTTCGTGAAAAAAAGATGCAGAATGGAGTCAGGGACGATAATCAGCTTTCATCCGACGCACTTAAGGAACTTGTTGATGAGTACAAGGCAATATTAAAGGATGCGGGAAAGGATTTTCCGTCTGATCCATGGAAGCAGCTGAGACTTGCAATTGACGCAGTATTCCGCAGCTGGAATACCCCCAGGGCCGTCACATACAGAAAGATCAACAATATTCCTGAATCATACGGCACCGCAGTAAGCGTCGTCTCCATGGTATTCGGCAATCTGGGGGATGACTGCGGCACCGGCGTATGCTTTACAAGAAGCCCATCGACCGGAGAGAACAGGCTTTTTGGCGAATACCTGATAAATGCCCAGGGAGAGGACGTCGTCGCAGGCATAAGGACTCCCGTCGAGATCTCTCAGCTGGCCACGGCTATGCCTGATGTTTACAGGGAATTCTGCAGGATCGCCAAACTCCTTGAGGAACATTACAAAGATTCACAGGACATTGAATTCACTGTAGAAAGAGGAAAGCTCTACATACTGCAGACAAGGAACGGAAAAAGGACTGCAGCTGCAGCCGTTAAAGTAGCGATGGACATGTACAGGGAAGGACTTATCGACGAAAGGACCGCTGTTGAAAGAGTCGCTCCGGAGCAGGTCGAACAGCTCCTGCATCCGCAGATCGACCCAAAGGCGAAAACGGATCCACTTGTTAAAGGTCTTCCCGCTTCTCCTGGAGCGGCTGTCGGAGCGGTAGTATTTAATGCAGATGAGGCAGCGGAACGCGGTGAGAACGGCGAGAAGATCATCCTTGTCCGTCCGGAGACTACACCTGATGACATTCATGGCCTGTTTGCAGCGCAGGGAGTTGTTACTGCCCACGGAGGAATGACCAGCCATGCAGCAGTTGTGGCAAGGGGACTTGGAAAGCCCTGTGTATCGGGAGCAGAGGCGATCAGGATAGATTTCGCCGCCGAGACTTTCACAGTGGGCAGCATCACAGTCAAAAAGAACGATTTTATTACCGTCGACGGGACTAAGGGAGAAGTTATCCTTGGAAAAGTCCGGCTTATCGAACCTCAGTTTGATTATGATTTCAGCGAGTTGCTGAAGATGGCGGACAGGATATCTGCTCTCGAAGTATGGGCAAACGCAGATACGCCTGAAGATGCGAAAAGAGCCAGAAGTTTCGGGGCCAGGGGGATCGGACTTTGCCGTACCGAACACATGTTCATGGCACAGGACAGACTGCCGGTAATGCAGGATATGGTGGTTTCCTCCGTTAAAGAGGAGAGGCTTGAACATCTGAAAAAACTTGAAAAGATGCAGGAAGAGGATTTTCTGGGTATTTTTGATGCAATGAACGGATTGCCTGTTACAGTAAGGCTTCTTGACCCTCCTCTGCATGAATTTCTTCCCAAACTTCCCGACCTTAAGAAGGAACTGAAAAATCTTCCTGCCGGAAGCCGCGAAGCAGAAGCTGTCAAAGTGACTATCGCAAGGGTGAACGAACTCCGTGAATCAAACCCCATGCTCGGTTTCAGGGGATGCCGCCTGGGCATTATATACCCTGAGATATACGAAATGCAGATAAGGGCAATATTCAGCGCGGCCTGCAAGCTGGTGAAAGAGGGTAAAAATCCTGTGCCCGACATAATGATACCTCTGGTAGCCACAAAGGAAGAAATGAGAATACTGCGTGAGATGGTGGACACGATCGCCCCCCAGATAATGAAGGAATATGGATGTCAGGTCGAATATCTTGTCGGCACGATGATCGAACTCCCGAGGGCGGCAATGGTCGCTGATCAGTTGGCACAGCATGCGCAGTTCTTCAGCTTCGGAACAAATGACCTTACGCAGACAACCTTTGGTTATTCAAGAGACGATGCTGAAGGTAAGTTTCTTGGGCAGTATGTGTCATTTGGTATACTGCCACAAAATCCATTTGCAGTTCTTGATCGTGACGGAGTCGGAGGATTGATGGAGATAGGTGTGGCCGGCGGCCGTAAAGTCAATCCTTCTATACAGCTTGGAATATGTGGTGAACACGGCGGTAACCCCTCAAGCGTTGCTTTCTGTCATAAGCTTGGACTGAACTATGTCAGCTGTTCACCCTTCAGGGTCCCTGTTTCAAGGCTTTCTGCAGCGCATTCTGCCCTTGGAAA
>DAITML010000019.1:0-24479 GCA_036835165.1 Synergistaceae bacterium | reverse complement strand
ACTGACCAATTGTACACTATATCCCTTATTTGTGATAAACTTAGCCATTATTCATCTAGTGCTTTCTGGAGATGAAAGGAAGTAGACAACATGTCTGAAGTATCAGGGCTATCTGCTCTCGGAGCCGGGCTTTTGGCGGAGGCAGAAAACATCTCAGAGGAAATGCAGGATTGGAGAAGAGATTTTCACCAGTTCCCCGAACTTGCCTTCGAAGAAAATATTACCTCCTCCAAAATAACCAAAGTCCTCGAATCGATCGAGGGCATGGATGTCGTTTCCGGTTTTGCCGTCCCTACTTCAGTCATCGGAATACTGGGAGAGGATCTTCCGGGACCCGCCTTGCTGCTTCGATCCTGCATGGATGCAACTGCTGTTGAGGAAGAGACTGGGCTTCCCTTCTCTTCATGCATGCCCGGACTCATGCACGCTTGCGGTCATGACGCTCACATGGCTTCTCTTCTTGGAGCTGCAAGGATACTCTCTCTTAACAGGAAAAAGCTGAAGAGAAAAGTTGTTTTCCTCTTTCAGCCGGCCGGTGAAGGCAGAGGCGGAGCGAAGACTCTGGTGGAGAACAGATTCCTTGAAACCTTCAAAATAGGAAGTGCGGCTTCGCTTCACTGGTGGTCAGAACTTCCGTACGGCGAACTTTTCCTTAGGAGGGGGGTCCTAACCGCCCTTTCGGACAAAATACACATAGATATAAGAGGCACTGCCGGACACGCCGCTGAACCACACATGACGGTCGATCCTGTAACGATAGCTTCACACATCATCATTGCCATACAGACGATGCTCACCAGGGAAATAGATCCCAGGGATCCGATCGTAGTCTCTTTTGGACAGGTCGAGGCAGGTTTCGCTTATAATGTAATACCTGAGCAGGTCAACGTATGGGGCACACTCCGCGCGTTCAGTCCGAAAACCAGGGATTTTGTCCAGGGAAGGATAGAAAATATTGCACCTGCCATAGCAAAGGCTTTCAGAGGACTTGCTTCCGTAGAATACACCAGGAACTACGGTCAGGTCGAAAACGATGCTGAAATGCTGGAGAGGGTGCTCGCTGTAGGGATACCCTTCTTTGGCGACGATGGGATCAGGATGCTGGAGAGGCCGCTGCTCTCAGGAGAGGATTTTTCATTCTTCAGCTCATGCATACCGTCAGTTTTTATGTTGATGGGGACAGGATTGGAGTATGGCCTTCATCATCCCAGATATGACATACCCGAGAGTATGCTGCCTTTTTCAGCTGCATGGGAAGCATATATGGCATTGACGCTTTAATAGAGTGGAGGGGAAGCATTGGCTCCCAGACTTGAAGACATAATAATATCAAACCTTGAATCACTTAAGGCAGAACCCTTTATTTGGTGGCAAAAGACATGGTGGTCAGGCGGTGCATTTCTCGAGCTGATAGAGGAATGTGAAAAAAGTTTCCGAACGAGCGGCTTCAAAGCAGGACAGAGATTGGCTTTCCTCCTTCCCAACAGCCCGATATTGCTGGCTTCGGTCATAGCAGTCTGGAAACTTGGCGGGACAGTGGTGCCGATAGATCCCAGAAGCGGGTACGTCTCACTTATCAAACAACTGAAACACGCTGATGTTTTTGCATCGGTGACATACAGAGGATCATCGGGAATAGTTCCGCTTATCTCAGAAGAGGGCATCCCATGTGTCGTAACTTCACTGGACGCACCTGTGGAGAGCATTGCAGGAAGACCCTCTGCAGAGGAATCTCCTGATACCGCAGTCATCTTCTACACATCCGGAACTACAGGCGAACCAAAGGCTGTCCCTCTTACCCATGCAAACCTCTACGCAAGCATAAACTCATGCGTGGACCACATCGGCAAACTGACAGACGAAGACGTATTCCTCAACGCACTGCCGAATTTCAACGCATTTGGATTCGTCTGCGGTTCCCTCATTCCGCTTGTCAAAGGTACCTGCCAGGTAGTACTGCCAACATTCATGCCCCCCGAATCGGCGATGGATGCGATGAGGAACGCCGCTGTGACGATAGTACCCGCAGTTCCGACCATAATCTCACTCCTTCTCGGAACTGTCGCAAGGGGAATAACTCCGCCGAGAAGCCTAAGATACATACTATCCGGCGGCGACAGGCTTCCTCTCGATTTTGACAAAAGATCCCAGCAGTACCTGGGTGTTCCGGTGATAGAGGGATATGGACTCACCGAAGCAGCCTCAGTCGTTTCAATAGCTCCCGGTATAGAAAACAGGAAATCTGGCAGCGTTGGCACGCTCCTTTCATGCGTAGAGGCTCAGATTAGGAACGATGAGGGCGATGTCCTTCCCCCCGGCTCTGAGGGACACTTGTGGATAAGGGGCGAAAATGTGGCAAAATGCTACTACCGCAACCCTGAACTTACATCCCAAAGGTTCGTTGACGGCTGGTTTGATACCTGTGATATTGCCAGGTTCGATCAAGAGGGATACCTCTACCTTGTAGGAAGAAGATCCGAGGTGATCTTTGTAGGCGGCTTCAAGGTATACGCTCAGGAAGTCGAAAAGGTCCTGCTTGAACACCCGGCAGTCGCAGAGGCTGCTGTGATAGGCGTACCCAGGTCGATAAGCGGCGAGATCGTAAAGGCGTTCGTAGTCCTTAAAAAAGACGAAAAGGCAACTTCAAAGGAACTGACCGAGCACTGCAAGAAAAAGCTTTCATACTACAAAGTACCAAGGATAATCGATTTTCTCTCCGAGATGCCCAGGTCAAGCATCGGCGAAATACTGAAAAGAAAACTTGAGAAGGAATAAAAGCCTATGTTCGGCCTTCAGACAAGAACTATAAAAAACCTCAGCATAAATGAAAAAGAACAGGTGGAATCACTGCTCGGCAAAAACGGACTGACTTTCGAAGGCATGCCTGATTCCACTGCCGTAGTGGAAAATCCTGACGAAAAGATCATAGCCACTGCAAGTATCCAGGGCAAGGTCATAAAGATGGTCGCTGCCGACTCAGAGTGGCAGGAAGCAGGCCTTTCCGGGATGGTCATATCGGAACTGCTAAGATATGCAAGGGAAAACGGGATATTTCATCTTTTCGTGTACACTAAACGCGACATGGCTGACAAATTCGCTTACCTGGGTTTCAGTGAGCTGGCAAGGACTGAGACAGTTGTACTTATGGAGTCAGGACATCCATCTTCGGAAGATTTCCGCCTGATGCTCAGAAAGAGCAGGACCTTTCCGGACAGCACGAATATAGGAGCAGCTGTAATGAACTGCAACCCATTTACACTGGGGCACAGATATCTGATTGAGACGGCAGCCCGGAAATGTGAAGGGCTGTATGTTGTCATAGTCGAAGAGGACCTCTCCCTCTTCCCCTTCAGGGACAGGCTCAGCCTGGTAGAAGCGGGAACAGCTGACCTTAAAAACGTGAAGATAATACCAAGCGGAGACTACGCGGTTTCAAGAGCCACCTTCCCGACTTATTTTCTAAAAGAGAAGGGACTCGCATCTGTTTCGGAGAAACAGGCAGAACTGGACGCTACACTATTTGCTAATCTTTTCGTGCCTGAGCTCTCAATTAAAAAACGTTTTGTAGGAACAGAACCATTCTGCCCCACAACCGCAAAGTACAATGAAATGATGAAGAAGGTCCTCCCGCCAAGAGGAGTAGAAGTTGTCGAGATCCAAAGGCTCAACGACCCTTCCGGCAAGGCTGTCTCGGCTTCACGTGTAAGAAGAGCCATAGTTGAGAACGACATCCGGGCACTGAAGGAAATGCTCCCTGACGTGACGCTGGACTACCTCTTTTCAGTCAGGGGCATGGCTGTAGCGGAAAAACTGATCCATGAACGTAAATGCAGCTGAAATAGAAGGAGCACTTTCAGGAATACTTTCAGGAAGGGAAGAGCGGGTCAAAACAAGGAACGCATGCCTCTCTGAAGGTGTGTTTGCATGCCAGATCGCCCTTAACATCCCCGGATATCCCAAAAGGATACAGAATGACCGTCAAGCCATAGAGAAATTTGCTGTCCTATTTTGCCATGAATGGGGCGCGGACCCATTTCTCACCGAGAATATATCAAATGAAGCCGGCCTTTGCTGGATCGGATTTTTCCACGGGGAACCCTCTGACTCTCAAAGAGCAAAAAAAATAGCCGTGGGCCTGGAGGAAGGAACTCCTGAAGGACGTATCTTCGACATTGACATCATAGTGAAAGGAATATCCCTCTCAAGATCAGAGATGGGACTTCCTTCCCGGAGCTGCATACTTTGCGGCAGTCCGGCAAAGGAATGTGCAAGGGAAAGGAACCATCCTTACACCGACCTCAGGGACGCAGTGGAAAAACTTATCAAAAACATCTGATATCTCCGTAATTTCCTGTCGAAAAAAATCCATCATCCATGTAAATTCAATAAAGCGTTCAGTCTGGCATCGGATATCCTGCTGTTTCTCCGGCAGGCACCTTCCAAACTTATATCGGGGAAGAGACTTACCCGGATAAAAATTGCGAGATCTGCACCCTTTTATCAACATAAATGCCACAATATAAACTATACTTTATGAAACAGATAAATACATGCTGAGGAGGATCACATGTTGGACCGTCCGGATTGGGACAGTTACTTTTTAATGATAGCCAAGGCAGTAGCGAGCAGAAGCACATGCCTGCGAAGGAAAGTCGGTGCAGTGCTGGTAAGGGACCGCCAAATACTCAGCACAGGCTATAACGGCGCTCCCAAGGGGATAATGCATTGTGAAGATGCCGGATGCCTCAGGGAAAAACTTGGCATCCCGTCAGGTGAAAGACATGAGATCTGCCGCGGATCACATGCAGAAATTAACGCCATAGCACAGGCGGCCTGCGCTGGTGTCGCCACGGCAGGCTGCTGGCTTTACTGCACACACGAGCCCTGTGTATACTGCACCAAGGCGCTTATCAACTGCGGCTGTACCCGTATCGTATACCTCAACCCCTACCCTGACAAAATTTCAAGGGAGATAATATCGCAGTCCGGTATCGAAACTGTATGCATAACGGACGAATCGGCAAATAATAATTTTTCAATAGGAGGAAACAAATAGATGCTCACGCGTGATGAATCACTTGAATTTCTCAAGCAACACAACAGCGAAGATATGCACATACGCCATGCATACGCAGTTGAAGCAGCAATGAGATGGTTTGCCAGGGAAAACGGAGAGGACGAGAATTACTGGGGCCTTATCGGCCTTATGCACGACATCGACTGGGAGGAATTTCCCAGCACCGAGACCCACCCGATGAAGGGCGGAGAGATGCTCCGTGAGAAAGGCTATCCTGAAGACTTCGTTCACGCAGTACTGGCGCACGGATGGGAATATTCCGGGATCAAACCTGCTGCCCTCTGCGAAAAATATCTTTACACAATAGATGAACTTACCGGATTCATAACAGCTGTCGCACTCGTACGACCAAGCAGGTCGCTCCAGGATCTGGAAACAAAATCAGTTAAGAAAAAGTGGAAAGATAAGGCTTTCGCGAGAGGCGTAAACAGGGAAGTGATCGAAAAAGGTTCGGAACTTCTGGGCATACCCATAGAAATACTTATTGAAGAGACAATAAAAGCCCTGAGGCCTGTCGAGAAAGAGATAGGATTGGGTTCCTGAACTGCAGGAAACATCAAAAAGGACGGAGGGAGGATACAAAATGTCAATATCATTGGTACTGGCAGATGACCATCCGCTTACCAGAGAAGGGATGAAAGCGTATCTGGCCAAAGAAACGGACTTCAACATCCTTGGAAGCTATGCAGACGGAGAATCGGCATGGGCCGGGATACAGCAGCTTAAGCCGCAGGTCGCGCTCCTTGACATCAGGATGCCCGGCATCGACGGTGTAGCTCTTGCGCGAAAGATAAAAGAGGCTTCGCTGCCCGTTGCATCGTTAATGCTGACTTCTTATGATGCTCAGCAGTACGTTATGGCCTCCCTCAGGGCGGGAGCTAGAGGATATGTGCTAAAAACGGCCAGCATGGACACCCTCTCCAAGGCAATAAGGATAGTGGCCCGCGGGGGCTTCTATCTTGACAGCGAAGTCGCGAATGCCGTCGAACAGGAAGGTGATTTTGTTCCTGAACCGGTGTCGGTGAGGGAAAGAGAGGTCCTTCTCCTTGCAGCACGCGGACTCTCGGGAAAAGAGATAGCGACCCAGCTCTTTATCAGTGAAAGGACAGTACAGACTCACCTTGCATCGATATATGACAAGCTCGGAGCAAAAAACAAGACAGAGGCTATGCTTCTCTCCCTTAAATACGGCATTGTGACACTGGAGGAATTGCTCGATTGAGGAGAAATCTCCTCCTCCAGCTGACTGTAGCGGTATTCCTGCCGAGCCTCGGGGCATTCCTGCTGGCATGGATAGGTTTTTGTCAGTTTGAGAATACTATGGAGGGGATCGCAGGCTCTTACGTGCAGAATCTGGCCAGAGGCGCGGCGGCAAGGCTCGAATCTTCACAGTGGGATCTGAGGACCGACGGAACATGGCAGCCTAACCAGTACAGGTCCAGGATACTGGGACTCAGTGAGATGATGGACGACGAGATGGCAGTACCGGGAATGTTCGCCATTTTCGACAGCGACGGCAACCTTATTTACGGCTCCTCGGACGTCAACATACTCTCAATAATATGGGACAGACCCATTTCAGTCATGTCGCCCCAGAAGATCAGAGGCCCCGACGGAAAATTCTACACTATCTCAGTATACCCTATGCTTCAGAGGAACCTCTTCGTGCTGGCTGCAGTATCATGGGATAAACTGCTTGGCCCGATGGTCTCACTGACCACAATCTGGCCCTTTATAATGGGAATACTTGGACTGATAGGAATATTTTCGGTCTATATAATGTGGCAGAAAGTTATCATGCCTCTGAAAGACCTCGAAGAGGAGGTCTCGATGCTCAGATGGGGAGAAGAAGTTCCGCTTAAAAACGCACCCGAAGCCGTCACAGAACTCCAGAAACTGAGGGAAGCTCTTGTAGTTCTGGCTAATTCTGCAATAGACAAGGTCCAGCTTTCGAGAAGATACGTAAACGACCTTGTCAAGGTCCAGGAAGAGGAAAGATCCAGAATATCCCGTGAGATCCACGACGGTCCCCTGCAGGATCTCACGGCATTGATACAGAGGCTTAGGCTGCTCACTATCGATATCGACTCGCCCGGAGCCAGGGAAAAACAGCTGGAAGAGGCAGAAAAAGTTGCCATGGCAGGTGTAAGGGAGATGAGGGAACTGTGCAATAATCTCACCCCTCCTTGGCTTGACCTCGGAATAGTGCAGGCTCTGACTGAACTTTCAGAAAGGCAGAGTGCCCAGCTCAACATCAAGATCAACCTGGAACTGCAGGAGATACCTGACCTTCCCGACGATGTCACACTTGCCTTTTTCAGGGTCGCACAGGAGGCAGTGAACAATTCGGCAAGACACGGCGCAGCTGAGAATGTATCGATCTCCCTGAAAAATACCGGAAGGCTGATCCTCCTTCAGATCGAGGACGACGGGAAAGGCTTCGAAGTCACGGACAACTTCACGGAACTTCGCGTTCAGGGACACAGGGGACTTTCAAACATGCGCGAAAGGATGTCCATTGTGGGAGGCCATTTCAGCATATTTTCCACACCCGGGAAAGGCACGGTAATTCGTTGTGAACTGCCGTTGGTAACTGTACAATAGATTTGATTTCAAAATGATCGAAAGGTGGGAGCCCACGGGGCGAATGATTTGAAATTAAGGATTTACGGAGCAGCCGGAGAAGTTACGGGGTCAAACTATATGATCGAGACTGGTAAATACAAAGTGCTTGTGGACTGCGGCTTTCACCAGGGACAAGACGAGGAGAAGCATGAGGGAGAGTCTTTCGCCTTCGATCCATCTTCGGTAGATGCCCTTTTCCTGACACACGCACACATCGATCACAGCGGGAGGATCCCTCTCCTTGTAAAAGAGGGGTTCAAGGGGAAAATATTCTGTACATTTGCGACATCTGAGCTCGTGGAGATTCTTTGGAGAGACTCCGTAAAGCTGATGGGAGAGGAAGCTGAGTGGAGGACCAGAAAGAACAGCAGAAAAGGACTTCCTCCGGTAGAGCCTCTCTATACAGAAACGGAAGTGGAAGACTCGCTGGGTCTCCTCTCCCCCATCCCCTACGACGAAGTGATAGATATCATGGATGGCCTCAAAGTACGTTTCCGTGAGGCCGGGCACATATTGGGAAGCTCCATAATCGAGGCGTGGGTATCGGAAAACAACGGGAACAAAGCTGTTAAAGTGGTCTTTTCAGGTGACCTTGGCCCGAGTGTGGGTGTCATAGAAAAACCTCCGACCCTTATCGAAGAGGCAGACTTTGTATTGATAGAATCAACTTACGGAGACAGGCTCCATAAATCACTCGAGGACACCAGGACAGAATTTGAAAACGCATTGAAAGAGGCCCTCAAAACCAGTGCTAAAGTCCTTGTCCCTACTTTTGTAGTTGACAGGGCGCAGAGAGTGCTTTATGAACTGGACCGATTTCAGAAAAAATTTCCCGACCTTGCCATGCCCAAGATCTACCTTGACTCTCCGATGGGAGTCAAGGTGACCGAGATATACGGCAAGTACATACCGCTCCTTTCAAGGGAGCTTAAAGAGATGTTCCTCAAAGGAGATGATCCGTTCGAACCCGAAAACTTCCAGTTCATAAGGTCAGCGGATGAATCAAGGGCAGTAAACGAGGAAAGGAGCGGGATAATACTTGCAGGAAGCGGCATGTGCTCCGGCGGAAGAATAATGCACCATCTAAAGCACAACCTTTACAAGGCTGACACTCACGTTCTCTTCGTGGGCTACCAGGCTTATGGTACGCTTGGACGCAGGCTTGTCGACGGAGCCAAAGAGATAAGGATAGCGGGCGAAGACGTCTCTGTTAAGGCGCAGTTCCATACGCTCAACGGCTTTTCTGCCCATGCGGACAGAAATGACCTGCTTGAATGGGCCGGGAACTTTCCGAAAAAGACCAGATTCATCGTTGTCCACGGAGAACCTAAGTCTGCAAAGGCGCTGGCCATGGGATTGAACGACAAAGGCTACTCAGCCCAGGTCCCGGCTCTTAACGATACGATCGACCTCCTTGCACCGGCCGAGGAAAAACCGGTCAGGATGCCTGTCATTTCCCAGAGGATCATAGACAGGCTCGAACTCAGTCCTCAGGACATCGTGCAGCTGCTTGCAGCTATAACCCACAAGGCAGACGAAATGCAGAGGCTTACAATAGACAGCAAAGACTATGCAAAAATAATGCCGCTGCTCGTCTCTGCCAGGACACTGCTTGAAACGGCAGCGGCTTTGGGAGAAGATATAGAAAAATCTGCCTGATCGCTGCCTCTTTCGGTACAATCGGGATATAATACCATGGTTGCTCAAGCTCCATGGGCGGGACCGGAGAATTACTTCATCAGGAAGAGGAGAGAGACCAAATGTCGAACAAGGTCAAGTTGTTCATATTGATCACATGCACGGCAGCAGCCGTGCTCTTTGGCCTTTTTGCATATTTCGCCACGAGAGGTCCGGCAGTGCTTGCATCAAGGCTGCCGCTCCCTTCGGGGTCCGGTCCTTATGTGGTCTTTGAAACTAAGGATGACCTCTTCCCAATTTCGCTTTCCGACCTGCTCACAGAAGGTCAGTTCGCAGTATTCAGAGAAGGGTCTTCGGGCAACAACATCCTTTCGATCGCTAAAACTGGAGAAGAGTGTGCTGTCCTGGCAGAGGACAGCGGCAGAGGGATCATCGACATATACGCTGCAGTTAGGCTGACTCACGAAGAAATATCTTCCCTCTCAAAGGGTGAACTTCCCTCTTCGTGGGAAAAAGAACTGGGGATCTCCGAAGTAATTAAAGCCGGAGACAACGGTTCATGGGAGATCAGGACAAAAGAGAGCTCCATCTTCTACAGGACTGAAAGGGATATCGCCCTGATCGCGCATGACAGGGACTCATTTTCCGACATCCTTGGCGTAAAGTCGGGATCCCTGAAAAGCATATCAGGCAAAATATGGGAAAAAGAAAAGTCCTGGCCCGCTCACATGATCATATCTGACGGCGGACTGCTCTTTGCAAATGAAGAAGAAAAAGAACCCCTTGTTCTGCAGGCGGCCTGGCGGATACAGAGGGAGGGCAACTCATCGGGAAAAGCAGGAGAAGCGGTCTGGAGAATAGAGGGACTTGACAAAAGGATATCTCCCGTATTCCTAAAGGCTTTGAAGCCTAAGACTTGGGATACGGCAAATTTGGTCATACCGGAACCGCTCCTTCTCTCTGCGGGCATAAATCTGCCCGAGATAAATGGTTCTCCTGAGGAATGGCCGTTCCCGCTGAGCACTATCGGCGAGCTTGGGACCACGATTGGTCTGGACAAAGAAGAAATCAGAAAAATACTCTCGGGTCAGACGATCTTCTCTGTGGGAGGGTACAACAAGCTTCTATGGTTCTCACTTCCGGGAATAATGGCAGAATTTACCGGCGACGAGGATCTCATGAAAAAACTTGTTGATGCATTTTGGGGCAAACTGTTTTTCGGTGCAGAGCCCAAGCCTCTTCAGGGTTTTGACTTCGGGGGGACCAGCAACGTTCCCTTTTCTGTTGTCGGAGCAGGGAGGGAAAATATTGCCCTTCTGGGTCTTCTCTCACCGGAATCTGTCATTGGAACAGGAAAGCTCGAAACCTTTATGAAGAAGAATGAAAAGGCGATAGGGTGGGTCTTGGCAGACCTCCCAAAAGTCGGCGCCGCTATAAGCGACATGACTAAAATGAGTGCCTTTATGAACGAGCCTGATATCAATGATGAAGAGTATAACGAAGATGATCCGGGAGATATATTCCAACAGGGATCGTCATTCTCCCCCTTTGACCAGGGCATTTCGGACTCTTTCGGGAAAGTCCTGAAAGGAATGGGAAAGGCGGTCATTGTTTGGGAGTCGGTCGATTCAGGAAGTATCCGGTGGTTCAACGAAACCCCCAAATAGCATCCACCGAACCTGACTTTTTTAGACAACCAAAGTCAGCACCTGCAAGAAAAACCGGACAGATTTTTTGATTGTCTGTCCTTTAAGATCAGGATGATGATCATTTGTAATTTAAACCGGAGGGATAAAGAAATGTACTGCAACGCGCTGAAAGTATTGAAGGAACGGGGATTTGTCGAGTGGAGCAGCCATAACGAAGAGCTCGAAGAGCACTTTATGAACAGCATGGTAACCGGCTATATTGGATTCGATCCCAGTGCCGACAGCCTCCACGTGGGGAATCTCGTAGCGATAATGGGGCTAGCATGGATGCAGCGCCTCGGACATCGGCCAATTGCACTTGCCGGAGGAGGCACAGGGCGAATTGGCGATCCTTCCGGAAAAAGTGCAGAGAGAAACCTGCTTTCAGAGGAAGAGATATCCTACAACGTCGGATGTATAGCAAAACAGCTGGAACATTTTCTCGATTTCAAATGCGGTGAAAACAGTGCAGTCCTCGTAAACAACAACGAGTGGCTCAAAAAGCTGAATTACATAGAGTTTCTAAGGGACATCGGCAAATATTTCTCAGTAAGTTTCCTTGTCAACAGGGACTATGTCAGGAACCGCGTTCTTGATCCGGACAAGTCGATAACATACACAGAGCTTTCCTACATCCTTCTGCAGGCATTCGACTTCAACCATATGTACAACGAATTGAACTGCACTCTTCAGATGGGCGGGAACGACCAGCAGGTAAATATAATAGCAGGCATGGATCTCGCACGAAAAAAATCAGGGGGGCAGTGCTACGGGATCACATTCCCGCTTCTGCTGAATGCTCAGGGACAGAAGTTCGGAAAGTCCGAAAGCGGAGCCGTATATCTCTCTCCTCACAGGACAAGCATTTACAAGTTCTACCAGTTCTGGATTAATGTCGACGACAGTGACCTTGAAAAATTATACAGGCTATTTACTTTCATGGAACTTGATGAAATCGGCGCTATACTGAAAGAGCACAACATAAACCCCCACCTCAGGAATGCACAGAAAAGGCTCGCCTGGGACCTTACGTGCAGAGTACACGGCGAGGAGGCCGCAAAGAGGGCAAGAGACGCCAGTGCTGTCCTCTTCGGAGAAATGGATATTAAGGAAGCAGATGCGGAACTCCTCGAGACACTATCTGCCGAGATACCGTTTGCAGAGACCCGCTCGACAATAGGCGGTCCGATCACAGATCTTCTCGTCCTCTCAGGAGGATGCGCCTCAAAGGGTGAGGCCAAACGTAAAATTAAAGAGGGCGGAGTTTACCTAAACGGCATCAAAGTAACAGAAGAGTCAAAGCTGATCTCATCCGGAGATCTCCTCAATGGCGGATATGTACAGCTAAGGGTAGGAAAGAAAGATTTCAGGCTGGTCAAATTCAGTGGTTAGACCGGTCCTCTCGATGAGACCTAAGGCACGCACAGCGCAGCGGGGATAGCGGCTGTATGATAATACAGGGAGCTTTGACCCGCGGTTTCAGTTAATGGCACCTTGTTTGACCGAGCGGGAAGCGTTCCGTTTTTCTCTAAGTACTGTTATGCTGACCCGGCAAAACTGAAACTGCTGCTGTTTTCTGCCTGTAACTTAAGTAAGATGATAATTTTTTAGGAGCCTGAATATGGATCTGAAACTCAGATTTTTTATCCGTTTTGCAAAAATGATCAGACCCGGATGGAGAGCAACTCTTCTTTTTTATATTCTTTTCATCCCTGTAAGGGTTATCGCGCCAAGGAAAAAGGTTGCCCAAAAAAACATCGAACTTGTTTTCCCGGACAAAACCGATGCCGAAAAAAGGGAAATGCTTGATGGATCTTATCGCAGCATGATCTGGACCGGCATCGAAATGCTTGCCTGGCAGAGAGATCCCTCTCTCGTTGACAAATGGATCGTTGAGATCGATGGCAGAGAGCACATGGATGAGGCTTTTGCACGCAATAAGGGCGTTATCGTGGTATCAGCACACTGCGGAAACTGGGAGCATGCGGCGGCATGGCTGGGAAGGAACTGCAGGGGCGTAGGTGTAGTCAGACACTCCGATGACCCGTTTCAGAGGAAACTCATAGATACACTGAGACACAACGGCGGACTCAGAACACTGGGAAAAGACGAGCCAATGACAAGGGCAGTGGGCATCTTAAGAAAGAACGAACTGATAGGTCTGGCAGCTGACCAGCACGGAGGCGGAGACGGGATCATGGTCCCCTTCTTTGGTTATGAGACCAGCACTTTTCAGGGAGCTGCGGTCTTTGCATGGATCTCAGGCGCTCCTATACTCCCTTACCAGTGCATCAGGATAAAGCCATTCCGTTTCAGGCTGGTGATCGGCCCCCCGATCCAATGGGAGAAGGGCAAAGACCGGGAGGCAACACTCAAGTCACTCACAGCAAGAGTGAATCAGGAACTGGAAAAAATAATACGCAGGGCGCCTGAGCAATACCTATGGCAGCACAAGAGGTTTAAGGAGCTCTATTCAGCGGCTAGCTTTTCTTCTTGACCTGCGCGTCGGGATTGTCACAGACAAGTGTACCGGCAACCGCAAAATTGTCGTTTGCCATTTCGTTGATAATTATGCGGACTGACGTTTTAGGGACCTCCATGGTCTCACAAAGGGCCTCGGTGACCTTCGTTACCATATCGCGCTTCTGTTCCAGCGTGCGGCCTTCTTTGATGTTTACCACTACTATGGGCATGGTCTTTCATCTCCTTTATGCAATATTGTTGGTATCCTGATCATGGATCATATTTTAACCTCCGGTATGAGGGGTGTCCACATGGAAGGCATAGAAACGATCGGCATATTTCTTGGTTTCGCTGCAGGCGCTGCTGTCGGATCTTTCATCAACGCAGCCGCTATGCGGACCGTAGCAGAAAAGAAATGGTGGGGCAAAGAGCGTTCTGTATGCGACAAATGCGGAAGACAGCTCCATTCCTTTGATCTCATACCGATAATATCATACCTGGTGCTCCAGGGTCACTGCCGTTCGTGCAGGAGCCCCATTCCTGCGCGACATTTCATTTCCGAGCTGACAGGCGGACTCATAGGAGCACTATCTGTCTGGTACTGGGGGATCGGGATCCCCGTTATCTTCTCTTTTATCGCACTGTTCTTCATGCTCTTCCATTCCCTTACCGACATAGAGAGCGGATATATTTACGATCAGTGGGCCCTGGCAATGGCAGCTGTTTCACTGCTTGCAAGGCTCCCCGGAGGATTTACGGCCCTGATCGACGGCGCGGCCGGAGCAGCGCTGGGATTTGTCTTCATATACGCAATAGTACTTGCCAGCCGCGGCGGAATGGGCATGGGAGACGCTATGATGATGCTTGGCGTCGGTGCCCTTCTCGGATGGAAGCTTACCATTCTCAGCCTCTATCTTGGTTTTATGTCAAGCGGCGTGATAGTGATCCCGCTGCTGATAGCAAAAAAACTTAACAGGAAAGACGCCGTTCCGCTTGGTCCATATCTGGCGGCGGGATGCATCATGGCGATATTTACAGGGCGGTTTGTCTTTGGATATCTGGGCTTCGGTCTTGACTGGCCATGGCCAAATATATGACAGGAGTGTCTGTTGCATGATTTGTTCAAATTGCGGGAAAGACTTGATGAGACCCTTTAAATTCAGAATGCCCGGGGAAGTGATATTTGAGTCAGGATCCTCCGTGCAGGCTCCGGAAAAAGCTTTGCAGCTCGGGTCGATAAGGCCTCTTTTCATAACAGGCAGACAGATGGCACAGAGCGCCCGTCTCGCATACCTTATGGAAAAGTGCTCCGAGCTTGGAATGAGGCCGGGACACTGGGACAGGGTCGAACCGGAACCACCTGTGGAACTCCTTGAAGAAGCGGCAGTACTTATCGGGAAAGAGGCTTATGACTGCATTATAGCTTTCGGTGGCGGAAGTTCCATGGACTTTGCGAAAATGGCCGCAGTGATGGCAAAAAATCCGGATATAAATGTTTCTGAGATGGTCGGAAGCGAAAAGATCCCCCAAAAGGGGCTACCTACAATAATGATACCCACGACCTCCGGAAGCGGATCAGAGGTATCTGCCGTTGCTGTATTTTCATTCTCGGAAGAGAAGATGAAAAAAGGCGTATCAAGCAGATTTCTTATCGCTGACATCGCGATCGTTGACCCGGAACTAACACTCGACCTGCCTCCTCATATCACAGCCGCATCCGGCATGGATGCTCTCGTTCACGGAGTTGAGGCATTCCTCTCTCTCGGAACCAACAGGTTCACTCAGGACCTTGCGCTGACTGCAATAAGAAACATATATTCGAACCTTGCGGGGTGTGTGCTCAACGGCGACAACCTCAGGGCTAGAGAGGCCCAGTCCTACGGGAGCATGACGGCAGGAATGGCCTTTTCAATGTCCGGTACTGCCGGGGTTCATGCGATGGCATACCCTCTCGGAGGTCAATACCATGTGCCGCACGGAGAAGCAAATACAGCCCTCTTGAGGTGGGTAATGGAGTACAGTCTCGAGGGCTGCGAAGATAAATTCATCCCTATCGCAGAGGCAATGGGATTATGGTCCGGCGGAATGACTGCCGTCGATGCCGCCAATGCAGCTTTAAACGGCATAGTTGAACTGGGTGAAAAAATAGGAGTAAAGACCAGGCTCAGGGAATTCGGGATACCCAGGGAGGCTGCATCCGAAATGGCTGAAGCTGCCCTAAGGGAGGTCAGGCTTATGTCAAACAACCCTCGCCCGCTTGATTTCAATTCAGTCAAGGCAATATATGAAAAGGCCTGGTGACCGTCAAGGGGCCGAGACAGAACAAAGTATCCAGGCTTGATCATTCATCTTGCAATCCCGGCAGTTTTTGCTCCGGTAGCAGATATCAGGTCATCGGGACTTATTCTGAAAAGGAGTCCCCTCTGCCCAGCGTTTACGGTTATGTAGTCAAAAATGCATGCGCTTTCATCGATGATAACAGGATATCTTTTCTTTGTTCCGAGAGGCGAGCACCCTCCCCTAACATAACCGGTCAGAGGCTGGACCTCCTTAAGCTGTACAAGCTCGGTACTTTTGTTGCCGCTTGCGGAAGCCAGAGCTTTGAAGTCAAGTTCCCTGCCTGCCGGCAGGCAGACCATCATTACACCGGTCTTGTCACCTCTGGCGCAAAGTGTCTTGAACGTCTGTTCCTCCGGAACTCCTGTCTTAAACGCAGCATCCTCCGCCGAGAGAGAGTTTTCGTCTATCTCGTACTCGATCAGTTCAAAGTGTATATTTGCGTTCTCCAATATCCTGACAGCGTTGGTTTTTTTTACGGAAGCCATATTATTACCCCCAATGAAGTATATAATAAAGTATAGCGCATCTATTTGAGTGTGGGAGTGGGATATTTATGGAGGGATATTTTGACGGTGCCTCAAGGGGAAATCCCGGAAAAGCAGGGGCTGGTGCCCTTATGATAAATGAAGAGGGAAAAGTGGTATGGGAGGCCTCACGTTTCCTTGGCGAAAAGACTAACAATGAAGCCGAGTACATGGCCTTGATAATGCTTCTGAAAGCTGCGAAGGAGCGAGGAGTAAGATCGCTGAGGGTTTTCGGGGACAGCAAACTGGTGGTCAGCCAGGTCTCGCGGCAGTGGAAAATAAACCTTCCGCATCTCAGGCTTCTTGCAGGGGAAGCATGGGAGCTTGCCGATGGAATGGACATATCCTACAGTTGGATACCCCGGGAAGAGAACCGCCGCGCAGACATGCTCTCCAATGAAGGGATCGACGGGGCAAAGTAATTTTTCTGCTAAAAGCTGAACGGGCTCCAGGCTGATTGCTGAGATCAGACGGAGTCCGTTCATTGTTTTTCCTGGTCGCAGACTATCCCCTGTTGTCTATGACCCTTTTGGTCTTCTTCTCGCTCCTTGGAAGGTCTCCCGTTTTCATGACTTCAGGGATTATCTTGATCCCAAGACCCGATTTGCAGGCCCGTTCCAGTTCTTTTGCGAGTTCATCACGGTCAGCGCCTTCAAAGGCCTCTGCCTGCACTATCATCCTGTCCCTCAGGTCTTCATTGTCAAGTATTATCCTGTATTCACTGGAAAATCCTTCTATGTTCTTCAGTATCTCCTCCACCTGCGCAGGGTAAATATTTGTGCCTTTGACCTTGATCATATCGTCGCTTCTTCCGACTATCCTGTCAAGCCTCGGGTATGGGGAGCCGCAGGGGCACATACCGGGAATGATACGTGAAATGTCGTGAGTTCGGTAGCGTATCAGCGGAGCCGCTTCCTTCCTGAAGGTAGTAATAACTATCTCTCCCTGCTCTCCGTCAGGAAGAACAGCGCCCGTTGCAGGATCGATGATCTCACAGTAGATAAAATCATTGAAGTAGTGCATGCCCAGATGCTCGGAACAGTCTATTGCAATTCCCGGACCGTATATCTCTGTAAGGCCGTAAATGTCAAAGAACTCTATGCCAAGGCTCTGATAGATACGATCCCTTACCTTGTCTCCCCATCTTTCCGATCCGAAGATGCCCTTGGTCAATTTTATCTCCCCGCGCATCTCCCTCCGGTCGACCTCTTCCGCTATCAGAAGCCCGTAGGAGGATGTCCCTATAAGGACCGTGGCTCCAAGATCCCTCATCAGCTGAAGCTGCCTGTCGGTATTCCCGCTGCCGGTGGGGATCACCATCGCTCCCAGCCTTTCTGCCCCCGCCTGGAAACCCAGCCCTGCAGTCCACAGGCCGAATCCAGGAGTGACCTGGACCCTGTCTTCTCTTGTGACCCCGGCAAACTGGTAGCACCTTTCCATCATCACCGCCCAGTCTTCAAGGTCCTGTCTGCTGTATGGAAGGATGACAGGAACTCCTGTAGTGCCCGAGGATGAATGGACCCTGACTATCTGATCGTTCGGAACACACTGCATGCCCATCGGATAAGCATCTCGAAGATCCTGTTTAGTCGTGAAAGGCAGTGTCTCGAACTGATCTTTAGTCATCATTTTATCTACGTGTATCGATTTGTACTTTTCGATGTACATCGGACTGGATCTGGAAACTCTTCTCACTTGCGCAAAACACTGACTCATTATTGACAATTCATTCATTACTCTCAGCTCCGCTCTTCTTATGATCCTGTACTGTTTTTAATGCCGGCTGCTATTGTCAGCCTGCAGTTCCAAAGTTATATTACGGCTGCCTCAACCCCAAGCATAAAGGCCCTTCTGTTGATCTCCAGAAGCCGGGGCTTTATACAGCATTCCATGGCCTCCCTTATTTCTGAATCTTCGAAGGGCAGTATTCCCGCTCCTACAGAAAAACCCAGCAGGACTATATTGAGCGCCCTGGCATCCCCTGCAGCTATAGCCATAGAGGCAGCATTCAGGCAAAAAACTTTTTTGACGTATTTTCTTATCGTCGCGATGTACTCGTCACAGTGATACTCACCCTGCCGCAATGCAACGTTTGTAGGCACGATGCAGTCTAAGTTTACTACTGCGGATGCGTCGGGCTTCAGCCTGTTGACCTGCCTTGCCGCCTCCGCAAGTTCGAAGCCGATCAGCACATCCGCGTGAAGGAGAGGAATAACGGGAGAGACATCCTCAGAACCGATCCTGAGATGACTTGAGACAGAACCGCCCCTCTGCGCCATCCCTATCGTCTCCGATGTCCTTACAAAGAGGCCCCTTCTCTGCGCAGCCTCCGAAAGGATCTTTGAAGCAAGCAGTGTGCCCTGTCCTCCCACACCTGCTATTACTATGCTGCTAAGCATTCCTGTCCACCCTCTTTATCGCGCCCACAGGGCAGACGCTTACGCAAAGCGAGCAGTCTGTGCAAATGGACTCGTTAATTACTGCCTTTCCGTTTTCCTCCACTGAGATAGCGGGGCATCCCAGCTGCTTAATGCATTTCAGGCATCCTATGCAGGTCTCGTTGATCCTGCGTACAGTCTGTGGGAGCTTGATCAGTGCAATGCACGGCGCCTTCGCGATCACAGCCGAAGGTCCCCTGTGCTCCATGGCTCTGCTGAAAGCATCGACCGTATCTTCATATCTGAAGGGATCAACTGTCGATATGTGCTCTACGCCGCAGGCTCTCAGGATCTTTTCTATATCGAGAGGTTTCGACGGCATGCCCATTGCAGTCCTCCCCGTGCCGGGGTGGGGCTGGCCTCCCGTCATCGCTGTCGTGTGGTTGTCGAGCACGGCTATGGTTATGTCGGTATTCTGATATACTGCGTTTATCACTCCGGGTATCCCGGTATGGAAAAAAGTCGAGTCACCTATGAAGGCTATGCATTTGGTACCCTTTTCCGCCAACTTGATGCCCTGGGCTATAGTTATCCCGGCACCCATGCACAGGCATGTGTCTACCGTGTTGAGCGGTGCGGCATTCCCAAGTGTGTAACATCCTATATCACCGCAGTATACTGTCTTTTCATAATTTTTTGCTGCCGTCTTAGCAGCATAGAAGGACGCCCTGTGAGGGCATCCGGCGCAAAGCACCGGCGGTCTGACAGGAAGCACGGGCATCTCTGCCAACGAGAGATCTTCTCTCTTCAATTCCGCAAATTTTAGAACGGCATCCTTGATCAGCTCAAAGCTGTACTCGCCGTTGCAGGGAAGGTGAGCGGTCATCTTGCCCAAAATCTCCTTTTGGCCGGCAGAGAACAGCAGAAGCTGTTCCTCTAATACAGGATCCAGTTCCTCGATCACCAGCACCCGGTCGACCGAGGAGAGGAATTCCTCCGCCGGCGCTTCCGGGAGGGGATATGGCGTGCCGACCTTGAATACTGTCAGGTCAAGGGCGAACTCCCTTATGACTTCCATAAGGTAGAGGTAGGATATTCCTGATACGGCTACACCGTTCCTTCCCCCTTTTATGACCCTGTTGAAGGGAAGAGTCCCAAATTTGTCCGAGATAAGTTTTTGTTTTTTCTCAAGTTCTCCGTGCTTCCTGTAAGAAAGCGCCGGAAAGATGATCCAGTCAGATCTTTTAATAAAACCAGAGACTGGTCCGGGCTCGCGAAAAGTCCCGAGATCGACAGTTGCACTGGCATGACATACCCTGGTGGTCGGCCTCAGGAATACAGGAAGCCTGAATTCCTCGGAGAGTTCGAATGCAGATGAGACCATATCATATGCCTCTTCAGGGGATGACGGGTCAAAGACAGGCAGGTTGGAATATTTCGCAAAGTGCCTTGTATCCTGCTCAGTCTGCGAAGACCACGGGCCGGGGTCGTCTGCGACCACAACGACCATGCCGCCTTCGACACCTACGTATGAAAGACTCATTAGGGGGTCGGCGGCTACATTCAGTCCTACCTGCTTCATGGTGACCATAGACCTTGCCCCTGCATAGGCAGCACCGGCAGCTACTTCCAGAGCCGTCTTCTCATTTGTCGACCACTGGACCTCTATTCCCGGTATCTTCTCATTTATCAGTGTCTCAATTATTTCTGTTGACGGAGTCCCGGGGTAGCCTGAAACGATACTTACCCCTGCTTTCGCTGCTCCGAGTGCTATCGCCTCGTTACCCATGCAGACGCGCTTGGCCATAAAAAAGCCCTCCTCAATGTACAAAAGAAGCCCGCCACAGAAATGACAGGCTCCCTATAAGTTTAAGAGTTTTCCTTGCCTTGTCTATTCTATTCTGCAGATCTTCATCTTTGCTCTTCTGTCTCCGGAAGAGGCTCTCCCCTTCCTGCCAAAATGTTTATAGCATTAAATAAAATAAAGTCAAGCCAATGGAACTTTAGCTGAGGGGAAGTTTCGGGACCTCCATATCGCGCTTTAACTTTCTCAGCAATATCCACGAAAACAGGCCCGTCAATAAAGCGCCTCCCAAAAAAGATATCGGCTGGAACCACCATATTTGCTCGAGCGGGACTATATGTGACAAAAATTGGGCAGCTGGCACCCTGATCAACAGTGAGCGGAATATCTGAGTGATCAGGCCTAAACCTGAAAATCCGGTAGCCACAAAAAGTGAGTTGTACATGACGCTGAATATCACCATCGGGTAGCCGGCAATAGTTATCCTTATCGCCTGAGCCGCAGTTCTTGCTATCTCCTCTGTCGGTCTGAAAAGCTCAATTACCGGGAATGGGAAGAGGCATACAATGACTCCGAGCCCTCCTGTGATCACAGTGCTTATTATGAATCCGGACCTTATACCCTTCTTCATCCTGTTGAGGTCTCCCCTGCCGTAATTGAAGGACAAGAATGGGACAAGTGCGTCATTTATCCCCATCAGGGTATTGAAGGCAAGGTCTTCGACGCGGAGACCTACCATCCATGCTGCCACAGCTTTGGGACCGAATGT
The DNA here is from genome assembly GCA_036835165.1 of Synergistaceae bacterium. Classification (GTDB taxonomy): domain Bacteria; phylum Synergistota; class Synergistia; order Synergistales; family Synergistaceae; genus Caenicola. The sequence goes on along the minus strand of DAITML010000019.1, from coordinate 3,173 downwards.
CCCGGAGAGTATGCTGTTGACGCTGCCCATACCCAGTGCGACGCTTGCTGTCGAAAGCGTTACAGGAAATCCTATTGCCGTGATCCTTCCCCACAGCGGCAGCATGGAGAGCCTGATGTGAGGCTTGAACGGCACCTTTATCTCGCTCTCTGTCTCCAGTTTTCTGACAAGGTAAACAATTCCTCCCAGCCTGCCTGCAAATGTTGCAGCAGCGGCTCCGGTGATCCCCCACCCTAGTGTGAATATGAATATCGGATCAAGAATGATATTAAGTCCGTTGGCTATCAGGAAATATTTCAGCGGCACCATCGTATTTCCCTGACATCTGAAGACCGAGTTGACCACATATGAAAAGCTGATCAGTATGAAGGTCGGCGGTATCCACATATTGTAAAGCCACGCCTGCCGGAGCGTCTCGGGATCAGATGCTCCAAGTGTCCTGAAGAAGATGTCCGAAGTGAGGGGGAATAAGAATGGTATCCAGATCAGGCAGAGCAGATAGGCAAAGCCCATTGCAGCAAGAGCAGTGCTCCTCGCCTCTTCCAGGTTGCCCTCGCCCAGCCTCCTTCCGCAAAGTGCTGTCATTCCGTTGCCTACTCCTTCAAGGATCGCAAAAACCCCTATCTGGACCGGGAAAGTGTAGGATATGGCCACCATTTGGCTCTCTCCGAGCCATGAGATAAAGACCGTATCTACAAGATGAAAAAGGGTATGAAAAAGGACCATCGCGATCGATGGCAGCGAAAGTTTTATTAGCGTGCTCAGGACAGGACCTCTGGCCAGATCCGCCTTTCCCCTGAGCCAGGTCATCCGTTTGAGAGTCTTCAATAATTTCATCTGGATTCCCCTTGTCTAAATATTCGGTCCATTATAATGCAAAAACGGACTGACATATTATAATGTTATGTAAAGGGGGTGTCTTAATGTATAAAAGGTTCATTGAGATCATGAACAGCAGCGGATGCCTTGCAGGAAGCAAAGTGGTCCTTGCAGCTGCGGATCCTGAAAGTATCGAGGCAATAAGGCTTGCTATGCAGAGGGGGCTCGGGAGGGCCGTCCTTACAGGAAACAGCGAAGTCATATTGCCGGCTGTCAAAGAGGCAGGGATTTTAGATAAGGTCGAGATCCTCTACGCAGATTCGATGCCTGCGGCGGCGGCAATAGCAGTGCAGTGCATAAGGGAGGGTAAGGGAGATGCACTTATGAAAGGGTTCATCAACACTTCCGATTTCCTTAAGGCCATCCTCGATAAGGAAAACGGACTTAGGACCGGACGCCTTCTGAGCCACCTTGCAATAATGGAGATCCCGGGTGAAAATCACCTCTCATTTTGTACTGACAGCGGATTCAACGTTGCACCAAACCTCGACCAGAAAAAACAGATCCTCAGAAACGCACTTGAGGCGATAAGCGCGCTGGGATATGCCCACGTAAATGTTGCATGCCTTGCAGCAAACGAAAAGGTGGACCCTCACATACAGTCTACTGTGGATGCGGCAGGCATAGTGAAAGCATGGGAAGCAGGGGAGTTCGACGATCTGCCCTGCACATGCACAGTGGAAGGGCCCATGGCGATCGATGTTGTTGCTTCTCAGAAATTTGCGGAACACAAGGGCATTAAAAGCAGGATAGCGGGCAAGGTCGACCTTACTCTTGTGCCGAACATCGAGTGCGGCAACGTACACTGCAAGACTTTGGTCCATTACTGCCACGCTCAGATGGCAGGACTGGTCCTCGGCGCGATGGTGCCGATAGTGCTTGTATCAAGATCCGATCCTCCCGAATCAAAATTCCTCAGCATGGCCCTTGCATGCATTATTTCCGGCGGGATGAAATAGCCATGAGCAGGATCCTGGCAGTAAACCCCGGATCAACTTCTACGAAAATAGCGGTTTACGAGGAGGGCAAAGAGACCCTTAAGGATAACATCCCTGTCGACCAGAACGTTATCTCTGCATATAAATATGTTCTGGGTCAGCTTGACCATAGATTCGAACTTATAAGGCAGGCTCTGCTCCGGAAAGGCATTCTGCCTGAGAGCTTTGATGCAGTTGTCGGAAGGGGCGGCATCCTTGCTCCGATCCCCAGCGGCACATACCTTGTCACAAAAGAGATGACGGATTACCTGACAGCGGCTCCGCGCGGGGAACATGCATCAAACCTGGGAGCGTTCATCGCCCAAAAATTCGCAGAGATGTCGGGATGTCGGGCTTTCATAGTTGATCCTGTCTCGGTGGACGAGCTGACTGAAGTTGCAAGGATCTCAGGCGCACCGGAGATAAAAAGGTCCAGCCTCGTCCATTCCCTCAACCAGAAGGCTGTGGCAAGAAAAGCGGCGGCTGACCTTGGGAAAAAATATGAAGACTGCAGATTCGTTGTTGCCCACCTGGGTACCGGTATAACGATCGGTGCCCACTGCGGCGGGAAAATAGTTGACGTCATAGGAGCAAAGGCTGACGGTCCATTCTCTCCCGAACGGGCGGGGGGGCTTCCGGTAGGAGAACTGGTCGACCTCATCTTCAGCGGAAAGTACACAGAGACTGAACTTAAGAAAAAACTTCTTTCAGGGTGGGGTATGGTAGCATATCTCGGAACAAGAGACATCAGGGAGGCCTGTAAAATGGCTGAACATGATCCTGAGGCAAAGCTCGTCCTGCAAGCCATGGTCTATCAGATAGCCAAAGGTATCGGGGAGATGTCCACTGTACTCGACGGAGACATAGACTCGATAATACTCACCGGCGGCATGGCATATTCCGAAATTCTGATTGGAATGCTCATAAAAAAAATCAGATTCCTGGCCCCGATAACAGTCATACCCGGAGAGAACGAGCTTGAGGCCCTCTGCAAAGGCGCGGAAAGAGTGCTTATGAAGGAAGAGAGACCCAGGCTTTACCCAAGCGGGGAGTTTGTTGTCATTTAGGAAATTTTGACCATTTGTAAAATATATTACAGATGATACGGCAATTACCCCTTCCCTCTCATGGTACGCATGTGGGAGGATAGATGTCACATAACTGACCGGAGGTGTTTAGCTTGACATTTAAAAAGCGTCGAGGGGGATGTCCTCCATGAATCTTGCTTCTTCCTCTCGTGGCGGTCGCCGCGTCATTTTCATGGATCGTAACAAAAATAAAGGATCTTGCAAAAGGCTCAAAGGGATCTGATGAAAA
>DAITML010000018.1:1544-24834 GCA_036835165.1 Synergistaceae bacterium | reverse complement strand
TACGCGAAGGCGGACGCACAGTCGGCGCAGGCGTCGTTACTGAGATCATAGACTAGAAGTCGCAAGAGGGCGGCTGCTATTACAGCCGCCCATTAAAAACTTTTTATATGGAGTGAAAGAAAAATGGCGGATATCGTCGGTCTTCAGTGCACAACATGCAAGCGCCGCAACTATGTGACGCTTGTGAACAAGAAAAAGGCTACAAAAAAACTTGAAAAAAAGAAATATTGCAAGTTCTGTGACAAACACACCTTGCATAAGGAGTGCAAGTAGGGTAAAATAACCTCCGCACGCAGGTCTGTAGCTCGAACTGGTTAGAGCACCGCACTCCAAATGCGGGGGTTGAGGGTTCGAATCCTTCCAGGCCTGCCATTTTGTTTTTCTTGTTTTTTGAGAAGTCGCAAAGTTTTTTGGAACACCAAAGTTGAAGAATGAGGAGGTCGGGGTTATGGAAAAAGTCCTCGACTACATCCGGGAATCTAAAGCTGAACTGAAAAAAGTCACATGGCCCACCAAACAGCAGATGTGGTACTCCACACTTGTCGTCATTGTGGTAACTTTCATGGTTTCAGCCTATCTCGGGCTGGTAGATCTGCTTCTCACTGGAGTTTTCTCCAAAATCGTCCGATAGCCTGGAACAGACACGGCTTTCGAGTCTCGACTGTAACCTGGAGGTGAAGGGGGCTGCGGCCCTCTTTTAGGCATGAGCGAAATATTTGGGAACACACAGGAACGAAGCTGGTATATAGTCCAGACCTATTCAGGTTATGAGAATAAGGTCAAGGCGAACCTTGAGCAGAGGATCGCAACCATGGGTATGGAAGACAGGATCTTCCGTGTCCTTGTCCCGATTGAAGAAAAAGTTTACATCAAAGAGGGCAAAACAAAGCGGATCCGCAGAAAGATATTCCCGAGTTATGTTCTCGTGGAGATGATACTTGAGGACCAGTCCTGGTATGTAGTTCGCCATACCCCCGGAGTGACCGGTTTTGTCGGATCGGGAAACCATCCTATCCCCCTTACCCCCAAAGAGGTAGAGGAAATAATGAACAAGCTGGGCAAAGAGGCAAAGCCGAAGGTAGAGGTCGATTTCCAGGTTGGAGATACGATCCAGGTCAGGAGCGGACCCTTTGCGGGTCAGGCCGGTCCGGTCGTTGCCATCGACGCCGACAAGGGAAAGGTCAAGTTCAGCGTAACAGTCTTTGGACGCGAGACGATAGTCGAAGCTGACTACACTGAACTGGAAAAGATCTGACAGAGAAAATCTTTGTTTTAATTTGCGGCACGCACATTGACAAAAGAATGAACGCCCGATGAGGGCTTTACATAAGCAGCAAAACCAAGGAGGTAACATGTACTATGGCAAAGAAGGTCATTGGGGAGCTTAAACTTCAGCTTCCCGCAGGAAAAGCGACACCGGCTCCGCCGGTAGGACCCGCGCTTGGACAGCGCGGCATCAACATCATGGAATTTGTCAAGGCGTTCAACGCCAAGACTGCGGACAAAGTAGGAATGATCATCCCGGTCGTTATCACAGTATACGCTGACCGCAGCTTCTCTTTCATCCTTAAGACCCCTCCCGCAAGCATCCTGATCAAAAAGGCTGCAGGCAAGGAAAAGGGTTCCTCGGTCCCCAACAAGGACAAGGTAGGCAAGATAACAAAGAAGCAGGTCCAGGAGATAGCGGCTCTCAAGATGCCCGATCTCAATGCAAACGACATTGATGCGGCAATGAAGATGATCGAAGGAACAGCCCGTTCAATGGGTATCGAGGTCGTCGGTTAGAAATTCCGGCGATAAGGCTTCCCGGATATCCGGGATGTGGGAGGAAGGCCCTGAGTCTTCCGACATTACCACGAGGAGGAATATAAATGTCAAAAAAAGGTAAGCGCTACAAGGCACTGCTCGAAAAAGTCGATCTCACTAAGCAGTACTCCATTTCAGAGGCTGTCGCGATAGCAAAGGAATGTGCAACAGCTAAATTCGACGAGAGCCTTGAACTTCATGTTCGTCTCGGCGTAGATCCCCGCCATGCAGACCAACAGGTCAGAAGCACGATCGTCCTTCCGCACGGGACAGGCCATACCAAGAAGGTGTGTGTCATTGCGCTCGGCGACAAACAGAAGGAAGCTCAGGACGCAGGCGCGGACATCGTCGGCGGCGAAGATCTCGTAAAAGAGATCGCTGACGGCAGGATGGATTTTGACGCAGTAATCGCCACACCGGACATAATGAAATCAGCCGGACGCCTCGGCAAGGTCCTCGGACCCCGCGGACTCATGCCAAGCGCAAAGGCAAACACAGTTACGTTCGATGTTGCCGGTGCTGTCAAAGAAATCAAAGCCGGCCGTATCGAGTTCCGTGTCGACAAGACAGCTATTACGCACAACGCCGTAGGCAGGGCATCTTTCCCGTCAGAGCACCTTGAAAACAACGTTAAGGCGCTCTTCAGGGCCATCCTTAAGGCTCGCCCGGCAGCTGTCAAGGGCACCTATGTCAAGAGCATGACCCTTGCAACTACAATGGGAGTCGGAATTTCTGTAGATCCCGTCCAGGCCCAGAAAGACGCAGCTGCAGAATAAATTTTTGATCGCATCAGACGGTTGGGGGGACGCATATGCGTCCCCCCAACTTTTTTTGATGTATTCGTAAATTTAACATTTTGAGCTATTTCTTCGGCACCCTTTTGACTGTATTTTCTACGATGTTGGTTATGTGTTTCGTCAATGTCGGCAGCGGCGTAAAAAGGTCCTCTGCGGTGGCGGCTGTTACGTTGACCCCGTATATCAGCGTATTGTCCCTGGAGTTCCGGAGTTCGAGCCTTACCGCTCCGAGCGCGGATGTTTCGTCCCATGCCGGTTTGATCTTCTGGTAGCTGATAGGTACGCTCCGTGTTTCCCATTTGCCGTTTACATAAACAGAGCGGTTTTCATATCTTGTGTCCCATATAAGTTCCTGGGGATGGTGGATGGTCGAATAGGCGCACTTTGTCACAGTGGCTGACAATATAGCATCGGTGTATTCCGGGGAAAGAGTGAGCGCCTTTTCAGCGGCCTTATCCCTGCTCATTTTTTCTGTCGGGCCTGTGCCTTTTACAAAATCATTTCTTTCAATTATCTGTTCGGGTGTCTTAACGAGGAAATTGAAACCGCTCTTTTCCTGGGACGTCAGCTCCCTCCATTTCTGCTGGACAGAATCGTCGAGGAATGGTTCATTTGGAGGCATGGTGATTTCGTACATTATCGGGAGCACCAGGACCGTTTTGACAGAAGAGTAATCGTATTCTTTGTTTCGAAATTCGTCTGCCACAGGTTTTGCCATCGATGATGATGCAATGGGTATAAGGATGCACGAGAGGATAAGTATCAAAAGTCTTTTCATAGCGGAACTCCTCCATAATTTATTTACTGTGATAATGACACGGATATTCTACATTAGATCAGCAGGAAGATGTTGATAAATCATGGAAGATCCAAAATTTTCCACTGCAGCCCGCGGCTGGCGTAAAGGAATAATTATCTGATGACCATAATTTGATCAGAGTACGGTGTCTGACATTTCGAAAGAATATTTTGATGCTGTACAAAATTTCGTCATTATTGTATAATCTCACAGCTTAGACTCAAGACAGCAGGTGCGCTTGCGCTTAATTCCCTGCCGAGGTCTGCGAAGGATAACCGTGTTCAAGTAACTCTATTACTGCACGTATTATGGCTTCCGGACTCCCTTGGGTGACGGAGGCCTTTTTTGTTGGCGTCCGATCACAATATCAACAGGAGGTGAAATTGAATGCCAACACAAGCAAAACGTGAAATGATCGATTCCCTGGTCCAGCTGCTCAATAAGAGCAACGCAGTCTTCATCACGGAGTACCGCGGACTTTCAGTCAAGAAGATAAGCGACTGCCGCAAACGCATCCGTGAGGCAGGCGGCGAGATGAAGGTATGCAAGAACACCCTTATGCGCATAGCCCTTACGGAGGCAGGCATAACACAGGCACCGGAGTTTGATTCAGGCCCCAACGGCTACGTGCTTTCCTACGGCGACGTGGCCTCTGTAGCCAAAGCCATCCGCGACTTCTCAAAAGAGAAGGGAAACGAAGCACTGATAGTTAAGGGGGCGATCCTTGAAGGAAAGATCCTCAGTAAGGAGCAGGTTTTTGCTCTTGCGGACCTCCCCTCAAGGGAAGTTCTCATCGCTCAGGTCGTCGGTACGATCGCAGCTCCTCTCAGGGGGCTTGTCACAGTACTTTCCGGCCCTTCGAGGGGACTCGTCACATGCCTTTCTCAGATCAAGGACAAAAAGGAAGCGGCATAGCCGGGATCAGCGGCAGTTTTGCCGCATAGCAGCATAAAAAATAAAAAATATCCTTAGGAGGATGAATTAATATGACACGTGAAGATATCATCAAGGCAATTGAAGAAATGTCAGTACTTGAGCTCTCCGAGCTCGTGAAGGAACTTGAGGACAAGTTCGGCGTATCAGCGGCAGCACCCGCAATGATGATGCCCATGGGCGCAGCAGCACCCGCAGCGGCAGTCGAAGAAGAGAAGACAGAGTTTGACGTAGTCCTTGCCGACCACGGCGCAAACAAGATCGGCGTCATCAAAGTCGTTCGCGAGATCACAGGTCTCGGACTCAAAGAAGCCAAGGAGCTTGTTGACGGCGCACCCAAGACCGTAAAAGAGCAGGCTTCAAAGGAAGAAGCCGACGAGATGAAAAAGAAGCTCGAAGAAGCCGGAGCAAAGGTAGAACTCAAGTAATCCGAGCCTTTTTGCTTTCCGAATATATAAAACGGGATCCCGGCCTGATGTCGGGATCCCGTTTTATATTTATCTTAAGATCGTTGTCCCGGAGCAGGGCGGGTCATTCCCTTACTCCTGAACCCTCCATGAATATGAGCACACCGTAAGGGATAGGGCGCTCAGCATCGTTGCTGTTGCTTGGCAGGGAAAAAGTATTTCCCCTCCACCAGAGAGAACTGGATCCTCCCCCGTCCAGGTTCAGCGCAGTAGACATTCCGAGCCATCTGCAGACTTTTCTGGTCTCTTCAATAGTTGTGCCTACGCTGTGCATATTGTCCCGCCCGTCTATCACTGCCCACATGACTCTTTTGCCGTCTGTTCCCACCATTGTCCGGGGATGACGTTTATTAAGGACATTTTCTTTAATGTTTTCGGTGTTGTCGACATATTCACCGTTCTTCAGAAGAAGCGGCCCGGCCTGGAGCATTTCGGTATATTTATCGAAACGCCTGTCAGAACTTATGTTGGCGATCTCCTTGCCGTCTATAAAGATCGTTTCCCCATTTTTGTTCCATCCAAAAGCAGAACGCTGCGGCCAGAATTTTGCGTTATCCGTGTATCCCTGCCTGCGAAGCACCCCGATCGGTTTCGCACCGGCAAAATACCCGCCGTTGATGCCTCCTATTACCCCGTAGTTTTCGACCGCAATAGTCGCGAGGGGAGCCTTGTTTGCACCCACCATAACAGCTGTCGCGATCTGACAGTTCACGGCATTCATCTCGACTGAGAGCATTGCTGCGAAAAGAGGTTCGTTGAGGCCCTTTTCCAGGTCCCCGTTTGCAGGGCCGGAGGGGTCGCCTATTCCGTGTTTGAACATGGTAAGGGTGGTCCCTTCAGAGGAGAAGGAGTCCTTCCAGGATACCTTCTTTTTGCATAAAGCGAGCCATTCTGTAAGTGCTTTGATTTTTTCTTTGCTGAATGGTCTGTCCAGTTCATCCAGAATAGCATTGGGAAGAGGAGGTGATATTTTTTTTGCTATCTCCGACACAGGATCCAGATGGCTCCACTCAGGCAATATCACTATCTGGTCATAAGCAGTGATAACGAAACTCCAGCCCATTGATTCCAGCACCAGCCTGAGGGCCGATGAACCGCTCAGTTCACCCTCCGTATCAGTCAGGTACTTTGCCGGCACTTCGTGCCCAAGCGATTTGAAAACATAAGGCATAAGCTCGTTCCTTGTTACTGCGAAGGACGATCCGCAAAAAACAATTACGAGTGCCAAAGTAAGGAAAGCAACAGCATGTACTTTTGTTTTTCCTGCCATAGTAAGTCTTTTCATGCCCTTATGATAGTATTGACACCTTCTGACCTAATCAGTATAATTGCCCATGTTCGACTTCGGGGTTTTAGCTCAGTTGGGAGAGCGCTTGAATGGCATTCAAGAGGTCAGGGGTTCGAATCCCCTAAGCTCCACCAAAAATTCGTTCCCACCCTTTGGGGTGGGAATTTTTTGTATATTTTGGGGATGCTCCGGTAACCTTTTATCAGATATCTCTTCAAGCATGGACTGTGCCTGTCTCTAGGTTCTCAACAAAACTGAAGGTTGGCGGTATACTTTCAAGCGATACCTGCCATAGGATCATAAATCGGTCAAAAGGAGTCTTGCTGATGAAGATACTGGATTTCAAAAAGATAGACGCTTTCACGAAGGGAAGCTCTTCAGGCAACCCCGCAGGTTATGTTCTTCTGGAAAGGATGGACAGCCTGAGCGAGGGGGAGATGCAGAAGCTCGCATCCGAACTCAAAGGCTTTGTCAGCGAAGTGGGCTTTGTCTGCAGAGAGGACGGAGGATTTCATCTGAAGTACTATTCGTCTGAATGCGAGGTGGCATTCTGCGGACACGCAACTATCGCCATTATGTATGATCTCATATCGACAGATCCGGGGCTGATCAGCGAGAAAGAGCTAAAAATCAGGGTCAGGGCCGGAACCCTGCCGGTATTCAACCGTTTGAGGGAAGAGGATGCCGTTTACATAACAGCTCCGGAGCCGCGGTTTCTTAAACGGGATATAAGCCGAAATGAAATAGCCGAAGCGCTTGGCACGGACATGAAGGCTATAAAGGAAGACAGGGCAGTCAGGGTTATAGACGGCGGACTCAGGACACTTATTGTTCCCCTCGAATCCCTTAGGGACTGTCTTGAACTCTTTCCGGACAGGGAGGGGCTGAGAAGGTTCTCCCTAGAAAAAGACTTTGACATTGTGCATGTTTATACTGACGAAGTTAGCACAAGAGGGACCAAATACAGGACCCGTGTCTTCGCGCCCAAATACGGATACCTTGAAGACCCTGCCACAGGCTCCGGAAACTCGGCATTTGGGTTCTATCTTATCGACGAAGGCATGTGGGAGGATGATTTTTCGATAGAACAGGGGCCTTTGCGCGACTTTCCCAATATTGTAGGGATAAAGCGGATCAGGGGAGACGGGACTGACAGGATCCTCTTCGGGGGATCCGCTACAACGAGGATAAAGGGAAAATATCTCCTGCACGGGACCCTTGCCTGATACGGATGGTCTGCCGGTCTGGGTTTTCCCATGCCGGCAATGTCTGCGGATGCTCAGATCCTGCGGCGGGAGATATGTGAAAATATGACTAAGTAAGGGTATATACGGTGTAATTGCATATGTCCGTACTTTAAAACATGGTAGAATTACCAGGTATAAGGTGCTGTTCTCATAAAAATGAATAGAGATACGGAGCTGCAGAGGTGTAATCGATTTTGAGAGTAAAGAAATTCAACAGCAAGGCAGGAATAATTGCTGCAGCGGCTACTGCAGCAGTGGGGCTCATCCTTGTAGTGCTGACTCAGGTAAATTTCCTGGGCGGTCTTGTCGTAGGCCAGATCAGTACTGCAGTCAGAGATGAACTCAATGTCGAACTGAAAATGCCGGACCTTTCCGGGAATCCCTTCATGGGCTTCAAGGGCCGCGGCATTTCTTTGGTGCGTTCTGACGATGAACTTCTCACGATCGATAATATGAACATTAAACTCTCTCTGCCCAGCCTGCTTAAAAATTCACCCCGAGTCTCTTCCCTGGTGATCGAAGGCCTTCGCACAGACTATGATTCACTGCTTAAAATGATGCCCGAGAAAAAAGAGAGCTCTGAGCCAAAGGATATACCTATAGACAAGATAATTTTCGATGATGTAAATGTCTCCTCACCTTGGGGGCTTCTGGAGCTCGAAGACAGTTCCCTTGAACTTAGGGGGACCGAGTGGTTCGCACCGGCGATGAAGGGAAACTTCAGAGGGATCCCGTTCTCGATTTACGGGATAGTCAGAAAGGAAGCCGGAAATTGGTTTCTGGACGGTTTCTCGGCAAAACTTGACGAAGGTTCCGCCAAAATCTCAGGAGCTGTATATCCTGTGCCGGATTTCAAAGCAGATGTCAAAAATGCAAATATCCAGAAGATAGCCGAGATATTCCCGAACATTTCAAAATATGGCGTGATGGGTACTTTGACCGCAAATATGGAAATGAGAGGCGAGGGTAGGAACGTCTTTACAGCCGGAGAGGGAACGCTTGATAAGGCTGTCATTGGAAAGATACCGCTTGAAGATGTTGCAGCCAAATGGAGATATGAAGAGGGTGTTCTGGATCTGTCTCTTGAGGAGAGCAAGGTCTTCAGCTCCTCTCTTCGCGGGCGCATGAAGTTTGACACCAGAGCCCCCGGGAAATATCTCGAACTGAAAGCGGATGCCCGAAACCTTCGTTTTGCTGACTGGACAGACAAGATAACCCATCAGATAGCAGGAAATGCAGCGATGCTCAAAGGCAGCATCACTTCTATGGAGGCAGACCTCAGGGGTCCGCTGGATGCGCTTGTCGGAAAGGTCGAAATAGCTCCTTCCAACGTGACCTATAACAGGATGAAGCTCACATCGCTGAAGGCTAAGGCGATCTTTGAGGGGAGGCCATCGGGAAAGGTCGATCTCTCCGCGCTTAACGAAGGCAGGGAAATTAAGCTTGCAGGTACTGTAAGCTTTGCCGACGGAGTGCCTGTCGACCTTAAGCTGAATGCCAAGGCGATCAAACTGGAAGAACTTGGAAAAGCGTTACCCGGACTGGAAAAATATGAACTCAAAGGCAACGCGGATGTCTCTGCGAAAATAGGAGGAGAGATCGGCGCTATGAAAGTAAGGGCTGAGATAAACTCGCCTTCCGCTGAGATAAAGGGGATAGGAAAGCTTGCCGGGCTGAAGGCATCGCCCGAATATGACATTTCACAGGGATCGCTCAGGCTGGCAGGTGCCTCTTTTTTATGGAACGGGGCCCGTATCGCGGCTTCCGGCAATATCAAGGATATCGGCGACACCTCTGAGCTCTCTTTACGAGGATCTATAAAAAACGCATCCCTGAACGCTTTTCATTCAACACTAAAATTTCTTGATACTTTGAATATATCCGGAGATGCTTCCGGTACATGGCTGCTCAGAGGAAGGGCAGCTTCTCCGGAGGTGCTGTTGAAGCTCAGGGTGTCAAACGGAAAATTCATCGATCTTGGAGTACCCAAATTTTATACTGAAATGGCGTATTCTTCCGGAAGTCTCGATTTCAGGAAGATGTATGCAAGCATCGCAGGGGGAAGCGCAAACCTAAAAGGAAGGGTCATTCTCCCGTCCAAGGCATCAGGCAGGACCTCTTCCCCGGTAAGGTGGGAGTTTGAAGGCAGGGTCAGGACGGTGGACATATCAGCCCTCAACGGGATTTTCAGGACTGAACAGGATATCGAAGGGCCATGCTCCGGCGTGATAAAGGTGGGCAATGACGGAAGCGGCATCAGATGGGACGCGGATCTGGCAGCGGCAGACGGCCTGAGATGGAAGGAATTTACGGCTGAAAAGGTTACCGGTAACTTAAACGGTGACTCAAAGGAGATCAGGGTCAGGGATGTCAAGATAGATTTCCTGAGGGGCAAGCATCTGCTAACGGGCAGAGTGATCCCATCGCCGCATGGAAGGCCGTTTTATGAATCAAAGCTGGACATTAAGATCACGTCTGAAAATATAAACATGTATGAACTTCTGCGGAAGCACCTGCCTGTTGTAAGGGGCGTACAGGGCCTTATAAAAAGCGAGGTAAGGGTCGGGGGTACAGTCGAAAAGCCTCTTTACAGCGGCAGCGGGACACTGGCTCCTTTCAGGTACAGGGGATTTTTGCTCCCGATGGTCGATGTCGAATTAAACGGCAGTCTGACAGATATCAAAGTTTCCGAGGCCAAAGCAAGGCTTAACAGGGGAGCTCTTGCCGGGAACGGAAGGGTCTTCCTTGAAAACGGGAAGTGGTACGGGGATATTGATGTAAACGGCAAGGATATTGACCTGAGACAGATAGGAGCGTATCTCCCAAGTCAGTTCCGCGACAGGTTGGGTGGAAATGTCAGTTTCAGGTTCACCGGTAAGGGCCAAGTGGACAAATTCAGCGGAGAGGGATGCTTTTCATCGGATAGGATGAGATTCCTCGGATTAAGGATAAGAAATGTAAACGCGCCGTTCTATATATCTGAGGGCTATGCCGTCATGGAAGACGTAAAGGCTGAAACGAACGGCGGGACTGTTTTCGGAGGACTTGCAATGGATGTCGCCAAGAGCAGCTGGGGCGGCAACCTTACTGTTAAAAGCGCTGACGTCGCTCCGATGATAAAGCAGGCCTTTCCCAAGCTCACAGGTTCCGTTTCAGGCAAGGGTGACCTCAAGATCAGGGCAGAAGGGGAGACGGGCAGGATGAGCACCGTGAATGCCGCGGGGGTCCTGTTCCTCAGGGATGGAGAAATATCGGGGTTTGAGGCCGTGGAGGCAGCAAAAAAATATACAAAGGGCAAGCCGCTCCTCTTCAAAACAGTCCAGACCGCATTCACCTTCGATGAGGGATATCTGACTATTCTTCCGGGCAGCCAGGCCGTGGCGCCTCCGGGAGATCCGGTTTACCGATATGTGATGATCGACGGACTGATAAACAACAAAAAAGAGATGAGCCTATTTACGATGGGAAAGGTCAATATAAGGGCGTTGAACGCACTCCTCGGGGCCCTTCAGGGAATAATAAATGTGGGGATGGAATATACCGGAGAGCTTGACAGCAGCGCATTGCTCCAGAACTTCCTGGGAGGGGTTCTCTCAGGCTTTACGAGGACGGATTTCCGTTTTGTGACGATGAATATTAACGGCACGATGGATTCCCCCAGGTTCAGCAATATAAAAGTAGACAAATCGGAACAGATGACAAGTCCGAAGAATTTGATACCAAAATCCGCGAGTGATCCCAACGAAAAAGATTATCAGGGCAGAGATACCGTCTTCAGGCTTAAATTTGAAATACCCGTAGGGCCCGGAGTAAGCTATACAAACGGCAGTTTCCAGGGACAGATAATTGAGCAGACGCTGGGAAATATACTGCAGGGCATAAATTTTGGAAACTAGCAAAAAGATGATATCCGGATCAGAGATCACCCTCATCCTGGGAGGGGCAAGGAGCGGAAAGAGCACCTTTGCGGAAAAATTGGCGAAGGAGGCCCTTGGCAATGTCACATATCTTGCCGCCGCAGATGCCCGTGATGCTGAAATGATTGAACGCATCTCCATACATAAAAAGAGGAGACCTCCCGAGTGGGATACTTTCGAAGGGGACCCTTATCAGATCTGTGCTGCCGTAAAGAGAATAAGGGGGGTACTTTTGCTTGACTGCCTGACTTTGTGGCTGACCCGCCTCTTCCTTGAGGGAGATTATGCGGAAAACGCCTCGGAATCGGAATGGCAGTCGAGAGAAGACCTAATACGGGCGATGACCGAAGATCTCTGTTCCATTCCTTCCGAAGGGACGCACCTGATAATTGTCAGCAACGAGGTCGGTTTCGACCTTGTTCCGACATATAAAATGGGCCGGCGATTCAGGGACCTCCAGGGAAGGATGAACCAACTCTGTGCATCCAGGGCCCGGAGAGTTGCTTTAGTCGTGGCCGGCTGCCCCCTTTGGGTCAAGGGATCGATGGAGGGAATTTAAAATGAATGACGAAAGCTTCCGGAAATATATCGAGAGGTTTTTCGATGAAGTCAGAAACGAGAATATGAGGCTTGACTTAATTGGCAGGTTCGTTGTTGCCTGGACCCTCCTTTCACGGATCCCGCTCCCCAAAAAGCTGTGGCCGTCCGAAATTCCTCCGGCAGGGAACAGGACACTTTCTCTTGCTCCCCTTGCCGGAGGGCTTCTGGGCCTGCTTGTCGGAGCCACGGTCTCGGCTGTTGAATTCCTGGGAGTAGGTGATCCCGCCTCTATTTGGATAGGCATCTTCTTCTACTCGATAATAGGGTGGTCACTGCACCTTGATGGGTGGGGCGACCTGTGGGATGGTATTGGCTCTGGCCGGCAGGGTGAGGAACTTCGTTCGGTAATGAAAGACAGCAGGCTTGGCGCTTATGGAGCGGTAGGCCTCATACTGGCATTCGGACTTTGGACATCCCTGGCTGGGGCTGTCCGGCCTGACCGACTGACAGCGGCTTTGACCGTTTCTGCAGCTTCGGGGAGGTTTGCATGCTGTGCGGCTGCATGCATTGGCAAATATCCCTGGAATAGCGGTATGGGCAAAGGCTGGGTCGACAGCTTCACGGGTTATGACCTTTTTGTCTCTTTCATCTTTTTTTTGATCTTCATGCCGGCCGCGCCGTTAAGATGGGGCTTCTCCGCTGCAGCTGCTCTTATAACGGGTTTTGGGATGGCGGGCTGGATGAATTCCAGGCTCGGGGGAGTGAACGGTGATGTGCTGGGCGCTGCTGCAGTGGCTGCAGAAATAACCTCCTTAGCGGTGTTCTCGATATGAGCACTTTCGTGCCGAGGCTTATTGCAGTTGATTTGGACGGTACGATCCTCAACAATTCAAGCGAACTTTCCGTGAGGACAAAGAACGCACTCAGGTCCGCGATCTCGCAAGGCATTACTGTCGTCACAGCTACGGGAAGAATGTACCCGTCAGCCCTGCCTATAATAAGAGAGATCGGCATAACGGCACCCTGTATCTTCTACAACGGGGCCATAGTGCGCTATCCCCTTTCGGGCGAAACGATCTATGAAAGAGGAGTGGGGAGCGAACTGACTGCGGAGATCCTTTCCTTCTACAGGAAGGAGGGATGGTACATACAGGTATACTGCAATGACATGCTCTATGTTAAAGACAGCTGCGACCCGAGGAGCAAATTCTACGAGAAGATATCTAAAATACGCCCGGTATCAGTTGGCGAAAAGTTTTGGGACCTTTACGTCGATTCAACTAAACTTTTGGGGATAGCACTGGAAGAAGAAGATTTCCGCCTCATGGAGCAGAGGACCGTATCCCGCTTTGACGGCCGCATATACACAGCGACTTCCTGGGGAGCTTTTGTTGAAATGACTCACCCTGATGTAAACAAGGCCAAGGGACTTGCCGTTGTTGCAGAAAAGCTTGGAATAGACAGAAGCGATGTTCTTGCAATTGGAGACGGATCCAATGACAAGGAAATGATAGCATGGGCCGGATATGGGGTCGCGATGGGCAATGCCCCGCCTGACCTTAGATCGGCGGCGGACGAGACAACTTTTGACAACGACAGCGACGGTGCGGCAGTAATAGTGGAAAGATATCTGTAACGGGGGGTCATATGATGAATGATTATTTTGAACAGCAAAGGCCGACAGTAACTTTTGAAATTTTCCCTCCCAAAGGAGCGGGAGATCTTGCTTCGATATTCTCTACGGTAGATGCCCTGGCCAGTCTTGCCCCCGACCTTATAAGCGTTACATACGGTGCGGGAGGCACCAGCCGCGTCAACACCGTTGAGATCGCCTCCCAGATACAAAACAGCTATGCCATACCGGCGCTTGCCCACCTTACCTGTGCAGGCAACTCAGCAGAAGAAGTGGAGCCTGTACTGAGAACACTTTTTGAAAACGGGGTAAAAAATATTCTGGCCCTAAGGGGAGACCTGGCCGAAGGAGAGACACTTAAAGACTTCCGCTATGCTTCCGATCTTATAAGATACATAAAATCCAGATATGACTTCAGAATATTTGCGGCATGTTATCCTGAAAAACATATCGAGGCATACTCGATGGAGGCCGACCTCCGCTGCCTTAAGGAAAAAGCTGACTGCGGAGTCGATGTGCTGATATCGCAGCTCTTTTTTGACAATGAACTTTTTTGCAGGTTCAGGGATCAGGCTAGGGCTATAGGGATCACGATACCGATAATAGCTGGCATTATGCCGATAACATCCTCTTCTCAGATCAGCCGGATGGTCTCGATGTGCGGAGCAACTGTTCCGGAAAAGGTCCAAAAAATTATAAGGGCATTCGGACATAATAGCATGGCGATGAAAGAAGCCGGCATTGCATATGCAACTGAACAGATAGTTGACCTGCTTGCGGACGGCGTTGACGGCATACACCTGTACACGATGAATCAGCCTGATATTGCAAAGAGGATCACAGAAAACATCAGGGGCATCCTGTACTCATTGAGAGTAAAGCGTGGCTGATCCCATAGATCCGCCGGTACTGAAGGAGGTCATGAGGCTGCTCTCTGTCCCGGAGGGCCATGATGCGGCTGATCTTCTTTTCTCGGTGTGTAAGCAGTACCAAAGGATCAGGGATGCATCTGCGCCCAAATCCGTCTTTTCGATCTTCGAAGCAGACGTAAGAGATTCCGGCATTATTTTTGACGATTCCTTTTCGATAATTGGCAAGGATCTTGCAGACATATGCAGCGGGTGCAAAAAAGCAGTGCTTATGGCAGTTACTCTTGGCAGCGAAGTGGATATACTGATAAGGAGATCGCAGTCAGCAGACATGTCAGAAGCTGTCATCCTTGATGCTTGTGCATCTGCCGAAGCAGAGAGGATCGCTGACATGACCGAAAACGAGATAATGAGGTCGCTGTCTGACGACGAATTTCTTACGATGAGGTTCAGCCCGGGGTACGGAGATGTTTCTCCGATGGAGTCCGCAAAGATAATAACAGCACTCGGCGCAGACAAAAAGATGGGTCTAGGCCTCACCCGCACGGGGATGCTCATCCCATTCAAATCTGTCACGGCCGTTATCGGAATATCATATAAAATTACTGACAGAAGAAAAAACTGCAGTTTCTGCTCCATCACCAAAGACTGCAAGTACAGGAAGAAGGGCGAATTCTGTGGCATTCAGCATAAATGAAAAAAAGACACTTATTTTTGACGGAGCTATGGGCACCATGCTCCAGAAGAGAGGTCTCAAGCGGGGACAGATCCCGGAACTCCTGAACCTTACAGATCCCGGCATTATCGAGTCCATACATAATGAGTACTTTGATGCGGGATGCGATATCATATCGGCCAATACTTTCGGAGCGAACAGATACAAGGTTGATAAGACAGGCTGCAGACTTGATGAGATCGTTGCGTCTGCCGTCGGAACAGCAAAAAGGGCAGCGGAAAGCCGAAAAGGAAAATATGTGGCTTTGGACATCGGACCATGCGGACGCGTCATGGAGCCTGCCGGTGACATGCCTTTTGAGGAAGCCGTCGAAGTCTTCGGGGAAATAGTTAAGGCAGGGGATAAAGCAGGAGCAGATCTCATTCTTCTCGAGACCTTCACAGATCTTTATGAACTAAAAGCAGCGGTTATAGCAGCAAAAGAAAACTCCGGCCTTCCGATATTCGCAACAATGAGTTTTGAGGAAAACGGGCGTTCCTTTTTTGGTGCCACCGTTGAATCAATGGTCCTTACACTTGAAGCCCTCGGTGTTCAGGCATTAGGAGTAAATTGCTCACTCGGCCCCAAACAGCTTGTTCCGATAGTAGAGCGACTGATCAAAGCAAGCAGCATCCCGGTCATGGTGCAGCCCAATGCGGGACTCCCGTTATTCAGCGAAGGGGAAGCCCGTTATGATGTTACACCCGAGCAGTTTGCCGATCACATAAGTAAATTTGTCGCCGACGGGGTCTCAATAGTTGGAGGGTGCTGCGGGACCGACCCCGAGTATATAAAACTTGTAAGGGAAATGCTTGAGGGATCAAATCCCGCGCCTGTCGAAACCGTGAGAAGGACCGGGGTCTGTTCCGCGTCAAAGGCCGTCTTCTTCGGAGATGACACGATCATTATCGGAGAAAGGCTCAATCCTACGGGGAAGAAGTCCCTGCAGGCGGCGCTCAGGGCGAAAGACATGGACTACGTTCTCAAGGAGGCTCTCAGACAGCAGGAACAGGGAGCCGATATCCTTGATGTAAACATGGGACTTCCCGACATTGATGAACCTGAGATGCTGAAAAGGGCTGTCATAGAGATACAGTCTGTAACAGACCTGCCTCTCCAGCTTGATTCCTCTGATCCGACTGCTTTGGAAAGGGCCGCCAGGGTCTACAACGGCAAACCGCTGATAAATTCAGTAAACGGCAAGAGGGATTCCCTTCTAAAGATCCTTCCCATAGCAAAAAAATACGGAGCCGCTGTCCTTGGACTGACCTTGGATGATGACGGGATACCTGCCTCTGCGGAGGGCAGGCTTAAGATAGCACGGACAATAATGGAAGAGGCCCTGAAAATCGGCATCCCCAAAGAGGATGTCCTGATAGACTGTCTTGTCATGACCGTCTCTGCCCAACAGGAGCAGGCGGCTGAAACCCTGAGGGCTGTCAGGATGATCAGGGAAGAACTTGGGCTTAAGACAGTCCTGGGCGTGAGCAATGTATCCTTTGGGCTTCCTGCACGTCCCATCATCAACAGAGCTATGCTTGCCATGGCACTGATGCAGGGACTTGACGCACCTATAATGAACCCCGGCGATGATGGGATGAGAGAGACGGTCTCGGCATTCAGGGTGCTGATGGGCAAAGATCGGCAGGCCGAGAAATTCATTGCTGCTTATTCGGGGCCTGATGAGAAAAAACCCGATCAGGAGACCTGCGGTGACGGCCTCCTGACCCTGCCGCAGGCCATCAAAAGGGGGCTTAAGGGCGATGCCGAGAGGGCGACCCAGCTCCTCCTTTCTAAAATAAGGCCTCTGGAAATAATTGAAAAGGAGATAGTTCCGTCTCTCGATCAGGTCGGCAAAGATTATGAATCATGCATGATATTCCTTCCTCAGCTGATAAAATCGGCAGAAGCGGCAAAGTCATCATTTGAACTGATACGGAGGGAACTTGCGAAAGAGGGGGCGGCAGGTTCTGAGGAACGGACTTCGGTCGTAATAGCGACAGTCCACGGGGATATCCATGATATAGGCAAAAACATAGTAAAGGTAATTATGGAGAATTATAATTTCAGGATGATCGACCTCGGAAAAGACGTTCCGCCCGAGAAGATCGTTGAGGCGGTCAGGGAGAACGGAGCTCAGGTAGTGGGTCTCAGCGCACTTATGACGACCACCGTCTCAAGCATGAAAACAACCGTCGACATGCTTCGGAAGGAATGCCCGGGAGTGCGGGTCATAGTCGGAGGAGCGGTGCTGACAGCTTCTCTTGCAGAATACGTGGGCGCCGATCACTATGCGAAAGACGCCATGGAGGCTGTCAGAATACTGAACGCCAAATGATCTCCTATGAAATGCGAGTGAGAGTTTAGTTGAATAGATTAAGAAGACTGAAGCCCTCAACATTGTCTATTGATGAATTTCCCTTATGGACGCGGAGTTTCTTGTACTTCGCGTCGGTGCCTTCGCTGTTCAGGCCGGCGGCGTAAAAGGTAAGCCCTCCCCCTTTTGCAAGGCAAACGACAGCGTTGTTTTCTCCCTCTTTTCTCCACTCAAGCCTTGATGCGTTTTTGGGAAGAAGAAAATTGGTAAGTCCCAGGCCGGTTTCTGTCTTGTACTCTCCCGAGCGTGCCTCTGCCTCGCGGACCTTACCGTTAATAAATATTATCCTGAGCCCTCTTCCCGGCATTGTCCTGCTGTAAGACCATATTTCGGCAGTGTCCTTCGAGAGGACAGATTTTCCGCCTACTACCCTGAATTCCTTAGTCTCGGGTCCGCCAAGCCTTTCCTTTACCTCTTCCTTTGTGTCGCCGATCTCAACAAGCCCTATTGATTTTCCGGGCCTTACTACGAGACCCGGATCTGTAGGCCATCCAAGCATGGCCTTAGCCGCGTTTGCTCCATGTATGCCTCTTTTGTCGCCTGAAGCCAGTTTAGAGAACCTTTCATAGCCTTTCAGCGCATCTTCCCACGCTTCGAGGTCCATCAGCATTTTTGAACAGGTCAGCACCTGCTCAGGTTCTTTGAAGAGTTCTGTCTGCTTAACAAGGGCCTCAACAGCCGTTGCCCTGTCTTTTGATCTTACCGCGGCCTCGTTTACAAGAGCCCATGCATAAGGATCTTTAAGTTTGGCAGCCCCCTTTTTGAGTGCAGCGAGGCCTCTTTCCATATCATTTTTTTGTGTGTAGAGCCAGCCCATCCGAAGCAGGGCATTCCCATCCCCCGGAAGTATTTTAAGGTGTTCTTCATAACGGCTGATCGCTTCGTCGGTCCTTCCGATCTTTTCAAGACAGAAAGCCATCTGGTAAAGGATGTTTTTTCTTTCCGGACGCAGCTTAAGAACTTTTTCGTATAGAAGGTAGGCTTCTGAGTATTCTTCCAGTTTGAAGTGTGAAGATGCCCTCTGATAATATTTTTCCGGTAGGACGCTCGTTCTGTAATACCATATGCTTCCGCCCAGGAAGACGGCCAGGATGAGTGCTGCAATGATGCCAAACACATAACGGGGAACGGGGGGACGGGGTTCTTTCTTCAAGCCCCATTCCTGCTCCTCCTTTGTCATTCCCGTCTGTTCTTCGGGTACTGTCTCAGGACACTTTTCTTCGTTGCCGGCGCAGTTGTTGTCTGTCAATTTGATCGACCCTTTTTCTTTATTTGGTTCTGATACAAAATTGTAGCAGATATACGCTCTTTTGCTATTGGCAAAAAAAGCAAAAGTGGGTTAATCTTTGAAAGTGAGAAGAACGGAGGTAATGACCACTTGCTTCAATTTAGTGACATTAAGCTTGAAGACATCTCGTTTTTTGAAGATTACTGGAAGATAACAAGCCAAAGAGCTTCGGATTACAGTTTCCCCATACTTTGGGGATGGGCAGCCGACTATGGATACCGGACAGCCGGTGAAGCTGATAAGGATCTGCTGTGGATAAGGCAGACCATTCCCCGCGATTATGAACTTGCCCCTTTAGGGCAATGGGAAAGGGATGACTGGGCGGAAATAATAGAGAAACGATTCGGCAGGGACACCGAATTTTGGCTTGTGCCTGAAAGACTTCTCGAAATTTGGAAGGAGCAGTTTGGGGAGAAACTGGACATCGAGGATATGAGAGGAAGCTGGGAGTACCTTTACGACATAAGGGACCTGGCGATGCTTCCGGGAAACAGGTATATGAAAAAACGGAACAGGGTAAACCATTTCCGCAGGAATTACGAATATATTTTCAAGCCGATAACACCGGACATGGTCCCCGAAGTCATGGAGTTCCAGCATGCATGGTGCCAGGCGAACAACGGATGCACAGATAAGGGACTGCTTCAGGAAAATCATGGAATACTGCGGATACTGAGCAACTGGGAGAAGATCCCCCGGATAGCCGGAGGAGTTATAGAAGTCTCGGGGAAGATCGCGGCTTACACCATAGGAGAACTGTCATGCCACACTATTTTTGTACACTTTGAGAAGGCGAGCCTGGGATATGCAGCCGCATATCAGGTTATCAACAAGGAATTCATGTGCCATATGCTGCAGGAGCACCCCGAGCTCGCGGTTGCAAACAGGGAAGAGGACATGAACGATCCGGGGCTCAGAGAGGCAAAGATGTCATATCTGCCAACGGACTTCATAAAAAAGTACAGGGTAAGGATCAAATTTTAAATTGTTGGTGAAGATAGGGAAATATTGAATGTTACTTAGGGATCCGGGATGTACTTTCAAGGTCAGCGGCAGTGGCTAAGCAAAGACATAAATGTTAGAATTTGCAGGTCAGAAAAAGACAAAAGAAGATATTGGAGGAATGATCATGAAGATATTGTCAACTTTAATTACCTCGGCCTCGGGATTGCTTAAATTATTCGGAGCGGGTGAGGCATCTGCAGAGGAAGCCGCGAAGCGTCAGACTGTGGTTTTTGAAACGTCAGCCGGTGATTTTAAGATCGAGCTGTACAACGACCTTGCACCCAAGACGGTAAAAAATTTCACCGACCTTATCGAAAAGAACTACTACGACGGGATAATTTTCCACAGGGTCATCGATAACTTCATGATCCAGGGCGGCTGTCCCCAGGGCACAGGCATGGGGGGGCCCGGCTATAATATTCCTGACGAGTTCGGCAAAGGTCTTAAACATGACAGGCCGGGCATCCTTTCGATGGCAAATGCCGGACCAAACACAGGCGGATCACAGTTTTTCATCACTCTCGTCCCCTGCCCGTGGCTTGACGGCAAGCATGCCATATTCGGGCATGTGGCGGAAGGAATGGATGTTGTTGAAATGATCGGCAAGGTCCCGACAGATTCCATGGACCGTCCTCTGAAAAAGGTCGTTATAGAGAAGCTGACTATAAAGTAATCATCATCGTGATGCGGATCCTACTATAAAAAGCAAAGGAGGGCGGGATGCATAAGCATCCCGCCCTCCTTTGCACGGTGTCAGGAAAATGACGGGATATGCCAAAAACTTCTTTTTATGCATATAACGGCAATTTTTATGATAATATGTTCAGATGAGGTTCTGTGCCTGGAATTATTTTAAAATCTTGATCTTAAGACTTAACGGGCTGCTTGCCGGGTATCCGTACCGGCTCTACGGCTGTCCGATACAGGGAGGATAAAAATGGGCTTCACGATAAGCTTCAACGACTTGCAGGAGATCAAGAGCGATTTTCCGATCACCGCGAGGGATGTCCTCATAAGGACTGATTTTCCAAAAAGGGAAAGGGTCGTGGCATGCAGAGTCAACAGGGTCCAGCGCCCTCTCTCATGGGAGATCGACATGGATTCGAGACTGGAGTTTATAACAGGTGATACCATAGAAGGTTCTGAGGTATACCTGCGGACGATATGCTTCATGCTTACCTCCGCAGCGACCAGGGTGTGCGGCATAAGGCTGCATCTCCGTCAGTCGATGAATTATTCTTACTACTATGACAGTCCTGACGGGCCGATCACGGAAAAACAGAAAAAATCGATACTGGCCGAGATGCACAGGATGGTGGGAGAGGGAGTCAGCTTTGTAAGGGAAGAACTATCCCTGGATAAGGCCCGTGCGATAATGTCATCCCAGGGATATATCGATAAGGAAAGGCTTCTGCGCTGGGTCAACAGCGATCCGGTCGTCTTGTACAGATGCGAAGGCATTTACGATTTTTTCGGGGCTGCTTTGGCTGACAATGCCGCGATAGTCCCTGTATTCGATCTGCACCTGTACAAAGGAGGCATATTCATATCCGGCCCCTCATTTGCCGATCCCGCAAAGACACAGCCCTTCAAGACTTCTGCAAAGACATTTTCCCTCTTCAGGGGGTACGCGAGGTGGCTAGACAACCTCAAGGTGGCAACGATGGACAACATACATTACCTTGTGGCAAACGGACATTCGAGGGATTTCATTATGGTGTGCGAGGCTCTCCATACAAAGACACTAAGTGAAATATCCAAATACATTTCAGACAGGCCCGAGGTGCGTCTGCTCTGCCTGGCAGGACCTTCAAGCTCGGGCAAGACTACCTCATCAAGGCGCATACGTGTCCAGCTCCTTGCATCATGCAAAAATTCTGCAACTCTTGAGCTTGACAACTACTTTGTGGACAGGACCAGAACGCCGAGGGATACAGATGGTAATTTGGATTTCGAAGCCCTTGAGGCCCTGGACACAGACCTTATAAACGAACATCTTGCAGCTCTGCTTGATGGCAGGGAAGTGGATATCCCTAAGTTCGACTTCAAGACCGGCGAGAGAAAAAAGGGCGATAAACTGAAGCTTGCAAAAGACCAGATACTGGTGATCGAGGGGATCCACGGACTCAACGAAAAACTGTCGGAGAGCATTCCCCGTTGCAACAAATACGGAATATTTATATGTCCGCTTACCGGAGCCGCCATAGACATGCACAACAGGATCGGGACTACAGATACCCGCTTGCTCAGACGCATGCTGCGAGACTACAGGACCAGGGGGCACTCGCCCGAAGCGACGCTCATCCAGTGGCCCTCAGTGGTAAGGGGATCGCACCGTCATATCTTCCCCTATCAGGAAAATGCTGACACACTCTTCAACACCTCCCTGGCATACGAGATGCCGGTGCTTAAAGGCTATGTGCAGCCACTGCTGGCTTCGGTAAAAGAAGATTCTCCTGCATATGGGGAGGCACAGAGGCTTCTTTCGATACTCAGTTTCGTCCCGGTAATACCATCGGACGATGTCCCTAACATTTCGATACTGAGGGAGTTTATCGGCGGAAGCTGCTTTGAGTAGGGATCGTAACGGTATCGGATCAAAATGATAGTTTTACATATTTCATATACGGACAACAAATTTTTTGTTTGGGGAGAACATTCATTCACGCTGAATGAGCTGAATGCTCCCGCTCTCTTTTCCTCTTCTGTGCCGAGGATGCCCTGGGATGCGGGAAGCATTGCAGTCAGTGATGTACTGAAGAGAAGTGGTATGCGCCACAGCAGGAAGAACATCGCTGAGTCGCCGGTTACGGCATACCTTGACTTGCCGTCATACGGAAGATGGCCTCTTCCATCTTCGCCTCTTCTCGGAGAACTTCCTGAGATCGAGGGGACTCTCGAAATCACCAGGTATTATGTTGAAGCCCTGCAAATTACTCACGAGGAGCTGACCGCACTTTTCCGGATGACAAGAGAGGGCAGGGAGATACTGCCCATACCCGGACTTCTCTGGGGCAACGATCTGAAGTACGTGATGAAGGGGCTGGAATATGCCTCACTGATGGCACTCAGGGGCACATACCTTCCTGGGATGGGTTTTTCTGAGGAAGGTTATTTTTCTGTCTGGAAGCCGCTCAATTTTGCAAAATACCAGGAGGATCACTCTGGTTTTATCAATGCCCTCCCTCCGGTCATGAGGAGCTTTTCCCTTTCAGAGGGGAGCCCCGTCAAGTCAAGTCCGGAGACAATTGCCGGGTCAATTCTGGAATCCCTCCTTGAGGATATAGTCAGGAGGGCTCAGGCAGTACCGGGAAGAAGGGGAAAGCAGGTCGACCAGGCCAACCCTCACGATATATGGCTCCGTTCACTTGCCTGGCCTAAGTCTGCCCTTCATAGGTGGAGAGATGAGATGAGCCAGCTCTCCTGCCAGATAGCTGAGTGGACCGAATCTGTAAGGGTAGTCACAAATCAGCCATGGAGACTTTTTCTGAGGCTTGAAGAGCCTATTTCCGGCAGCACGGAGGGATCCTGGACCCTCTCCTGGCACCTTCAGTCTGCAATGGATCCGACCCTTTTCGTTCCTGCTGAAAAAGTCTGGAACCCGGGGCC
>DAITML010000018.1:0-1444 GCA_036835165.1 Synergistaceae bacterium | reverse complement strand
GCCCTGATATCCTCTTTCAGGGAGAGCAAGGGAGACCTTCCCCTTTCAGGCATCACCGGCTCGGCGTGGCTGGAATCTGTGAGATCCGTCCTTACCGGTGCCGTACAGATCGATCAGATCGATCAGCCTGAGGGGTTTGTGGGAGTGCTGAGGCCCTACCAGATCAAAGGACTTTCCTGGCTTTCGTGGCTTGCGGAGACCGGCCTGGGAGGATGTCTTGCAGACGATATGGGGCTTGGCAAGACGGTACAGGCACTGGCGCTTCTGAAAACAATGATACTAAGAGGAGAAAAGGATCCGGTACTTCTCATTTGCCCGACTTCTGTAATAGAGAACTGGCGCAGGGAAGCTGAACATTTTGTTCCTGACATCTCTGTCTTCATACAGCACGGGATAAGGAGGCCGAGAGGTGAAAAGTTTGCCGACTCGATAAAGGGGAAAGACCTGATCATTACTTCCTATTCCCTTATCCACAGGGACAACGAAACATTTAAAAAAACCGAGTGGTCCGGAGTGATACTGGATGAAGCCCAGAATATCAAGAACCCGGAGACCAGACAGTCGAAAGCAGCCCGTTCAATTAAGGCCAAATGGCATTTTGCGCTTACCGGTACCCCTGTGGAGAATCATGTAGGGGACATGTGGTCAATAATGGAATTCCTGATACCGGGCCTTTTGCCCAACAAATCGAAGTTCGCCAGAGATTTCATTCGTCCCATACAGGCCGGTGAGACCGGTGCAGTTCAAAAGATAAAAAAGATAACAGGGCCCTTTGTCCTGAGAAGACTTAAGACTGACAGATCAATAATTTCCGATTTGCCTGAAAAAATTGAGACAGAGGTGTTCTGTTCGCTGAACAAGGAACAGGCTTCACTCTATGGCGCCGTACTCGATGACCTTGAGGGAAAACTTGCGCGCAGCAGCGGCATCAGGCGCAAGGGAGCTGTCCTTTCAGCGATCACATCCCTGAAGCAGGTATGTGATCATCCTGCACTCTACCTTAAGGACAGGTCGCAGATAGCAGGACGCTCGGGTAAACTTGCCCGTCTCACCGAGATCGCCGAGGAGATGCTGAGCGTAGGTGACAGGGCACTGATCTTTACCCAATATGCGGAAATGGGCGCGATACTAAAAAACTATCTCCAGGAGACTTTCGGACGTGAGGCTCTCTTTCTTCACGGAGGTGTCGAGAGGGTCAAAAGGGATGAAATGGTCAGGAAATTCCAGGAATCAAAAGAGGCTCCCCCGTTCTTTATCCTTTCCCTCAAAGCAGGAGGTACGGGGCTTAATCTGACAGGGGCAAACCACGTCGTGATGTTTGACAGGTGGTGGAATCCTGCAGTTGAACAGCAGGCGGTCGACAGGGCTTACAGGATAGGACAGAAGGAAAGGGTCCTTGTCCACTATTTTTGCTGCAGAGGCACACTCGAAGAGAAGATAGAGC
>DAITML010000017.1:0-25502 GCA_036835165.1 Synergistaceae bacterium | reverse complement strand
TTACTGTGCTTATCAGCTAAAAAAATGTACA
This sequence comes from Synergistaceae bacterium, assembly GCA_036835165.1. Lineage (GTDB taxonomy): Bacteria > Synergistota > Synergistia > Synergistales > Synergistaceae > Caenicola. Next base: position 25,471 of record DAITML010000017.1, on the reverse strand, counting down.
ATATAGCGGGAGCGTGAGCCGATGAAGATCGAGAAAGATAGTCTGACGAGAAGCGGTCTGATAGTGCCGGCAGTGTTGCTGTTGCTTTGGTGGGCGGGTTCGAACGCCGGCTGGTGGAACGCTTTCCTCCTTCCCTCTCCCGAAAGTGTGCTGGATTCTTTTGTTCTGTCGATAGAGGATGGAGAACTTCAGAAGCATGTCTGGGCGAGCCTTGACAGGATAATCAGGGGCTTCGGCCTCTCGGCGGCGATGGCGCTTTCGTTCGCGCTTCTCTGTTCGTGGTTTCCGCGTGTCCTTGTGCAGATGGAGCCCACCCTTGAATTTTTCAGACATATTCCACCGATGTCTACAATACCTCTCCTTATCCTGTGGTTCGGGATAGGGGAGGCACCAAAGATAATATTGATAGTGCTTGCCACATTTTTCCCCGTTTACATGAACGCACTTCAGGGCATAAGGGGCTGTGACCCGAAATTGACCGAGGTCGCATCTGTGTTTGGCTACAGTAAATGGCACAGGTTCAGGTATGTGGTCCTTCCGTTCGCCATCCCGTCAATACTTACCGGCCTGAGGCTTGGGCTCGGCTACAGCTGGCGTTCACTTGTCGCTGCGGAGCTGGTGGCTGCCTCGTCCGGGCTGGGTTATATGATACTTGATGCAGAGCAGCTTTCGCGCTCAGATGTCGTCCTTATGGGCATATTTGTGATTGGGGCTCTTGGAGCCTTTCTCGATTATGGTTTTCTGTGGGGCATCAGGCGTTATCTGAAAAGGGGCATTGAAGCTTGAGCTGGCTGAAGATCCAAAACCTGAAAAAAAAATATATCCTTGAAGATATGGAGGTCGATGCGCTTAATGGCATAGACCTGGAAATAAAAGAGGGAGGCTTTCTGGTCATAGTTGGAAGGAGCGGCTCCGGCAAGACGACGCTTCTCAGGATACTTGCCGGGCTTGAGAGCGAGACCGCCGGTGAGGTCATCTTTAAGGGAAGGGTCTGCGGTCCGGACGCTCCTCTCCCGGTCGGGATGGTTTTTCAGGAACCCAGGCTTATGCCCTGGCTTTCCGTGGAGAACAACATACTCTTTCCTTTCCTTCCGGGCGGAAGGCAGAAGGAGATGCACCAAAAAGCACTGGAGATACTGAAGATGCTTGAACTCGAAGGGTATGAAAATGCTATGCCCCACCAGCTGTCAGGCGGCATGGCCCAGAGGGTGGCGCTTGGAAGGGCGCTTTCGTGCGACCCTGAGATAGTACTTATGGACGAACCTCTCGGAGCCTTGGACTATTTCACGAGAAGGGCGCTTCAGAGGGAGCTTGTAAGAATATATCTGCAAGGCGGAAAAACATTCCTTATGGTAACGCATGACGTAGGGGAGGCTCTGCGTATGGGTACCAGTGTGCTTGTCCTGAAAAACGGGATGATAGAGGCCTCGATACCCGTACCGCTCGAATATCCGAGGGACCGTCACTGTGAAACCTTCCAGGCACTGCTGGATCGTGTGTTGACGGCACTTGACGACGCTTAGGGGTACTGTGGCTAAAAATGCGGGCAAGCAATAGGCAAGCAGTCGCAGGAGCGGGCGGGGAATGAAGGCAAAGGCTGCGCCGGAGAATTCGCGACATTCGTCGCTGGAGAATTTGCATCGCTTCGCATCGCGGAGAATTTGCCGGAAGGCCCGTCCGGCGGGGAATTGAGACTTTGAATAAGAATTTAAAAGCACAGTCGTTCCCGATTGAGGCACTCGGGGAAGACTATAAAGATAATTCAGTCAATTATTAGATGATGAAGATTTGAGATTTTAAGGTTTCACGACTGCTCGCCCATTGCTTGCCCACGCTTGCCAATTGCTTGCCAGTCTTCACAACTGCTCCACCCGACCGTATTTGTCGCAGTTCCAGAATAACATTGGCACTCTGGAAAGTTGAGTAAATAAAAGGGGAGATCGGATTGAACACAAAAGAGATAATCAAAGGACTTACCCAGATAGTCCTTCCTGTGCCAAGGGGCGGGTTTGAATCCTTTATAATCGGCTGGCACATTCACGACAAAAGCAGGGGAAGATCGATACTTATGGAGACAGGGCCTGCGGCTTCGGTCCCCCGCCTTGCCGAAGACCTTAAGCTGATCGGAGCCGGTGAGCCGGACTACCTGCTCTATACCCACGTACACCTTGACCATTCCGGGGGAGCGGGACAGTTTCATAATATTTTCCCTGATACAAAAATTATAGCGCCGCTTAAGGGACGCCCTCACCTTATTGATCCCTCGAGGCTCGTAGAGGGAAGCAGGGAGAATCTGGGAGATCTGTGTGATGTATACGGGATGCCTGTACCGCTTCCTGAGAATGCGCTTGCAGATCAGGATATTTCGCTTGAGGGCCTTACCATAATCGATACTCCGGGCCACGCTCCCCACCATAGTTCATACCTTTACGACCTTGACGGGACAAGGATCCTCTTTCCTGGTGAGGCCGCAGGTTGTTATTTTGAGCTTGATGACGGATCGATATTTATGAGGCCTGCGACGCCTCATAAGTTCTATTACGAAACAGCAATGGCTTCCCTTCAAAAACTGATCGCCCTTGGGGCTGTAGATTTAATATGTTACCCTCATTCCGGCTGCAGCAGGGATCCTAATGGACTTCTGGAAATGGCTGCGGCTCAGATGTCCTTATGGAAAGAAATAATATCAGCCCTCCCGGCTGATGCAAATACGGAGGATGGTGTTGTAGCCCTCCTCAAAAACGATCCGGTACTTTCCAAGATAGGCAGGCTTCCTGATAAAGACAGGGAGAGGGAGGCATTCTTCCTTCGCCAGAGCGTAGACGGGTATCTTGGCTATGTGAAAAGAAATGCCGACGGTTGAGACCTATTGCAACATAACCGAAAAGCAGCAGAGGCTTGCCGAGCTCTACAGAAAGCTTGGCAGCAAGGCTGTCTTTATCGTCCCATCAGGGCTTGACAGGGACAGCCTGCTTGCCCTCATTTCCGGGAATGGATCATTCTTTGGGGCAAGGCCGGTCGTCTGGACATGGAGCGACCTTTACAAGAAGGTCTCAGGGATAGCTCATTCCAGGCCGAAACGTGTGATAGACCCTCCTGACCATGACCTGATAATCTCATATCTCCTAAACAGGTACCTGGGAGAAGAGGAAGACCGAAGAACAGATATGCCTGAAGGAGTCTTTCACAGCGGATTTTCCGAGATCCTGGGTAATAATATCAAAGAGCTGCTGAGAGAAGACATAACCCCCGATGACCTGAGGGAGAGGCTCTTTAATGAAGAGGGGCCGCCGGAAACATCTCCGGGATACATACTTTTAAGGCTCTATTCCGACTATCTTGAATATCTTGATCAAAACAGAATTGCCGACAGTGCACAGACACCTGCCCTGATAAGAGAATCCCTTTGCAGTGAAGCGTCTGCGGGGGCCCTTTCAGATCTTACCTTTATACTCGTCGGCTTCCTTACCTTCACCGGCGGACAGTTAAAGCTTGTTAAAAAACTACAGGAAATTGCTGAAACTGAATATTTACTGCCCGAAACAGGTCTTGACTCTCTGCATGACTCGATCCTGCAGGTCGGACTGGAATTCAAAGATAGGGCTGTCTGGAAGTCAGATCTGCTCGAGCTGAAAGCTCCCGATCATCAGCTCCAGTTTGACGCGATAGCCAGGGAGACAGCGCTCTGGGCACACGACAATGGAGGTTTTTGCCGTCTGGGTAAGATGGCTGATTACGGCGACATTGGAATAATGGTGACCGCGCAGCACCTCCCACTGATAGAAAATTCTCTTCAGAGGTATAAGATACCCTTTAATGTCCAGGTAAGAGGGACGGTTGCTGATACATTGATGGGTGAACTGCCTAAAATGATCTGGAACGCCTTCATCTCCGGCTGGGAGAGCGAAAAGACGGCATTTCTGCTTTCAAGCCCCCTTCTGAGATCTCCCGGCTTTGAATTATCGTCAGCCCTATCTGCTTTTCCTGAGGGCAGCCGGTCCTGGAAGGCTCTCCTGAAAGGGAAGTCTCTGGATCTTTTTATAAGTCTGGAAAAGCTGTGCACCGATTTTTGCGAGGGAGGGACCCCTCCCCGGATACTTAAATTATGGCTTGATTTTATAAACAGTCTCGACCTTCTGAACGTATTGGGAATCATTGTTGAGGATACACCGGGCCTGGACGAAATTTTGAAGGACGTTTCTTCTTCTCTCAAAGAGCTGGAGAAAAAAATAGAAATACTTGAAGACATAAGCAAGGACATAGGACCTGCTTCGAGGGTGCAGATGAAAAGAGAGGATGCAGTCAGCTACATTTATGACTGGGGAAGGAGCGCCACTCTTCCGATACGGCTGCCGCAAAGCCGTTCCGTTACGGTATATGCAGGAATTCCTCCCGTTCTCACGACTCACAGGTACTGGATAATGACGGACGTGGACTACAATACATGGCCCGGAAAGCTTAGAGAATCACCCCTTTTTGATAACGAAAGCAAAAACAGGTTCAATAACAATATTCCAGCCGATGACGGCAGAGATGGAGCGCATTCGCATATTCCCGAACTCCACGAGGAAAGGGAGCAGAAGGAGGCGCTCTTCAGGAGGCTTATAGCAACTTCACTTGAAGGGACGGTCTTGTCACGATCACTAACGGATCACAGCGGACGCCCCCTTGGTGGTTCGCAGTTTATGGCCCCGCTTCTCCCCGCTCAGGATAAGGCGAAAACTCAGCAGCCTGACAGAAGCATTGAATATAAACCCTCTGATGCCATGCCGTCTGACGGAACATTATGGTTCTGCGGGGCAGAGATCCCTCTTTCCGCTGAAAAAAAAGAGAGGGGCGATTTTCCAAGGAAGGGTGAGGGAGCAGCAACCGGCATTCTTACGGTATCGCTGAGCAACATAGATGAATGGAATGGATGCCCCTACAGCTACTGGTGCAGGCACAGCATAAAACTTCCCGAGCATAGCAGGAAGCTTTTTGATCCGCTCAGGGCAGGCTTGCTTATGCATGCCGTATGGGAGCGTTCGTGGAGGGAATACCTTTCATCGCCAAGGAGTTTCAGCCTGCTTTCAAGAAATGAGTGGAAGAGGGCAGCATCTGACTATTATCCCGAACTGCTCACGGATCCAAGGCTGGAAAGGCATGCCGACAGCATGATCAAGCAGATGGGTTTGGTCGCAGAACTTCTCGACACTATCGAATCCTCTCATGAGATCAAAAAACGTACAGCAACGGAACTTGAATACAAAATCCCGGAATACTGCATAGATGGTGTCATATTCAAAGGAAGAGCAGACAGGGTGGATTTTTACGATGATGGTTTTGTCGTTATCGACTACAAGTCCAACAGGTCAAATGACCACGCGAATGAACTTCAGCTGGCAGCCTACTCTCTGATAATCAGCAAAACAACGGGAGCGAAGCCTCTGGGTTATGGCTGGATAGGCCACGGTGACGCATCATTCTATGGTTATTTCACATCCGATGCAATGAGAGATGCTTACCGCTCAAGCAAGCCAAGAAAGAAAATTGAGGGTCTTATCGACCTTGCGGAGAGTACGATGAAGGAAATGGCAGATTCAATAAAAAGGGATATTTTCCCGGCAAAGTATGATTCCCTCATGTGCAGGTTCTGTGAATTCTATGTCATATGCAGAAAAAGGGAAGGATACAGGGAAGATCCTGAGAACGGAGATGTCGGGGGGTATGGGGATGATTCCTGATACAGCGGATCCTCTTTCCACAATGTTCGGAAACCTTGAAGGGCTTCCAGAGCAGCTGGAGGCGGTCACCAGCCTGACTCCGCTTACGGTGGTCAGCGCAGGCGCGGGCACGGGAAAGACCCAGACCCTTTCGCAGCGTTTTGCATGGCTGCTGGCCATGGACAGCGAATGCAGGGTCGATCAGATACTGGTCCTGACATTCACCGAAAAAGCGGCAAGGGAGATGCATGGCAGGATAAAAGAAACCCTGGTGGATTGGCACACCAAATCAGCAAGGGAGCTCCCGCATCTTTCAAAAAGCATAGAGAGGATAGATGACGCATACATTTCAACGATCCACTCTTTTGCCATGAAGATCATAAGGGAGTCCGGCCTTGTCCTGAACATCGACCCCGGTGCATCGATAGTTTCAAAACCGGAGGAAGAGCTTTGGTGGAAGACATTTTCAGATATGATAAGCACGCTCTCTATTGGCAGGATCACGAAGGCAGTTCCCGAAAAATGGGCAGAGAGAGCGGCGGAACTCTTCAATGAAAAATATTTTAAAGATTTTGTGAATTACTACGGTCCGGAAAAACTGGCAGAAATATCAAGGAGTGCCTCTGAGAAACTGGGCAGCTTCGGCAGGACCCCCGATGACCTGTGGGAGCAGTCGCCCGAAGAACTTCTTTGGGATGTCGGAAGCAAACAGGATATATTTGCAGATATATGGGATACATGGCAGGAGCGAGTATTCCCGGCCATAAGGAACGAGCTTAGGCAAAAACCGGGCAAGGCACTGACAAGGCTTAGTGAGATAGAGCTTGAGTATTGCGGGGCCGGGCCTGACACGGAAACCTGCATCAGGTTTGCACGGGTACTTCTTGATGAGGGATTATCCAACCTGCGGTCGTCCTCAATAAAAGCATCTATCGAAGATATTCTGGGTGTCCCTTTGACGAAATGGCGGGAGGAGTACAAAAGGGGAGCGGCGATGGCCATGCCTCCTTCTGAAAGTGAAGTCATCCTCACAAGGCTTCTATGCCGCACAGGCGCATTGGGATGGCAATGCTGGGAGTCCAGAAGACAAAAGGAGGGGTATCTGACAAACAATGACCTCATAAAATATGCAGGCGAGGTCTTAAGGAAAAACCCCGAATACGGAAACAAATTCAAGCACATTCTGGTGGACGAGTTCCAGGACACGGACACCCTGCAGGACTTGCTGATCAAAGGAATTTGGAAAGGGGATGTCAACACCCTTTTCATCGTGGGAGACATTAAGCAGTCTATTTACCGTTTCCGGCATGCCGACCTCAAAATTTTCCGGGAATATATCAATGCCTCAAGGCAGCCTCAAGGAGACTGCTGCAGATACATAACGCTCGACAAAAGCTTCAGGACGACGGACAAGCTTGTCGGGAGGATCAACTCTGTATTTGGTTCGGTTTGGGCAGAAGGGATCGAAAAGGGTTCACCGATGGAATATGAGCCGCTGGCCTCTCCCTCGTCCGAAAAATGGTGGGAGGAGAGGATCTCACACCCGATCGAACCTGAATTTGAGGTCCTGATCTCAAAGCAAAAAAGAAGCTTTGATGAGGAAAAGAAAAAGTATGTCAAAAGAGAGAAAATATATGATGCAAGGGTTAGGCTCTACAGGGAACTGGCCTGCAGGATAAAAGAGATCCACGGATCAGGAAAATTGATATGGGACAAGAACAGGGCTCGCGGAGACAACTTCAGGACAGTCAAGTGGAGCGATTTCGCCCTTCTTGTCCCGAAAAGGACCCTTTATGAGGCAATTGAAGACGCATTCGAGTCTGAAAACATACCATACGTTCTCTGTACACGCAGGGATTACTTTACACGGGGTGAGATCGCGGATCTGGTAAATTTAATATCACTTTTGGCTGAACCGAAGGATCCGTCATACCTTGCCGGTTGGATCGCTTCCCCATTGAGCGGGATGTCTCCGGGCCTGGCAGAAAGACTTCTTTCCGAGTCACGCAGGCCGGGAAGCGGCGAATATGCTCTTGCTGAAATAATAAGGAATGAACGACCCGGGATCACATCTTATCTGGAGGACCTGAAGTTAAAAGCCGAACTTTGCGGTGTTTCAGCCATGATAAGGGATCTGCTGTGTTCGCCGGAATTTCTGACCTCATACGAACCGGAGCAGAGATGCCGCGTAAGGGCCAACATTTCATATATGGCCGAGATAGCCTCTGAATACGAGGCTTCGCAGGGACGTTCCCTGACGGGATGTGCCGAATATATGCGTTTTTCTGTAAAAGAATCAAAGCAGCAGGAGGAACCCGAGATCACAGACGAAGGTCATGACGCCGTGAATGTGCTCACAATACATTCAGCCAAGGGGCTGGAGTATCCCTTCGTTGCCCTCGGCGGGGCCGAAGAGGTGCCTAAAGGCACTTCTTCCATAGATGCCTCTGTCAGATATGGCATTGTTGCAAAACAGATCCCTGATTTCCTTCGTAATGCCGCGAACAAAATGGAGCTGACCGTTGCCGGCCTGTGGCATGACGAAAATGAGACCGGGGCACTGCGGGAAGAGAATGAGCGTTTCTGGTATGTGGCTTCTACAAGGGCAAGGGACAAGCTGATCGTATGCGGACTTACAAAAACTGACAGCACGGACGGAGAGGAAATTCCTCCCGCGAAAGATAGTTTCCTCGGTATGATCGCCGCTTCACAGGATGCAGCCAGCCAATGGACATTATGCTCAGAGGACTGGCCCCTATCTTCCGTTGTCACACAAAAGAGAACGAACAAAAATACGGCAGATGCCTTCATGATCTGCCCAAGAACAGTATCTCCGGCAAAGCTCGCCAGACTTTCGGCATCGGCCTATGCGATGATCTCCTGGTGTCCGGCAGCTTACAGGATAGCTTACAGGCAGGGCAGGACCATGCAATGGACATCAAGTCACGGGGATGAAACAGGAGGAGCTGAGTTTGGAAGTCTTGCCCACTGGATCCTTTCAAAGTGGGATTTTTCGCCGGACTCCCTTGATGAATGGGTTCCTGAAAATGATGCCGCGGCAGCAAGGATAGTCAATGCCGTCCCCTATGAGGTAAGAGGGGAATTCAGGTCTCCTCTTTCGAGGTATGCCATCAGGTCAATGCTTTCCGAATACTCAATGAGCCAGGAGGGGAAAAAACTTGCAGCCATGATAACAGAAAACAGCGGCATGACGATATCCAGGGAGACTCCGTTCAGAGTGCTTGACGGGGATCTGCTGATGGTAGGCTCTACTGACATTTTCTGGGAGGACGGGGAAGTTCTCCACCTCAGGGACTGGAAGACGACTTTGGAAGATGACGCCCCGGATCTCTACTATGAGGAGCAGCTGAAATTTTATGCTTATGCAATGAATGTTTTCAGGAAAGAGAAGGGACTTGAGGAAAAAATCATTGAGACCGGCATAAATTACCTCAGGGGCGTACCTTATAACAAAAGTACGGTCTCCATGACGGTCGAAATGATCAGACAGACCGGGAGGAAAATACACGAAACTGCTGTTAGAGCACTTTCGGACAATTTTGAGCCGGTAATTGAACACTGTTTGAAATGCCCATGGAGCAATATTTGTTCAAAAAAACATATTTAGCAACGTTAAAAGCTGATAAAATTGAAGAATAGATTTAATTTGTAATGAAAACTCTAACCTTGCGTTTAATTTATTCTAATGTGTGAAAATTGACGCAATTAAATGTAGGGGTTAAAATCACTTGGTGTTTGTCCTACGGAAATGCTTATGATCTATGGAGGGAGGTGATGTTGTTGACAGAGAATTTGGCACAGGAAATACGTGAACAAGAGTCCCTGGCAAAGGCAATTATTGCCGAAGCTAAGGCTGAGTCGGCAAAAATGATCGCATCTGCTCAGGCAGAGGCAGAACAGTCAATAAAAGACACCAGGCAGCAGTGTCACAGGCAATGGCGCGAATCTGTCGCAAATGCCGAAAAAGAAGCGGAAGTTGAGGCCGCAGGGATACTGCAAAAGGGCCGGACAGATGCACAGGAGTGTTATGAAAAGAAAAAAGCTTCTGCTGCTGAGGTGGCTGATTGGCTGGTGAAAGAGGTGATGACGACTTATGGCTCTTGCTGAGATGATCAAGGCGCGGATAGCTGTCCATAGATCTGTTGGAGACGAGCTTGTGGGAAAACTGCAGGCGCTTGGATGCTGCGAATTCACAGGAGAGAACAGCGTTACTGCTGAGAGCGCGGCAATGCTCAATTTAAGGGCCAGGCAGCGTCACATAGACGAGCTTCTCAGTGATGTAAGATTTACCGTGCGCCTTCTTGAACCACTTGAAGTAAACAAGGGCAGTTCATTTGCCAGGATGCTCGGAGATGTTCCAACGATCGGGCTTTCTGAGCTGGAGGCTAATGCAGACGAAGCCAGATTCAGAACTTTTGTCTCTGACCTAAGAGAAAAAGAGAGAAAATTTACGGAGACAAGAGCAGAGATCTCAAGGCTGAAAGGCCTTCTGGCGCAGTCAGTAATGCTTAATTCGATCAAATATCCTTTGGAATTTTTTACGACCGGCACTGAACAGATAGGAGGAGCTGTTTACAGCATTCCAAAAGCATCCTCAGCCGGGTTTATTTCAAAGCTTGGATCGGAGCTTGGTGATTTTGTTGAATATCAGAAACTCCCCGGAAACGATAAAGACACTGTCGCAACATTTGCCGTTCTCTTCAGAAAATCTGACCTGGAAAAACTACAGGCTGTTTCATCCGAATTTTCAGCAGGAAGAATAGATGTCCCTAAGGATTTCGAGCTTACAGCAGATGAGGAGCGCGAAAAACTGACTGCCATCCTGGAAAAGACGGAAAAAGAAGAATCATTGCTTTGTGCCGAGATAACATCGAAAGCAGATGAAGGGCTTGAGATGGCACGTTATTACGGTGATTACTGGAGCATAATCAGCGACAGGATAGGATCGATGATTTCCGGGATACCCACAGATGATGTATTCATCTGGTCGTTTTGGATGCCCCAAGAGTGTCTTGGCATGGTGAAGGGAACAATAGCCCCATATGAGGAACTGACTGAGTTTTCCCTGATCGGCCCAGATGAGGGTGAACTTCCCCCGACCCTTCTAAAGAACCCCGGATGGTCATCCTCTATGGAGCCGCTCACACTCATGTATGGCACTCCAACCTACGGCGGAGTTGACCCGACATCTCTTATGGCACCTTTTTTCTTCCTTTTCCTTGGGATGTGTTTTGGTGATGCAGGATACGGCCTTGTGCTCAGCGGAGTATTCGGATACTTCATAGTGAGGCATCAGCTTCCGCCTACCCTTAGGAAATTTTTCATCATGCTTACGGTAGGGATGCTTTTTTCTGTCATTGTAGGAGCCCTCACCGGATCTTGGTTTGGCGACAGCATTACGGCCTTTCCCTTCCTAAATTCGCTTGTCCCTCTAAAAGACGCGCTTCAGTTCCTTGATCCAATGAATGATCCGATGACGCTTCTTACAATATCTCTCGGACTCGGGTTCGTCCAGGTCATCTTTGGTCTGCTTATAGCCTTCAAGAACAGCTGGAAGGCGGGTGATCATGTTTCAGCTCTGGCAGACAACGGCGGCTGGATAGTATTCCTATGCGGACTCCTTCTGACAGGTCTTGCTGCATCAGGAAAAATAGCTGGTCCTATCGGCCCGCTGGCAAAGTACATAGCTTTTGCCGGAGCGCTGATACTGATAGCTACCCAGGGGAGGACCAAGGCAAATCTTGCCGGTAAACTTTTCTCGGGCATACTTAGCCTGTACAACGTTACAGGTTACCTCGGAGATGTGCTCAGCTACAGCAGGCTTCTCGCCCTCGGACTTGGTTCGGCCGCAGTAGGCATGGTCATTAATCTGCTGGCAAAACTGGTTGCAGGGACTCCATATGTGGGTATACCGCTTGCAGTGCTGATTTTTGTTATAGGACATCTCTTCAGCATAGCAGTTAACCTTCTTGGAGCGTTCATCCACTCGCTTAGGCTTCAGTATGTCGAATTTTTTGGGAAATTTTATGATGCCAACGGTAAAGATTTTGCTCCGCTGCGCAACGTAACTTCATTTGCAAGGTTATCAGAAGAAAAACAATAAGCTAAATGTTACAAAAACAAATATTAAACAGTATTTATTAACTGAGGAGGTAATGGTTCATTATGGAAACAATGCTCGCAACGATTTCCGAACAGCTGGGCCCGATGTTGGTAGTGCTAGGGGCAGCGCTGGCAGTAGGTTTTGCAGGATCTGGATCTGCATGGGGAATAGGATTGGCCAATGAAGCCGCTGCCGGTATCATGACCGAAGACCCAAAGAAATTCGGCTATGCATTGGTACTTCTTGCTCTTCCGGGTACACAGGGCATTTATGGCCTTCTTGTTGCCGTACTTTCGCTTCAGAAAGCCGGACTACTCGGAGGAGGGGATGTAACTCTCACAGTTTGGCAGGGCCTGGGTATCTGTTTTGCATGCCTCCCGATCGCCATCTCAGGCTTCTACTCAGCGATTTGGCAGGGTAAATCCTCAGCTGCTTCCATACTGATGATATCCAAGCGTCCGGAACAGATAGGCAAAGCTGTTATCCTCCCGGCTATGTGCGAAACTTATGCAGTCTTTGGGCTTCTTGTAAGTATTCTGATGCTCAATGGCATTAAGCTTTAAACAGAACGGGGGAAGAACATGTCTTTGGCCCAGATAACTGAAAAGATCAGAAGCGACGCACAGCGCGAGGCCGATGAAATACTGGCAAAGGCCAGGGCCAAGGCTGAGCTTATCACACAGAGAGCGGAAGAGGAGATCGACTCCATAAAATCTGGCTTTATTCGCCGTTTTGAAGTTGAGCGTCCCGAGATTTTCCGTCGTCGTGAAATAGTTGCGAATCTGGATGTCAAAAGGATGATGCTTCAATCCAGCCGTGATCTGATACAGGATGTTTACGCGCTATCCCTTGAAAAAATGAGGATGATCGATAGGGATGATTACGTAAAGCTCTGTGAAACGCTTCTTAAATGCGCAATAAAGACAAAAGATGAAGAACTCGAGGTATCCGGAGATGAAAAATATCTGGATCAGGGCTGGCTTGATGGATTCAACAGGGACAATGGCACAAATATCGTTTTTTCAGAAAAGAAGCCGGAAATTGTCGGGGGATTCATTCTTACCAGAGGCAAAATAAGCACGAACTGTTCATGGGACATGCTGGTCCAGATAGCGCAGGAGAAGCATGAATCCGACGTCGTAAAACGTTTGTTCCCGTCAGCAGCGGAATGAGGGAGGTGTTCTGATGTCAAGTCAAGGGGCTTATGGTTATGCCGTAGCGCGAATACGTGCGATGGAGCATCGCCTTCTTGATTCCGGAGTTCTGCAGAGAATGATTGATGCAGAAGATTTCGCGTCGATACTCAAGATACTTGGGGAGACATCTTATTCCTCTGCGCTTTCATCCCAGACAAGCGGGTCTGACTTCGACAAAGTACTGGAGTCTGACCTCCACAGCATATACGAGGAAGTCCGCACATTTGTCCCTGACAAGGGGATAGTTGACATCATGAGGCTGCCGTATGACTTTCACAATGTGAAAGTTCTTTTGAAAAGCATGTTCAACGTGAGGACCGGAGGCAAAAAAAGATGGGACCTTCTCACCTCTCTCGGGTCAAAACCGCTGGACGACATAATTGCGAACGTTGAGTCGGAGGAGTACAGGCTCCTTCCATTTGGACTGAACACTCTGATACCCAAATGCATTACAGTATGGGAACAGAGCAAAGATGTTCTTGAAGTTGAGAGGCTTATCGACGCAAGGATGTTCGAGGTTATGCTTGAAAAAGCTGAGGAACTTGATATGCCTGGGGTATTAAGCTGGTTCCGCACCAGGACCGACGGGGAAAACATCCGGACCCTGCTGAGGCTAAAAAGATTTAATTTTGAAGCGTCAAAAGCGCTGCCCTTCCTTCATGATGGAGGAACGATCGATCTGAGTTTGCTCGCATCGATGATTTCCGAACCCTTTGAGACATGGGGCAGGGCGGTGGAGTTCTCCGATTTTGGCAAGGTTATTGGCGGGATAGATGCTTCGGGCGGATATTCAGAGCTTATCTTATCACTTGAAAAAGTCCTTGATGACTATTACATGGATAAGATAGGCGCTGCGAGATACAGTCCGTCATCTCCGGAGAACATTCCTGCTTACCTTTGGGCAAAGGAAATGGAGATCAAAAATATTAGGGTGATCACTGTATCTAAGAGAAATAAGGGAAGCAAGGATCATTTGAGGAGGCTTATGCGACATGGCTACGTCTAATTTGGGTTCTCCTATGGCTGCGGTCGGAAGCTATGACAGCATACTCCCTTTCAAGGCAATAGGCCTTGATGTAGTTGAGATAACAGAAGAGAACAAAAATTCCCTCGGACAGATCATGAATAGGTTCGCACGGAAAGGATATGCCGCCCTATTTATTGAAGAGGCCCTCTTCTCGGCAAATCAGCAGGCCGTTGATGAAGTCAATGAATCTACGGATATGTGCATAATACCGGTACCCAACCAAAGCGGATCCATGGGAGTCGGACTAAGCTCGATCAGAAGGAATGTTGAACGGGCGGTCGGCATGGATATCTTTGGTGTGAAATGATGAAAATGGAGGCGATGTGAGTGGCTACTCCTAATGCCATAGCAGGATTCATCGCAAAGATCTCCGGTCCGCTTGTAATTGCAAAAGGCATGGCCGGAGCCTGTATGTTCGACGTTGTAAGGGTCGGCAATGCAGGTCTTGTCGGTGAAATTATTGAACTAAAAGACGATACGGCTTCTGTTCAGGTTTACGAAGAGACTTCCGGCCTTAAGCCAGGAGAGCCTGTCGTCAGTACTGGAGAACCTTTGAGCGTTGAGCTTGCCCCGGGACTTATTGAAGAGTTTTTTGACGGCATACAGCGCCCGCTTGAAAGCATTGAGAGAACCGCGGAGAGTCCCTATATCCTTCGCGGAATAAGCGTTCCAGCCGTAAGCAGGACTAAAAAGTGGTCCTTTGTTCCCTGTGTAGAAGCGGGAGCGGAGGTATCTCCGGGGGATTTCATAGGATCTGTCCAGGAGACGGTCCTGGTGGACCATAAGGTGATGGTGCCGCATGGCCTTAAAGGTAAGATAAAGGAGATAAGGACCGGAGATTTCACCGTTGAAGAGACTGTTGCGGTGGTCACAGATGAAAAAGGCAGAGATCACCTAATCTGTCTTCTGCAGAGGTGGCCTGTCCGTAAGCCTCGACCGGTCGTAAAGCGACTCCCGCCTGAAATACCGCTGACTACCGGACAGAGGGTGGTTGATACATTCTTCCCGATCGCAAGAGGAGGGACTGCCTGTGTCCCCGGACCTTTCGGTTCTGGAAAAACAGTCATACAGCACCAGCTTGCAAAGTGGGCTGATGCTGAGATCGTGGTTTACATCGGATGCGGCGAGCGCGGAAACGAGATGACCGACGTTCTCCTTGAGTTTCCTGAACTTGAGGACCCCCGTTCGGGCCAACCTCTGATGAAGAGGACCCTCCTTATTGCAAATACTTCAAATATGCCTGTTGCCGCACGCGAAGCCTCTATCTATACGGGGATAACGATTGCCGAATATTTCCGCGATATGGGCTACTCGGTAGCCCTGATGGCAGACTCCACTTCACGCTGGGCTGAGGCTCTCCGTGAGATGTCAGGGCGTCTCGAAGAGATGCCCGGAGAAGAAGGTTACCCCGCCTATCTCGGAACAAGGCTTGCATCCTTTTATGAAAGAGCGGGCAGGGCCATATGTTTTGGAAGTGATGGAAGGGAAGGCGCTGTTTCTGTAATTGGAGCAGTTTCACCTCCCGGAGGAGACCTTTCGGAACCCGTCACTCAGAACACACTGCGAGTTACCAAGGTTTTTTGGGGACTTGACGCACAGCTGGCATACCAAAGGCACTTCCCTGCGATCAACTGGCTTTCAAGTTATTCGCTGTATGCCCAGACAATGGGTGAACACTGGGATGCTCTTTATGACGGAGAGTGGAGTGTATACAGGACGGAAGCAATGAGCCTTCTCGAAGATGAGGACAAACTTAAGGAAATTGTCCGCCTGGTCGGTCTGGATGCACTCTCCAAGGAAGAGAGGATGGTCCTTGAGACATCCAAGTCAATAAGGGAGGACTTCCTGCACCAAAACTCATTCCACGAGATAGACACATATGCATCAATGGACAAGCAGTTCAAAATGATTAGGAACATTTTGACATTCCATCACCTTGGAATGCAGGTCCTGACACGCGGAGGGCTGCTTCATTCAGTGATAGACCTTCCGATAAGGGAAGATATTGCAAAAATGAGATACACGGAAGAGACTGAGCTGGACAAGCTTGATTCTCTTGAGACCGAAATAAAGACTGAACTTGGCAAACTTAGCGCTGCTGGAGGTGGTCTTGATGATGTTGCCTAAGGAATATAAAACGATCTCCAACCTGTCAGGTCCGCTCATGATGGTTGAGAAGATCGAAGATGTCAGCTACGACGAACTGGCAGAGATACGTCTCGGCTCTGGCGAGCGCAGGCGCGGAAGGGTGCTCGAAATATCTGAAAACAAAGCTCTTGTCCAGGTCTACGAAGGAAGCACCGGCATCGATGTCAACACTACACAGATCAGGTTCCTTGGAGATGTTCTGAAGCTGCCTGTGTCAAAAGATATGCTGGGAAGGATATTCAACGGAAGGGGAGACCCCATTGACGGAGGAGCTCCGATAATTCCCGAAACGTATCTTGACGTAAACGGCAACCCTATGAATCCTTATTCGAGGGACTATCCGTCAGAATTTATCCAGACCGGCATTTCTACGATCGATGGAATGAACCCGCTTGTAAGGGGACAGAAGCTGCCAATATTCTCCGGCAGCGGCATGCCGCATAACCATATGGCTGCCCAGATCGCGCGTCAGGCTACGGTCATCAGCGGACATGCAAACTTTGCGGTTGTATTCGCAGCAATGGGCATTACCTTTGAAGAGGCATCCTTCTTCATGGAGGACTTCAGAAAAACCGGCGCACTCGAACGAACGGTAATGTTTGTCAACCTTGCTGACGACCCTGCGATAGAGCGTATATCCACTCCACGGCTTGCTCTTACAGCGGCTGAGTACCTTGCATTCGAACAGGGAATGCACGTTCTGGTCATACTTACTGACCTTACCAACTACTGCGAAGCGCTTCGCGAGATTTCCGCAGCCAGAAAAGAAGTTCCCGGACGCCGTGGATATCCCGGATACCTCTACACCGACCTTGCCACTATGTATGAAAGAGCGGGAAGGCTTCGCGGCAAAGAAGGGTCGATCACACAGCTGCCGATCCTGACAATGCCGGAAGATGACAAGACACACCCGATCCCCGACCTTACCGGGTACATCACAGAAGGACAGATCATCCTTGCAAGAGGGCTCCACCGAAAGGGCATCTATCCTCCTGTCGACGTCATGCCGTCACTCTCTCGACTGAAGGACAAAGGCATCGGAAAGGGCAAGACACGTGAAGACCACGCAGACCTGATGAATCAGCTTTTTGCCGCTTACTCGAGGGGCAAGGAGGCGAAGGAACTTGCAGTCATACTTGGAGAGGGTGCGCTCTCTGATGAAGACAAGGCTTTTGCAAAGTTTGCGGACCTTTTTGAGGACAAATATGTGCGTCAGGGAGAGTATGAGAACAGGACCGTTGAGGAGACGCTCCTCCTTGGATGGGAGCTGCTCACGATAGTGCCTACAAAGGAACTTAAGCGAGTAAGGGACGAGTATATCGATAAGTATCTGAAGCCGCTCATCGAAGCCCAAAAAGACGAGACGCTTGAGATCAAAGAAGACTAGGAAGGGGTGACCTCAAATGGCGAAGGCGCTGAACGTCAACCCTAACCGGATGGAGCTTTCCAAGCTCAAGAGACAGCTTGTCGTAGCCAAGAGGGGGCACAAGCTGCTGAAAGACAAGCAGGACGCACTTGTTAAGGCTTTTCTTGAGAAGGCGAAGTTCGTCTGGGAACTCAGGCAGGAGATCGAAAAGGAGATCAGCGCTTGCTATGCCGGTTTCCTGCTTGCAAGGGCCCAGACTCTGCCTGAGATGCTTGAGCAGACTCTCATGAATGCCGGAGGCAATATGAGGGTGAATGTTAAATATGTGAATCTGATGAGCGTGCGCGCCCCTTCGTTTGAGCTCCCGGAACAGAAAGTCGAGCTTAGTTATGGTCTGGGGACTTCTCCCGGAAGCCTTGATATTGCACTGGAGCAGTTTTTGAAGCTGATGCCAAGGCTTGTTAAACTTGCAGCTGAGGAAAAAGCCCTCAAATCGATGGCGCTTGAGATAGAGAGGACAAGAAGAAGAGTAAATGCTCTTGAGCACGTAATGATACCTTCTTTTACCGAAGCAATCCACTCTATCTCGATGAAGCTTGAGGAAATGGAACGGTCGACCCTTTCAAGACTTATGGTCATAAAGGAGATAGTCCGCTCCCACTAAAACAATTTTTACGGAAATAGCAGCGGGCCCAAAACCGAAGATCTTTTCATTAGTGAAAGATCGGTCTGGGTCCGCTCTTTTTTTGTTTCTTAAAGCGCAGGCAAGCAGTGATTTTACATAAGCACGAAGCGAACGGCAATAAAATCTGATATACTTTTACCGGGAGTACGAGATCCGGCCGCCGGCGCAAAGCGCGGGAGGAAAGTCCGGGCTCCGCAGGGCAGGATGCAGGAGAAATTCCTGCGAGTGTGAACTCAGGGAAAGTGCCACAGAGATATACCGCCCGCGAAAGCGGGTAAGGGTGAAAAGGTGGGGTAAGAGCCCACCGGCCGAAAGGGTGACCTTCGGGCCAGGCAAACCCCATCCGGAGCAAGGTCGAATAGGGGAGGGTGAGGCTGCCCGCTGACTCCCGGGTACGACCGCTTGAGTCCGTCTGCAAGGACGGAATTAGATAAATGGCCGGAGAGGAATCTCTCCTTTACAGAACCCGGCTTATTGAGTGCTCCCAAATAAAGAGGCGCGACAGGTTCAAAACAACCTGTCGCGCCTCTTTATTTTTTAATTAAATATGGAATTTAGTCTAAGAAATTAAAGTACAGTTACTTTGAATGTATGCATACACATAGAAACCAATATCTGTTTTTATAATAAAATCGCCTACAAAACCCTGTCATAATCATGGAATTTCCAAATTTTAGTTCTATAGACTTAATTTTGTTTAATGGATTAAATTTAAAAGTATTGCGTTGTAATATCATTAGGTATAATGTGGGTCAAAGTGGTATAAAGTGGAGCAAAGTGGGTGAATTGTACATGCTGGTGGGGAGTTATAACCATAAACTGGACATCAAGGGCAGAACGGTATTGCCCTCCCGCTTCAGAGGAGAGCTGGGTTCAACTGTTGTTGCAACCATCGGCATAGACAGCTGCATTGCACTTTACCCCGTTGCCAGATGGGAAGATTTGATACTGAAGCTCAAGGATCTCTCGTCTTTCAAGAAAAAGACACGCGATTTCAGGAGAGTATTGCTTTCGATGGCTACAGAGCTTGAGATAGACACCTCCGGCAGAGTCCTTCTCCCTTTGGGGCTGAGGGATTATGCAGGGATCGCACAAGATGTCACCCTCATCGGACTCGAAGACCATCTTGAGGTGTGGGACAGTTCCAGATGGGAAGAGCAGCGGAGCGGAGTTCTGGCTGATTTCAGCGATCTGGCCGAGGATCTTGAGGGAATATGAAGGAACATATTCCTGTAATGGTTGATCAGGTGCTTGAGGCGCTGAAGCCATGGGAAGAAGTCGGTACAGCGGTAGATGCTACTTTGGGATTGGGCGGACACAGCGGATATATCCTGGACAGGTGTTTCAATTCATTTGTAATAGGCTTCGATCAGGATCCTTTTGCAAGGGAGCTGGCTCTCGAGAACCTATCCCGCTTTTCGGGGAGATTTGAAATAGTTGCCGAAAACTTCAGGCATATTGAAAAACTCACTCAGAGACCGGGATGGACAGGTGCAACGGCAGTTCTGTTCGACCTTGGTGTCTCCAATATGCAGATCACTGAGTCAGAGAGAGGTTTTTCATTCCAGGAATCGGGACCGCTGGATATGCGGATGGACGCATCAGAAGGGACTAACAGCAAGGTCACGGCAAAGGATCTGCTTGATGAGGGCTCTGTTAAGGAATTAACTGAAATTTTTAGGAAATATGGTGAAGAGCAGTATGCCTACCAGATCGCAAGGGGCATCGTAAGACATAGGGAGAAGGGCAAGAGGCTGGAGACAACGGCTGATCTGGTCGAACTTATCAGGGAGGTACTCCCCGCTCCTGTACAGAGAAAGATGGGCGGGCATCCGGCAAGAAAGGTTTTTCAGGCCTTGAGGATAGCGGTGAACGACGAGATGGATGCGCTCGAAGAAGCCCTTGACGGTTCAATTAAAGTTATTAGGCCGGGGGGAAAAATATTGGCTATATCCTATCATTCACTTGAAGACAGGATAGTGAAAACAAAGTTCAGGAAATGGGAGGAAGAAGGGTTGGGCCGTTCAAAGCCAAGAAAAGCGATCACTCCCACTGAAACCGAAATTGAAAACAATCATAAATCAAGAAGCGCTAAGTTAAGGATATTTGAATTATTCATTGAAATTACAAGAAAGGGTGACAAGTCCGATGCAATACACAGAATGCCGACATGAAGCTGAAAGACCTCATTCATCACTCTTCGTGATTTGTTTTTTATCTGTCTTTATCTGCGCTGCTGCACTAGGTACGCTGCGCCTCTACGGACTTTATCTTGAGCATCGTATTTCTGAGACTGCAGGCAGGATCGAAGCATGCAGGGAGAACAACCTGGATATGTCGAAAAAATATTCGGAACTGCTTTCTCCCGCAAGGATCTACAGCTATGCACGCGAAGAGCTCGGAATGGTAAACGCTGAAAGTATCAGGGTAGTCAAGGTGGGGAATTCGGACATTCTGACCGCCCAGGCTGTTGTGTATCCGATGGAAGAGAAGATAGGCTTCCTCGATTACATCAATCCTTTTGTAAGGAAGGCACATGCCAAGAATTAAAAAAAACGAGCCTGAATGCATCAGGCGGTCAAAATCTGTCTGGAGGGCTGTATATGTGGTGCTGGCCATCCTTGCGGCAGGCACGGCATGGATACAGCTTGATCCCGACAGCAGAGTTGTAAGGCAGTCACAGAAACAATACTGGGCAAGTGTGGCAGTCAGCGCCTCCAGGGGAGAAATAAGAGATCGTAACGGGATCCCGCTGGCAGTCTCTGTACCTGCCACAAGTTTTTTTATTGACCCCAAATATTGGGATCCCAAAAGCGCGGACGTGCTCTCAAAGCCATTCGGTAAAAACATAGCCAAAAAATTCAGCAAGGCTCTGCCGGGCCGTTTCTATTGGGTGGCACGGAATGTCCCGAAGGAGAAGGCTGAACTTCTCGTGAAAGATGAGATCCCCGGTCTTTATACCATCAATGAAAGGATAAGAGTATATCCTCACGGAGAACTTGCTTCCCATGTGCTCGGTTTCTGTGATATTGATGATTTTGGGCAGTCCGGAGTTGAGCTCGCCTGGAACCATATACTTTTTTCCCCGCCAAGAACAAGATTCCTGACGAGGGATTCAAAGGGAAAGACATTGGATATCATGGGGGGGAAATCAGGGGTCCTCAAAAACACCTCAGGTTCGATCACGCTTACTATAGATTCCCGTATCCAGCAGATAATGGAATGGCGCCTGAGCGAGGGCGCAAAATCGACAAATGCATCGTGGGGCGCAAGTGTATGTGTTGACCCGTACACTGGAGAAATACTTGCTCTTGCAAGTTATCCCTCACTGGATCCTAACGACAGGAAGAATCTCAAAGATCAAAATGCGGTAAGGAACAATGTGGTCGGACGTGTGTTCGAACCGGGATCGATCTTCAAGCCGATAACTATGTCGATCGCAATAGAAACTGCTGCCGCCAATAAAAACAGCACTTATAACTGCAGGGGCACAATGAAACTGGCGGACAAAACAATGAGCGATGTAAACAGAAAGGCTCACGGCATCCAGGATCTTACTCATGTGCTTATGAACTCCTGCAACATAGGTATGAGCATGATGTCAATGGGTGTTCCCAGACATCAGGCTTTCGGAATGCTCAAGCAATTCGGTTTCGGTGAAAAAACTGAGGTAGAGCTTGCCGGAGAGGAATCAGGACTGATCAAATCGCCGGAAGAGTGGCTTGGTACTGTTCCCGCAAACATTTTTATAGGGCAGGGGATAGCTGTGACGCCACTCCAGGCGGTCATGGCGATCGCAAGCATTGCAAACGGCGGATCGCTTCTTAAGCCATATCTGATAGCCGAGGTACTTGACAGCGATGGAAAGATAATCCACAGGGGCGGAAAAAGGGTACGCTATCAGGTAATGTCGCCTTCAACTTCAGAGTTTATGAAAGCAGCCATGAAGAGAGTTGTTAGTGAAGGCGGAGGGAAAATGGCATTTTCGTCCAAAGTATCAATCGCAGGAAAAACAGGAACTGCCCAAATAGCATCGGGTGGAGAATACACTAAAGGACATTACGTTGCATCTTTCGTTGGATTCTGGCCCGCAGAAAAACCCAGATATGTGATGATAATCAGCCTTGGTGAACCTAAGGGGGCCAGGTACTACGGCGGACAGATCGCTGCCCCGATCTTTAGATCGATCGCCGAGGATATAATGCAGATATCTCTCTCGGAAAATGTTCCCGTAAAGACAAAAACAAATTAACGCTCGGGCTGATAATAAAAAAATGATTTCTTGACCTTTTGGATATACCGGTACTAAAATTGCTCTTTGGATCTGTTGGAGGTGTTTCTATGAAGTTAAGCTCATTATTTTCTTTGTTGGAAAAAAACCCTCTCGATGTCATGATCCACTGTAAAGGAGACGCTGGATCGGCTGAGCGGACCGAAGTCTGCGATTTGGTGTCTGACAGCAGAAAAGTCAGGTCAGGATCAATATTTGCCTGCGTTGAGGGTGAACATTCTGACGGACACGATTTCGCACATTCGGCAATTTGCTCAGGAGCAACTCTTCTGCTTTGCGAACATCCCCTTGATATCTGCATTCCTCAGATCATATGCAGCGATGTAAGAAGGAACATGGGAAGGGTAGCTTCGCTCCTCTACGGAGATCCCTCTTCAAAGCTCAAAATGGTCGGTATCACAGGAACCAATGGAAAAACCACCTCCACAGTCATGATAAAGTCCATTCTTGAAACCGCCGGAATTAAAACCGGTCTTTTGGGTACAGTGTGGTGCGATGACGGAGAGATAAAAGAAGACGCAGAACACACCACTCCTGAAGGGTCTGACCTTCAGCGCTGGCTGTACAGGATGCTGACGAACGGATGCAGTGCCTGTGTGATGGAAGCTTCATCGCACGCGATAGGTCAGGGCAGGATCGAAGGGGTTCATTATGACAGGGCTGGATTCACTAACCTTACTGTCGATCACCTCAATTACCATTTGGACATGGAGTCATACTTTAAAGTCAAAAGAGCGCTTTTTCAAGATTACATGAAGGATGACTGCTGTGTTGCCCTCAACCTGGACGACCCTTACGGGGCTCGTCTTTATAATGAGCTCGGCAAAAAGTCTGTCGCTTACAGTATTGCAGATAGGAACGCCGATTTCTTTGCTGATGTGAAAAAAGCTTCTGTTGAGGGTATGGATCTGGAAATTTTTATAAAGGGCATTTCAAGCCCAATATCTGCAAGGCTTCCGCTTATTGGAAAGTACAATGTTATGAATGCGCTGCAGGCGGTTTCACTCTCGTGGACTTTGGGCATTGGAGGAAATGCGGTCCTCAATGGCCTTTCAAAAATGGGGCAGGTGCCCGGACGTCTTGAGAAGTATATCATTGAAGGAAGCGGGACCTGTGTGATAGATTTTGCACATAATCCTGACGGACTTGAAAAGGTACTGACTGCACTGAGGTCAGTGTGTGAGGGCAGGTTGATCGTTATTTTCGGAGCAAGCGGTGAAAGCGACAGGAGCAAACGTCCAATGATGGGCGAGACGGCATCTGCTTTAGCCGATTATGTGATAATCAGCTCCGACAACCCAAAAAGCGAAGATCCCCGAATGATAGCAACTGAGATCGAATTAGGGGCATCAAAACACAGTGCGATGCGCGAAGTGATTTTAGACAGGGAAGAGGCAGTCGGGTTTGGTCTTGATATGCTTTTGCCGGGAGACATCCTGGTGCTTGCCGGCAAGGGGCCGGAAACCACTCAGGTACTCAAGGATGGCCCCGTTGCCTATTCCGACAGGGATGCTCTTGCAGCATGGTGCGCAAGGAAAGGTAAGAGTATCAGGTGATCAGAAAAGGCGTTTTCGGGCAGATAAATATATTGAGACTAATGACATGTCAGCATGCGGGGGTGTTTTAGGATGAGAATAGATAAACTGATTGAAAAACTCGAAAAGAGCGGCCTTGAACACACAATTTGGCTGCCGGAAGAATGGGGTCCTAATAATTTTGCCGATATTACGCAGTTGGTCTCGGACAGCAGGAAAACAGGTCCAGGATCTCTCTTTGCATGTGTGAAGGGAGAGCACAGTGACGGACATGACTATGCAGAAAAGGCATACAGGTCGGGAGCAGCGATGCTTTTGTGCGAACACAAGCTGGATTTGCCTGTACCTCAGATAATATCTAAAGAGATAAGGCGTAATATGGGTGTTGTGGCATCGTTGCTTTATGACGAACCCGCAAAAAAACTCACGATGATAGCGCTTACAGGTACTAACGGCAAGACTACATCAACGTTTATGACAAAGTCCATACTTGAAAATTCAGGCATCAAGACCGGTCTTCTTGGAACGATCTACTACGACGACGGCGATTCTGCAGCGGATGCTGAACATACGACGCCTGAGGGTTCTGACCTCCAGAACTGGCTCGACAGGATGGTGAAAAACGGCTGCAGGGCGTGCGTAATGGAGACATCTTCCCATGCGGTCGTTCAGGGAAGGATAGAGGGAGTACAGTTCGACAGAGGCGGATTTACGAACCTTACAGTAGATCACCTTGACTTTCATGGGGATATGGAGTCATATTATCTGGCCAAAAAGATGCTTTTTGAAAAATATATGCGCAATAACTGGGTCGCAGCTGTAAACATTGATGACAACTACGGAATGAGGCTCTTCAGCGAGCTTGGAAGCAATGCGATCAGCTACGGCACAAAAGACAGGTCCTCAAAATTCTTTGCAGAGATAAGGAAAACTTCTGCAGAGGGTATGGATGTCGCGATAACTACACCTGATTCAAAGATACCCGTTACTTCAAGATTGCCGCTTCTCGGGGAGTACAACATACTGAATGCGCTTCAGGCACTCTCGCTCTCTTGGTCGCTTGGTGTTCACGACAAGGCCGGATTGGAGGGGCTCATTAGGATGAAACAGGTACCCGGAAGGCTTGAACGTTATCTTATACCCGGTTCAGGGACGTGTGTGATCGACTTTGCGCACAGTCCTGACAGCCTTGAAAAAGTGCTGAAGACACTAAGAAGTGTGTGCAACGGAAGGTTGGCTGTAGTTTTCGGAGCCGGAGGCGACCGGGACAAGACCAAACGCCCCCTTATGGGCGAAATAGCTGCCCGCCTGGCTGACTCTGTGATAATAACATCCGATAATCCGAGAAGCGAGGACCCGGATGTTATAGTCTCCGAGATTGAAACCGGAGCGAGAAA
>DAITML010000016.1:24093-25621 GCA_036835165.1 Synergistaceae bacterium | reverse complement strand
CCGCGCATTATCGGCACATTGGGAGGGAGCGGTGCAGAAAGAAGACGCCATCCATTCTGCAGGAGCTCCTCAGTCCTGTCCAACACATCGATTGGGTCTCCTTCCG
The DNA here is from genome assembly GCA_036835165.1 of Synergistaceae bacterium. Taxonomy (GTDB): domain Bacteria; phylum Synergistota; class Synergistia; order Synergistales; family Synergistaceae; genus Caenicola. The sequence continues at coordinate 25,515 of DAITML010000016.1, read as the reverse complement.
TGAAGACGACGCCGTAAGGCATCTCGGGGCTCCAGTATATCTCGGGGTTATTGGTAACTATCTGAAGTATCTTTTCCGCCATTTGATGTCCCCCTGACGTTTCCAGGCGGCAGGCCGCGGAGGGCTGCCGGCAGCCCTCCGCGCCACTGCTTTAGTGGATCATTTTTCGAATATAGTCTGCTCTGTTATCGGTGTTGTCATAGCCTTGAAAGAGCGAAGCAGAAGTTCTCTCCTTACCGCCCTGTCACCCTCCGGTCCGAGTGCCGGATTGCCGGTCGGATGAGGTATTGCAACTCCGGGCACTATCCTGTTGGTTCCCACGGTAAGCATTATGGGTACTATCGTCGCGATCTGAACTACCGGAATTCCTGCAACCCTTTCTATCTCTCGGGTCATCGATGCGCCGCATCGAGTGCAGGTTCCTCAGGTAGATGTCAGTATTGCCGCTTCTACTCCTGCTTTTTTAAGCTCTTCACCGATTTCCTTGCCAAATCTTTCAGCGTTTGCAACTGCTGTTCCTGTTCCTGTCGTAGTGTAGAAGATAGGATGGATCTTTCCGATAACTCCTTCAGCCTCGAGTTCCCGCATCACATCAAGCGGAAGTACTACATCCGGGTCAACGTTGGCCCACTCTCTGTCATATCCTCCGTGGATAGACTCGTAATTATCCGGTGTCATATTCTTGAGTTCAGAAATGTCATAAGCGCCGAAACTTTCCGCAGACGAAACTCTTATATGGTCGGGGTTTCCCTTGGGGACTATGCCGCCCGAAGATACGAGTGCTATCGTTGCCTTACTTAGGTCCTTCACAGGAGGTGCAGGCGGGATCTTATTGAAGACAGGCATCTCGTATTCTGTGCGGAATCCCTCTCCTTTGAGTTTTGCGAGCAGCATTTCAACAGCTCTCTCAGCGCCGCTCTTCTCATGGAAGAATGATTTTCTTATCCCGCGGTGGATGTAGCCTTCCAGCCTTGCGGGTCCCATCCTCTCACCCCTGAGCAGTTTTTCCCCTATGCTGACCATGGCTGGAATTGCTTTTGCCATGCCTCTGGCGCTGTCACTTGTTATTGCTATATATGTCTTCTTCGAGTAAAGTTCAACTCCCGGATTTTCGGGATACATTGCCGATACAGTCGGAATATTGAGTTCTTCCCCAACCGTTGCGGCAATATCTCCGCAGGCAAAACCGTACCTTCCTGCGTTGAAGGCAGGGCCTGCAAAGAGGATGTCCGGCCGGAGCTCCTTGATCATCGCAAGGCATTCCGTCCTTGCCTGATCGGTATGCTCGCCGTAATATCCGTCTCCGCATATTACAGTTCCTACGACCTTGCCCTCCCCATTGAAGAGTTTCTCGATCTGCATTCCGGGACCGACATAGCCTTCCCTGGTTTCCGGTTTGTGATCAGCCATCTCTTCTCCGCC
>DAITML010000016.1:0-23993 GCA_036835165.1 Synergistaceae bacterium | reverse complement strand
GTGGCATCCGCAAGGCTCTGGCTTGCTCCGTCAGTCCCGGCTGATTCATCTGAGACAAGGACGGCTTTGATCCCTGCATTTTCAAAGAATCTGGCATTCAGGCAGAGGTCTGTATCAGGGTTTCCGTATCCTTCTTCTGATATTATCGCTCCATCGGCTCCAAGCTGCTGTGCTATCGAAAGGTTCATGGCCGCAGCCCTCAGTTTGCCGTCCATAACAGTGCTTTCCTGAGTGGGGATCATTCCCATAAAGTTGATCTCCTTGCCGTGTCTCGCATAAAGGGCCTGGACGATAGGGTTGTGGAGATGGTGCCATGTGGTATTTTTGTCGCATGCCGATACGCAGTTGCCCGACACCATAGCTCCGTCAAGGACTTCATTCGGGTGAAGGAGTGTCGGCAATGCAGGCTTCAGGTCATTCGCATAAAGGTATGTGTCGTGCAGCAGCCCCTGGGTTATATTCATGCAGACATATACTATCTTTGGGAGATCGGGATGCTTTTGCGTTTCCTCAAAAGAATTGCCCTTTTCGAAAACCTGGATCTCATCGGCTTTCCATTCGTTCTCCGAACTGCACTTTGCCAGGTGTACTGCAAGCTTGAGCCCTGCTTCACGGAGTGCGGCCTCGTAAAGGTGTTTCTCAAGTTTTTCGACAGGTTCTACGTAGAGAACTACATTGAAAGTTTGCGAGAAGGGAGTATATGGAGCTCCGGGCCCGCTCATGTCGATAAATCCTTCCTGGAATGCAACTATGGGACCGCAGGTTACCACAGCAGCCCCGTCAAGGACAAGGGTCTCACCCGATCCTGTTTTTTCCATCGGCGCGAAAAATCCCGGGAAATACCCGCCCTTGCCTATCTTTACCCTTGGCTCTATCACATCTTTGACCGGAATTATCCTGGTCCTCTCTCCCGGGCAGGCCAGGTCTATTTCAACTTTCGCAAAACGCCTGTCTTCCGCTATAAGGGCTTCAGCCTCTTCTTTGTTGATGAAAAGGGTACCGCCGTGAGTGTATGTCTTTTTGGCGAAAGCAAGGCCGGTGATGTGTATCTTGTGCAGTTCCAGCCGCATTTAAAAATTCCTCCTTTGTTATTCTGATTTCCATGTCGCCTGATTGAATTCTAATTGCATTTTGGACCAAAAAGCATTATGCTTCAGAATATATTTTTTTAAAAAAAATAATTAGAAACTATGCTTATGAATAAAAAATGGGGTGTGAGAGATGTTTAAAAAAATGGCTCAGAATATTGCAAAAAGCACCAGTGAAGTCATAGGATACGGGGTCCTTGTAACAGACGAAAAGGGAGTCATTATCGGATGCAACGATGAAAAAAGAATCGGAGAGCTCCATCCTCCTTCAATAAAAGTTATGCAGGAAAACAGGCCTATGACAACGTCCACCGCAGATGCCGAAAATTACCGCAATATCCTTCCCGGTTATACTCTTCCAATACAGTTCTTTGACAGGGTGCTGGGGTCAGTATCTATAGCGGGTCTCCCTGAAGAGGTAGAGCGCTATGGTCTGCTGGTGCAAAAACAGGCAGAGATAATGCTCCGCGAACAGGCCTTCCTTGAGTCAAATCTGCTGCGGGAGAGGGCTCTTCGTGATCTGATAGAGAACATCTCATCCTACGACCCAAGAAAAAGCAGCGGAGAACTGATAATTATGCAGGCCAATGAACTGGGCTTCAACATATCAAAGTGCAGGATCGCGATCGTTATAGAGATGAACAAGTGGTCAAACGAAGCTGCCGAGAACGCCTTCCAGAGAATGTTCAGAGAGGTAAGGACAAGTTTCTCCAATCCGAGAAACGTTATATGTCCACAGGAAAATTACAGGGCAACGATACTTCTTTCGACAAGTTCAGACGGCGGATCCGAAAAAATATATGAAGCTGCCGAGACTCTTTCGAAGGATTTTCTTGACAGCGTCAGAGCTAAGGGGATACTTGCAGATGTTTCAATAGGTTTTTCCGCTTTTGATCTGCAGGGGCTCTCCCGTTCGATCAACTCTGCAAAAAATTCACTGAGGCTTGCCAAACAGCTTGGCACAAAAGGGATTATAAGGTCGGAAAAATTTACCGGAGAGTCGCTCATTGATGCACTTCCTTCAGAGGTCAGGGAAGATTATGTATCGATGACATTGAAGGGACTTCCTGCAAGAAATGATTATGATGAGATCAGGGATACTTTTATGGCATGGTGTGAATCTCCGTTTGCCAGCGGAAATGTTGCCGAGAAACTGTCCATGCACAGGAACAGCCTTCAGTACAGATTGAAAAAAATTCGCGCGCTTACGGGAAAGGATCCCTGGAATTTTAAGGATGCATTTGAACTCTGGACAGCCTTTGTCATTTCAGATATTTCAAAAAACTGACAGGGGCCCGGTCGCTGTCGGACGATATTTCGGGGCATGTTAAAGATTGCCCTGGATTTGACGGGAGTATATAATACCCTGATGTACAATTTGTTTCGATTTCATTTAGCAACGGAGGAGATATAAATGCCATACGATTTTGGCGCCATAGAACCAAAATGGCAGAGGAAATGGGCTGATTCAAAGGTTTTTGAAGTAGAGTCCGACAGCAGTAAAGAAAAATTCTATTGTCTGGAAATGTTCCCCTATCCCAGCGGAGCTCTTCATATGGGACACCTTCGCAACTATTCCATAGGAGACCTTCTTGCGAGGTATCTAAGGAAACAGGGCTACAATGTCCTTTATCCGATGGGTTTTGATGCTTTTGGCATGCCTGCCGAAAACGCGGCCATAAAAATGAAACTTCCTCCCGCTGAATGGACATGGAGCAACATCGAACATATGACAAATCAGCTAAAAAGGGCTGGTTACAGCTATGACTGGAGAAGAAGGGTCGAGACATGCAGCGTCAATTACTACAAATGGAACCAGTGGCTCTTCCTCCAGTTCTATAAAAAGGGACTTGTTTACCGCAAACATGCCCCCGTCAACTGGTGCGAGGACTGCAAAACCGTTCTCGCAAATGAGCAGGTGGTCGGAGAGGGTGTCTGCTGGCGCTGCGGCACTCCCGTGGTCAAGCGGGGCCTGGAACAGTGGTTCATAAGGATAACCGACTATGCACAGGAACTTGTCGATTGTCTTGACGGTCTTGACGGATGGCCCGAGCGGGTAGTCACGATGCAGAGGAACTGGATAGGAAGATCCGAAGGTGTACATTTTAAAATGGACATAGCGGATACAGACCTCAGCATAGAGGCGTTCACCACAAGGATCGACACGGTATTTGGGGTTACTTTTGTTGCAATGGCTGCGGAACATCCCTTTGTGGAGGCTTTTGCTGAAAAGGCTGGAGGGGCCAAGGCAGAAGAATTGAGGGCTTTCGCAAAAAGGATGTCCTCGCGAAGTGCGATCGAGCGTACTGCGGTAGGAACTGACAAAGAGGGCGTCGAAACAGGATTTTACGCAATAAATCCTGTGAATGGGAAGAAGGTCCCTATCTGGATCGCAGACTATATCCTCATGGACTATGGAACAGGGGCAATAATGGGTGTTCCTGCGCACGACCAGAGAGACTTTGATTTTGTAAGGAAATATGGAATACCCGTGATCCCGGTCGTCAGGCCTGAGAACGGGCCTGTCCCCGACGGAGAGGCAATGACCGAATCAGTCGATGCTGACGGCATAGCATGCAATTCAGGCGAGTTTGACGGACTTCCTACTCCCGAGGCTATCAAACAGATAGGGGAATGGTTTGAGAATAAAGGGCTTGGCCGCAAGGAAGTCCAGTTCAGGCTCAAGGACTGGCTGATCTCAAGGCAGCGCTACTGGGGCACGCCTATACCGATGATCTACTGCGACCACTGCGGGATAGTTCCGGTACCTGAGGATCAGCTTCCCGTGGAACTGCCGCTCGACATTGAGATGCCCGAACACGGAGGCAATCCGCTTGCACTTCGTGAAGACTGGATAAATACGACATGTCCTGTCTGCGGAAAACCGGCAAAGCGTGAAACGGACACCATGGACACATTCTTCTGTTCATCCTGGTATTTCAGCAGGTATACATCCCCCTGGGAGACCGGACAGCCCTTCAACAGAGATGATGCTGCGTACTGGATGAATGTTGACCAGTACATCGGAGGTATTGAACATGCATGCCTCCATCTTATTTATGCAAGATTCTTCACAAAAGTTTGTGCAGACTTGGGTCTACTTCCAAAGGAAATGAGAGAGCCCTTCAAAAGGCTCCTTACCCAGGGCATGGTCATTAAAGACGGCGCCAAGATGTCAAAATCGCTCGGCAACGTCGTAGACCCGGATGAAATAATCAACAAATACGGGGCAGACACGGCAAGGCTCTTCATACTTTTTGCTTCGCCGCCTGAAAAGGACCTTGACTGGTCTGACAGGGGCGTAGAGGGAGCTCACAGGTTCCTTGGCAGGGTCTGGAGACTGGTTGAGTCTAACCTTGATGAAATAGTGAAGGTTTCAAGAGACAGGGTCCCGATGAGAGATATAAGATCCGCAGATGTCAGGGATGTGAAACGCATCACACACACGACGCTTGACAGGGTCACAAAGGACATCAGCGAAGAGCGGCAGTTCAACACCGCGGTAGCAAGACTGATGGAGCTGACCAACGCTCTGATCGGCTTCAGGCCCGGGACCCCGGAGGCATGGTCGGTGATGAGGGAAGGTGTAGAAACTCTTCTCACCTGTCTCTCACCCTTTGCTCCACACATAACCGAGGAGCTTTGGCACATGATCGGGAACGATACTTTCCTGTCCGTTGAAAAATGGTTTGATGTCGACCCCGAATCTCTCGTAGAGGATCAGGTGACTATAGTCCTTCAAATAAACGGAAAGGTGCGCGAACAGTTTGCCGCGAAAGCAGGCCTGTCTAAAGAAGATCTTCAGAAGGATATACTTTCAAGGCCTGAGACAATGAAGAGGATAGAGGGAAAAGAGGTAGTAAAGGTGATCCCGATCCCCGGCAAGCTGGTAAATATAGTGGTGAAAGACTGATGCCCTCCCTCCTCCTGATCTCTGCTTCAGGCACCGGACAGAGACGCCTCCTGGAGGAGACAGTTGCTGATCATGAAAAAAAAGGGTATGTGATATCAGGAAGGCAGGAGGGGGGTGAATGGGGCCCCCTCCTGTCAGATAACCTTTCCGGAGGTCTCTTTGACGAGAAGAGGCTTGTTATTGTTGAATCGGCAGCTCTTATGGGTCCTTTTCCGGAAAACCTGGACACGATGGTGGACGGCGACACTTCAGTAATTATCCTTTTGGTATATGATTCAGACCCTGTAAAGTTATTCCCTGCACGGACACTTGAAAAGAGCACGATCCTCAAAGCCGCACCATTCCCACGATGGCCGCGGGAAAGAATGATGTGGGCATCAGGCCTGGCGGCAGAGATGGGGATCAGGATAGACAGGGAGGCAGTCTCTCTTATCATAGAACTTACCGAGGACCCGGAAGAGATAAGACGTCAGATGCTCAGCCTCTCTCTGTTGAGAAAAGGAGGGACCGTAAACTCTTCGGACGTTGAAAGCATGTGTCTTGACGATGGGACCGGAAACCTGCTGAAACTTCTCGACGGGCTGTGCAGCGGAGACCATATCAAGACGATGAGATGCCTCAGCGCGATTTCAAAAAACGGTGACCTCATCCCTCTTGTCTCCGCCATCCATAACAGGATGAGGCTTGCCTGGTATGCATCTGTTCATCCGGGTATGGGATCTCTGTTTGAACAGTCACTCGGAGCAAAGAACTATGCCTGGGCTATGGCTGGGAAAGCTGCACGCAGATATGGTGCTGATCCTATCGGAAGATTTGTGTTCGGGCTTATCAAGTTGAACATAGACGAAAAGAGTGGTACCGGGTCAGGATGGACAGGTCTTGAGACTCTCGTGATAGAATTGATGGCGTTTTGAAGAAACTACAAATGGAGAGGAGTTTCTCATCCTCTCCATAGAGATCTCTAGGATTGATCGGGTCACCTGAACCTAAGCAGAAAGAGACTTGAATCTTGCTGCCATCATGGCCTTGCGGCGAGATGCTGTATTCCGGTGGACGACGCCCTTTACTACCGCTTTATCCAGTACACCCTGAGCCTCGTTCAGCCTCTTTGCTGCAAGCTCGGAGTCTTTCTGTTCAACTGCATCCAGAAGCTTCTTTACTGCATTTTTGCAGCGGGTTTTCCAGAAGCGGTTGTAGATGCGGTTTCTTTCAGTGACCAGAACTCGTTTTTTCGCTGATTTCTTGTTTGGCAATGCCGTCACCTCCTTCACAAAAGACAGCGGATATATTAGCACATATGGGGCATTTACTGCAACAACCCATTCTATTTTACTCCAATTATTTTACATCAGGCGGCAAATTTTCCATGCCGAAATATAATTTTTCTTGCTCCATGGAGAAGTGTATGATATATTTACTAGGTTGCTTATAAGACACTGAATTTTCTATCCGTCTTTCCTTCATGATTTTGAACCGGGAAAAGGCGGTTTAAGGGTTTTTTGTAATTCACTGTCAAAAACAAGCGAAAAGCTCAGTAATACGATAATGGTCATAAGAAAATGAAACACAGGAGGTGTAGTCTGTGAAACGAACATTTCAGCCGCATAACACCAGACGAAAGCGTTCAATGGGCTTTCTGGTACGTTCTGCCTCCCCAAGCGGACGCCGCATTTTAAGGAATCGTCGCCGTAAGGGTAGAGCGCGTCTCGCTGTCTAATCAGCCGTGAATTTCGGCTTTTCGTCAGCTGTCAGGCTCAGGCATGCATGGCAGTTCGACCTTGTATTCCGCACCGGACGTCGTGAAACAAGCGAGCTGGTGCGGTTGTTGTTTGTTGAACGCCCGGGCGAGCCTTGTCTTGTAGGGGTCACTGTCGGTAGAAAAACAGCAAACGCATCAAGGCGTACGAGGGGCCGAAGGATGATGAGAGAAGCATTCAGAAGGCTTTTGCCGTGGATGAGGGATGGTGTATGGATAATAGCCTCATTAAGGGAGAAAGCGCTGGAAAAGTCTTCCATCGAAGTCTATTTGGACATTGCCCGTTCACTGAAGAGAAGGGGCCTGTTGAGGAAGGACTGGCCGGGACCTGACTGGGATGCGGACAAAGAAAGGCAAAGATGCGGATAGCCTCTCTCGCCGGAATTTTTTTGATCAGGTTCTACCAGGCAGCAATATCCCCGGTACTGGGAGGTGGAAAATGCCGCTTTGTTCCAACCTGCTCCGAATATACAGCTGAAGCGGTGGATAAGTATGGCCTCATTTGCGGAGCAGAACTCGGACTGCGCAGGATACTGCGCTGCGGTCCATGGAGTCCGGGAGGATATGATCCTGTTCCGGCACAGGAAGATGCAGATACACGGATATGGATAGGAAAGTTATTTAAAGGACTTCGAAAGGTTAGGTGAAAGTTTTGGGTGCGATTTGGAGTGGAGCAAGCGATTTGCTTCTCATGATCCTTGAATTTTTTTACGGCCTCACAAACTCTTTTGGTATGGCGATAGTTCTGCTGACGGTAGCAGTGAGGATAGCGCTCTATCCTCTTAACCAGAAACAGATGACAAGTATGCAGCAGATGCAGAAGATACAGCCGAGGCTGAAAGTGCTGCAGGAAAAGTATGCAAATGACAAAGAAAAACTCAACCAGGAAACAATGCGCCTGTACAAAGAGAACAAGGTAAACCCTGCTGCCGGGTGTCTTCCGCTTCTTGTACAGCTTCCTATCCTTATTCTTCTCTTCAACGTATTAAGGACATATGATTTTGCCGGGACCTCCTTCATGGGGATAATCCTAGGTTCATCTACCACGGCAGGTTTGGCTCAGGCAGTGGGCGTTGCGGCAGATCCTACAGGGAACTACGGTCTTATGTCAGTGCTTACGGGTATCCTCCAAAACCCCTCCGGACTCTCGAATGCAGGCCTTTACATTGGGAACCTTATTCTTCTGATAGGCATTTCCTTCCTGACATGGGCGCAGCAGAAACTCTCTTCGGGCAGCAATCCGCAGATGGCAATGATGAACACCATAATGCCATTTTTTATGGCCTTTATATGTCTTTCGATGCCCGGCGGGGTCATGCTTTACTGGGGGCTTTCATCCCTTATGGGAGTCGCACAGCAGTTCTTCGTAATGAAAAAGACCAAAGAGGAACTCCAGGTAAAGCCGGTCCTGCATAAGAACAAGCCGGCATCTGCCCAAGCCGATGAAGATGATGACGAAGATGAGGACGATTATGATGAAGACGAAGATGAATAATGGACACCATTTAGCCTTGCCCCGCAAGAGGCGCTCATGATGGACAGAGATACGGAAGAAAAAAAACCGATCCCCGAAATAGGATCCGCAGTTTTTGAGTGTGAATCCATCGAAGAAGCCCGTAACAAGGCGGCGGAACTATGGGGTATCAGGCCTGATGATATCGAGACCCAAATAATCTCAGAGGATAAAAAACTCTTTGGTTTTCTTGGCTGCACGTATAAAGTCGAGGTTAAACCATTTGCGCCGGTATCTTTCATCAAATCATGTCACTTTGTCAACGATATCCTCGAAAAGATGGATCTTGACCTGGTCCCTGAGCTTAGCGGAGATGGCATGATCAACCTTGTAGGCGAAGATGTCGGGGTCGTCATCGGAAGGTATGGCGAAACACTTAAAGCATTGGAGTATCTTACCAACCTTGCCTGCCACGATGACATGTCGACCCGCAGAGTGCGTTTTGACTGCGGAGGATATCGTCAGAGAAGAGAACAGACACTGACCAGGCTTGCAGAATCTATCGCCAGAGAATCTCTGCGTAAGGGGACCCCGGTCAGTCTTGAGCCTATGTCGAGCTGGGAGAGGCGCATAGTACACCTCGCCCTCAAGGAAAATAAAGAGGTCGAAACCAAATCTATCGGAGAAGAACCCTCAAGGCGCGTGCTTGTATGTCCCGTAGTTCGCTCTCAAAGGGGAACCTCTGACAGGGGAAAAAAGAGATCTTTCCGCAGCAGATAAAGATCAGTCCAAACAAAACAAAATAGATGCTCGAAGCAAAACTGCTTCGAGCATCTACTTATTGAATGGCCGCCTCTATCCTCTGAGGCCGCGGAAGTAACCGATAAACGCAAGAGCCTCTTCTTCATTTACTGGTTTTGAAATGTAAAAACCCTGTATCTTGTCGCAGCCGCATCTTAAAATGGTGTTAAGCTGGTCCTCTGTTTCTATTCCTTCTGCGATTATCTCTATGCGAAGAGATTTTGCCAGGGCAATAACTCCTTTGATCAGTTTTATGTGTTTTTCCGATGATTCTATCCCCATTGTAAAGCTTCTGTCGATCTTGAGATAATCTATTGGCAGATCCTTGAGATAAGAGAGTGAAGAGTATCCTGTGCCGAAATCATCGACCGATATGCTTATTCCGGCCTTTCTTATAAGGTCCAGCCTTTCGCTCAATTCCGCCATGTTTTCGAACAGGTAGGACTCGGTGATCTCGAGACCTATGCTTTGTCTCGGAAGTAAGCGGTTGTTAAACTTAAAAATCAGCTTTTCGGCAAAATTCGGTTGTAAAAACTGGATCGGGGATACGTTGAAGTTTACAGTTATGTTTTTTTTCTGAGACCTGATCCTGGCGGCAAAATCAAGAGATGTGCCGATCACGAAATCTCCAAGCTGGTTAATGAACCCGCACTTTTCTGCCAAAGGAATAAAAACGCAAGGGGGAACCATCCCATGCTTTTTGCTTTCCCATCGCAGCAGAGCTTCAAATGCAGTTATGGTGTCTAGTCCGTAGGAATAAATGGGCTGATAGTTAAGTTTAAGCTCGTCATTTTTAATGGAGTTGATAAGATCCATCTCCAAATCGAGTTCATTGATGACCGATAGATAAGATTCCATATCAAGTATAAAGAGATTTTTGTTTGTTTTAGCTAGCCTGACAGTAATTTCCCCGTATCTGAGCATATCGCTGGGGGTGATCTGAGTCTTCATTTCGTACTCAGGGCAGGATACTATGCCCGTCCTGCAGCTTACCTCAAATGAGGCGTCTCCAATCATAAAAGGCCTGGCAAAATGTCTGTTTATCTCATCTGCAATGCTAAGCATCTCTCCAATATTATCGTAATCGTCTATGACGATTACAAAATCATCGCCCCCAAGGTTATAAAGACTTCCATTTGCCTCTTCAGAAATTGAAGAGAGTCTTTCCGCCGCTTCCCTGATCACATTTTGAAACAGCCTGTGACCAAACATCTCCAGTATTTTATGGCTGTTGTTTATGTCAACAAAGAGCAGCCCGCTTTTAAAGCTTTCCTTAAGGCATTTTTCATTTAGTTGCTCAATTTTAAGGATAAAACTTTCTCTGTTTGGAATGTTGGTTATTACATCAACATAGGCAAGATCCCGTATTTTTTCCTGCATTTCTTCATCTTTCGTAACATCCATCGCAAATGCCGGATAAAAGCCCGATTCTGGTTTGCCGATGACCTGCACAAGAAGGCAAACATTTTTCTTTAATTCATTTCGCAGGGAAAGCTTAAAAGATGTATGACCGTCGACTTTATCCATCGGGAATATATTTTGACCGTCATGCATTATTTCAGGCAAACTGAACATTCTGCCGTCAGCCGGTACTCCTATCAATGATGCAAACTCTTTTTCGTAGTCCTTTACATCGCCTGAAGGGGAAAACCTGAAAAAATGTGAACCTGTGATGTCTATTGCCGCGCGCGACAGGTCCCGCATCCTTTTGTATTTCCAATTTACGATGTAAACGTAGAGTATCATTGTGCTTATCAGAAAAGTAATTACTGCAAAAAGGGCACATATCCTATAGATCAGGCTGTTCTGCTGCGACCTTATGCTGTGCTCGGAGGATACTGCCGCAAGCTTCCATCCGTCCGAACTGGGGAGGTTTGCCAAAGATATTATTTCTCCATTTTTGCTGCTTTTATAATTTCGTACGGAATTACCCATTAAATATGCGATCTCATGTTTTATTTGGTTCAGTTCTTCCGGGGTAAGCAGGGAAGAGATCAGGTTGAAAAAGGTCGGACCGGCGGCATTTTTGAAAAGCCCGGCCAAATTTTCCCCATATCTTGCCAGTATCCTGTGGTCTCTGTCTATAAGGAACAACGCAGCGCCGCTGTAGGGGATGTCAATGTTTTCCAGAACATTCAGCTTTTCCGGTGAGATGGCAGCTGTCAGGACTCCGAATACGTTTGCTCCTGAAAAAATAGGGACGCTCAGTATCATCATTCCCTTTTTACTCTTGTAAAACGGATCTCCTCTTTCGTTGCCGGTTATTTGTGTAATGGTCGTGAAGCCTCTCAGAGCCCTATAAAAATGCTTTGTCCCGGTTATTTTAATTTCGTTTGCGTCAGAGCTTATGGATAACCCGTCTGCATCTGTAAGCTGGATGAAATGATATCCCATCTTGGATGTTTCAAGCTTTATCTGGGACAGTTTATTTGCGAGAAGTTTCTTGCTTGAAGTGTTGCGGAGGGACGATGAAGGAATGTATGCCAGGGTCTGAAGCTGGATCAGCTTTGAGTTTATACGCTCATCGACCATGTTGGCTGCAAGCGAGACAACTGACTGATTCTGTGTTTCTGTGTGGGAGAAAAGGATGACCCTTACATGGTCGAGCAGAGCATAAACGGCAAAAAAAGCGACAACAAGAAGAACTACGAGAAGGAAAAAAGTCCAAGTTTTGGGAAAATAAGTTTTGGCAATTTTCCTCATAGCCACGCTCCACCGGAAAAATCAAACCACTTCAGCATTATAGCAGGGAATAAAGTAATGAACAATGTAACATGATGTTCAATAACCGAACAATAATAAAATTTGATTTCTCGCGCAGTCATTGCCATACGTAATATGCTTGATGCAAATTATATGAAACTAAGTAAAATGTCAGGTATATATAGAAAAATATTGATCAAGAAGCCGGAGGTGTGTTCATGAGTAAGCAACAAATTTGGGGAACAGTGAAAAAAATTGCTGCAGCTGCTGCTGCAGGTGCGGTTATGTTTGCGGGCGGAGCATTTGGAACCTTTATTGCATCTGAGTACAGTACCGTAAAAAAATTCGCAGGGCCTGACGAGAGGATCGTTGCTTCAACAGTTGCACGAGCCCAGGCTCAGGATGTATATAGCGGAAATCCGATCGTCTCAATAGTTAAGAAAAGTTCTCCCGCTGTTGTGAATATAGACACCGAAACAATGGTAAAGCAGAGTATAATCACTAACCCATTCGGCGGAGATCCATTCTTTGAAGAATTTTTCGGAGGGGATATCTTCGGCGGCGGAGGCAACGGCAGTCAGGAGAGGATGGTCCCTCAAAGAGGAAAGGGTTCCGGCTTCATAGTTACCAGGGATGGGTATATACTGACAAACAACCATGTGATCGAAGGGGCAGACAAGATAAAAGTAACGCTCCTGGACGGAAGGTCATTTGATGCCAAGAAGGTCGGACAGGACCCGACCTTTGACCTGGCGGTGATCCAGATCAAGGCGCCGGATCTGCCTGTCCTTGTCCTTGGTGACTCTGATGCGACAGAAGTAGGCGAATGGGTCGTCGCGATAGGGAATCCTCTCGGCTTTGAGAACTCGGTAACGGCCGGAGTCGTATCTGCAAAAAACAGGACGCTCCAGGCTCCAGGGGTGAACTTCCAGGGTTTTATGCAGACGGATGCAGCCATAAATCCGGGCAACAGCGGAGGTCCGCTGATCGACCTGAGCGGCAGGGTAGTCGGGATCAACACAGCTATAGTCCCTTATGCTCAGGGAATAGGTTTTGCCGTCCCCATTAACATGGCCAAGCAGATCATGGAAGATCTCATAAAACACGGCGAAGTGCGCAGGGGATGGCTTGGAGTTACCGTGCAGCCTCTGACGGCGGCTCTTGTTGATGCATACAGAATTCCGGTCAAGGAAGGGTCTATAATTGCCGATGTCGAGCCCGACTCGCCTGCAGACAAATATGGACTTAAAAGGGGCGACGTTATCGTATCGATAGCAGGCAAGGAAGTAAAAAACAGCCAGGATGTTGTATTTTCTGTCAGGAACAAGCTGGCCGGTGATAAGGTAGATTTTGAGATCTACCGGGACGGGAAAAAGAGGAAAGTAGAAGTAATACTTGGCGAGATAGACAAGGGAAACGGACAGAAAACCGGAACCAAACCGCTTCCCGGGTCAAAAGGTTTATCCGGTTCATCAAAGCAGATGGGTATCACTGCAGCTGTAATAGACAGTGAGCTTCAAAGAGAATACAAGCTTGATTCCAAGGAAGGACTGGTTGTCACAAGTGTCGACAGAGGGAGCCTTGGTGCAAGATTAGGGCTTCAGCCGGGAGATGTCATTCTGGAAGTGAACAGGACAAAAATGAAAACGCTGGATGACTGGGACAAGGTGATGGGAGCAAAGAACAGGTCCCTTGGGATACTGATGTCGAGGGGTGGCCAGACCCTTTTCATTTCGGTCGAAATGTAGTGCTGCCCATCAAATAGCCGTCCTCGTTTATAAGTACAGCAGCAATTCCTATAAGTGAAAGTTTTTCAGATATCAAATGTAAAGACTGAGACAGGCCGGGGATATTATCCCGGTCTGTCTCGATTTTTGCGGTCCTTCCGTCGCAGCGCATTCTCAATTGTGCGTTTGCCGGAAGAAATTTTCTGATTATGTCCTCTCCCGCATCTATCTTTTGGATAATCTCCTCAGTTATGGCTGTTCCTGTAGGGATCCTCGAAGCCAGGCATGCCGCAGAGGGCTTTTCTGCAGTCGGCAAACCCAGGTGAGATGACATTTCCCTTATGTCATTTTTTGAAAGGCCAAGCTCAAGAAGCGGAGAGAGCGTGATCTCCGATTCTTTGATGGCCCTCATCCCGGGCCGGTAATCGCTTAGGTCGTCAATGTTGGAACCGTCAAGCAGCCATGGCACTCCGAGCTCTGCGGCCAGGGAAGCCAAAACACTCAGCCTCGCGGATTTACATACGTAACACCGTTCATGAGAATTTTCGCAAAAATCTTTGATCTCAAGATCATTATGCCTGATTTTAAATAGCTTTATGCCGTACCTTTCTGCAAAAGAGAGTATTTCTTCCTTGTCTTTGGCGGGAAGGAGAGGAGACCACAGAGTAAATGCACACGCCTTATCGCCAAGGGCATCTTTTGCAGCGTAAGCAAGAAGGGAACTGTCCACACCGCCTGAAAAAGCGACCGCGGCTTCTCCAAGTTTCCTGAGTAAGCCGGTGAGTTCCCTGTATTTATCTTTTGGTGTGCGCAGGTCATCCTTTTTTTCTGTAGCAGAAATCACAGAGATCTTTGCCCTCCATAAGGGTTTTCTGTCTCAGAAGTTCCAGTTGCGGGTCAAACCCCTCAAGAAATGCAGCATCCCGGTCGCATGAAATAAGAGCTCCGATATCACCGAATCCCAGCTCTCTGTATAGGTCTGCAAAGTCACATCTGGTCACATCAAAAGCCAGAACAGTGTCGGTGTCTTCCTTCATTCTGACTTCCAATGCCCCTCCCTCGTTCCATTTTGATATACACTTTGCTTTCAGGTTCTCCAACCCGCCGCCGCCAAGTGATTTTTCCCTTCCGAGCCTGCGTGACAACTCCTGCATTGTCTCTCTTACCAGGCTATATGTTATTTCTTCCCCGAACTTCTCTGCAAATGCCCTTATTATGGGTCCGAGCACGCTGATCTCGATCTCGCGCTGCTGAAGCAGCGGAACTTCAACGTAATTTTCCTTCATGCTGTTGCCTCCTGCCGCATATGTGATCAATAAGCAAAATACTCTATTATTTTACTCCATATTCCCTGAAAGTACTCTATCATGGTAAAATAGCGAAACAAAGGTTAGAATGACAAGCACAAATCCGAAAAATCCAGAGGAGGTATTCTCATGTCAGAAGTCAAGACCAGCGAAGATGTCATAATGGAACTTAAGGCTGAGATCGAGGCTTTGAAGTGCGCGATTGCTGAACAGCAGGAGAAGGCTGAAGCAAAACGCATAATCGATTTCAACAAGGTGAAGAACACCTTGGATGACGGAGCCAAGACCCTCCTGGCCGCAGTCAAGCCTGTGATCGAAAAATATGAGGAGCCCGGAAAGGCAGCTGTCGCGAAAGTCGGCACAAGAGTTTCGGATAACCCGTTCCTCTCCGTTGTAATTGCTTTTGGGGCCGGTATAGTAATAGGGAAACTCCTGGACTATTGTTGCTGGCGCGCGGAAGAAGAATAGCTCCGGGCCGGAAGGCCCAGGGACAGGAGTGGTGAACGGATTGGAAACTTTTGCCAATCTTATAGTAAGTTTTTTTGATCTGATCGAAGCGGAAGGCAGGACTTTCAGGGAGAGATCCGTCCTTGTGATAGAGGGGCTCCTGATCATGTTTTTCGGAGCCGTGCTTGTTGTATATGGTGTTTTTGCCGTTGGCGCAGCGCTATACTTTTGGCTGAGCGAATTTATCGGCAAACCTGCATCAGCTCTTCTTGTTGCGGCTTTCTTCCTGGGAGCAGGCGCATGGATGATCTCAAAGGGCAGGATGATATCTTATGGAAAAGGGGCATCCCGTGTTGGAACAGAGCAAAAGAGAACTGACTCTTGAAGAGGCGAAATCCAATTTCAGGGCGGCAATGATGGAGATGGACCCTGTACAAATGATCAGGAGGAAGCCGCTTCATGTTTTGGGAGCCGCGGCGTTTGCCGGTCTTATGATGGGTTTTGCCGGCAAAAAAGTTTCTCATGCTTTCTTCCCGGGGGCAAGGATGATCTCGGCGATGATCAAGAAACTGATTTAGATCCTTCTCAGAAAAGATAAAGAGTGCAGCTTAAACTTAAACGGTTTAAGCTGCACTCTTTTATCTTATGTCCGTGCCGCCCTGTTCAATATGCTTTGTCCGGGGTAAAGGTGTCAGGAACCCACCCTGCCGTAGAGGATCGCGAAACCGCTGGGTCCTCTGACGATCTTGTAGCCTACACAGCTATTTGCAAGAG
Organism: Synergistaceae bacterium; assembly: GCA_036835165.1. Lineage (GTDB taxonomy): Bacteria > Synergistota > Synergistia > Synergistales > Synergistaceae > Caenicola. Next base: position 8,024 of record DAITML010000016.1, on the reverse strand, counting down.
CATCTTTTTGTTTCTTTATGTCCCTGATGGGGATCCTCGTGTGGCCATGAGTCCAGAGCGGATTTTCCGGATAAAATTCCTTTTTGAGCACAAAACGAAGAAAACCCCCGTATGTCCACTCTATCGCGATGATGTAATATCCGCATGCAAGTACGTTTTGCAGGCTGAAAATATTTTTTGGGGACACGGTAGTGACTACAGAATCAAACCTTTTAGATATGATGTTCTCGGCATAAAACTGCGTCAAAAACTGTATGTTGTTGCCTCTGAACTCCCTGTCCACTACGCAGAAACCTGTGACAGCGGAATTTTCGTACATTTCGGGGGCGAAGTTGTAGTCCGCCAGGGCCCCCTTTACCCAGTCAGGTGAAATTTTCAGTGTCCTCAGGCAGATCAGCCTGTCTTTATATCTTGCTCCTACAGCAATCCCGTCTTCAGACAAGAATCTTTTAAGCTCTTCTTCGGTACTGGCTGCGAAGATGTCTCTGCTCAGTCCGTGGGCAACTTCATTGTGCAGTTCTATAGATATTTTCTCGTCTTTTTCTGACAGTATCCCGATCGTACAGGGTACTGTCAGCGCTCTTCCGTCGGGCAAATGCCTCCGGATGAACAGCTTCATTGTCGCGATCTCGTTTTTCATGATTTGCGGCCTCCCTTGTAAGATAAGAGGTTGCTTAAGGCTGATATAAAATAAAATATAAATATGCGCAATGCCGAAAATCAATTTATATTTCCAATTATTGCATATCTATAACTCCCGGCACAACCTTTCATCCATTAAAGAGAAGGGGCACGCTGCGGCAGATGGCGTTATAATTTGAACGGAGCAGAAAAGTGCAGCAGTCTGCAGGGAACGAAAAGGGGTCGTATTTATGTCTCTTGACGGAACGGGCAAGCCTTCAAAAGCAGCCCTCATATTCGCTTATCTTATGGTTTACATAATATGGGGGTCTACATATCTTGCAATAAGATTCACAGTTGAGACCATTCCTCCCTTCTTTTCCGGAGGAGCGAGATTCCTTAGTGCCGGAGCCATCCTTCTGACATTGAGGTCGGTCATTTCCGGACATAGGACGACGCTCAGCGGGTGGATAAGCGCATTTATGGCATCACTTCTTCCGTTCGTTGTCTCATACGGGCTGATCACCAGTGCCGAGAGAGTTGTCCCGTCTTCTATAGCTGCCCTTCTGGTGGCTCTCGAACCTTTATGGTTCTGTATGATCGGATGGCTATTCTACAACGGTGCAAGGCCTTCGGTACGTCATTATATTGGAATAGCTTTGGGTTTCTGCGGGATTTTTTTCCTGGTCGCAGGTGACCCAAAAGCTGATTTTTCCTTTGAATCGAGTTATATCATATGGGTACTTATGCTGATATTAAGCGGGATCACATGGGTCGTAGGAGCATTTATCTCTAAAAATCCAAAGATCCACGAAGACTCCCTGATGTCTTCCGGAATGCAGATGATGTGCGGAGGTGCGGTTATGATGTTGATCCATTTTCTGACCTCGGCATTTATGGGATATCATCAGACCGTTGCCACTTTCTCCCTAAAATCTGTTGTTGCTCTTATATATCTTGTCATATTCGGTTCTCTTGTCGCCTATTCATCGTTTCTCTGGCTGATGAGGGTAGAACCGGCAAACAGGGTGGCGACTCATGCCTTTGTAAATCCGGTTGTGGCAGTATTTTTAGGATGGCTTCTCGGAGGTGAGCATCTTAGCATAAGTATGCTGATAGCAACTCCCCTCATCATCGCATCTGTGATCCTGATGATATGGACCCCCCGTAATGATGAATGTTAAACATGTATCATGCATTACATTCCGGCAGGCAGGTTATGGTTCACAAAAAAACCTCGGGGATATCTCCCCGAGGTTTTGGTTTTAATGACTCTTAAACATTTGGAGGCGGCACCCAGATTCGAACTGGGGATAAAGGATTTGCAGTCCTCTGCCTTACCACTTGGCTATGCCGCCACGAAGGAGAGTATAACAACCAGAATATTGAGTGTCAAGGCACAGAAAAGCCAGAAAATTCAACTGGGAATTGAAACCTTTTCTTAAAAATAAAAATGTATTATAATAAAGTATAGGGAAGTCTTTCTTTTCAAAAACAAACCTAAATGTGAAATATGACTCTATTTAGCAAAGGTTGCGGATAAAAATGAAGATATTTGCAATCAACCCAGGAAGCACCGGAATGAAGGCGGCTTTATACGAGGACCTCAAAATGATCTGGTCTGAATCTGTCGAATACAGCCAGGAAGATATCGCCCTCTGCAAAGGATCGTCTGAAACAGAGGAAGACTTTCGTTTTACAAACTCCATTGAAATACTCGAAAATCATGGAAACAGTCTTTCCGAACTCTCTGCCGTGGTGGGGAGGGGCGGACTCCTGCATCCGATCAGAGGCGGAGCATGGATAATTAACGAAGACATGGCCGACGACCTGAGATCATGCAGGTACGGAAGGCACGCATCGAACTTCGGAGGGTTGATCGCAAAGAGGATATCAGAGAAGGCAGGATCTATTCCTGCCTTTATTGTTGACCCCGTATGTGTAGACGAAATGTCTGAGGTCGCGCACGTGAGCGGGATGCCTGATCTTCCGAAAAGGCCGATATTCCACGCGCTCAACCAAAAGGCAGTTGCTTACAGAGTCGCCCGAAATATGGGAAAGGATCCCGGTCAATGCAGGTTCATTGTTGCTCACATGGGAGGCGGAGTTACAGTTGGAGCGCACTGTGAGGGCAAGGTAATAGATGTGAACAACGGGCTCGGAGGGTATGGCCCTATGTCCCTTGAGCGTGCAGGTACAGTCCATGCATGGGATCTTATAAATTTATGCTTTTCCGGCAATTATTCCCGAAAAGAGATAGAGAGGATGGTAGTCGGTGATGCCGGTGTCGCTGCACACCTCGGAACAAGGGATTTCAGGAAGATCATCGAAAGGGTTCATGCCGGGGACGAGAAAGCAAAATTGATCGTTGAAGCTCTTGCCTACCAGATCGCGGCAGAAATAGGTTCAAGGGCTGTCAATCTCAACGGCAAGGCAGATGCTGTGATACTGACAGGAGGACTGGCTAACAGCGAATATCTGTGTGACCTTATAAAGGAAAAGGTTTCCTGGATATCGGAAGTTATCCGCGTACCGGGTGAAGATGAACTGAGGGCTCTTGCCGAAGGGGCATACAAAGTGCTTTCGCGGGAAGAAGAGGCTCATGTCTATGAAAAAGAATAGGGATGCACACGATAACAACCTAAAATTACTGAACGGGATGAAATGGGATCACGTTGTTGCAGTTACCGGTGCACTCGGTTCAGGAAAGACGGAACTGACGATAAGCCTTGCTTCGGCTATGGCTGAAGTTGGGGACAGGGTAGTCCTTGCCGACATGGATATTATAAATCCATATTTTTGTCTTAGGGCGCTGTCCGGCGACATAGAGAAAGAGAACCTGTCGGTCCTTTCCCCTCCCGGAGATATCAAATGGGGGGACATGAGCTACATCAACCCTCTGATCAGGACAAAGATCCATGACGCGTCGAGCCGATTGATAATTGACGTCGGAGGAGATTCGCAGGGTGCGCTTGCTCTCAAGCAGTTTGAACCAGAAATAATCACAGCAGGATATGATCTTATCTTTCTCATCAACCCCTACAGGACCCACACCAGAACCTTTTCAGAAATCGAAGCAATGAAAGATAAACTCGAAGCTACCTGCGGACTTTCAGTCAGCTTGATCGCGGCGAATGCGCATCTTATGGACAAGACAAGACCTCAGGATTGTGCAGAGGGGACAAATTTGGTCCATGAGTTTTCAAAAAAGATGGGGATCCCGATGCTTTTTGGTATGGCTGAAGAGTCGATCTGGCCTGATGTCAGAAGCCTGCTGTCTGATCATCTGCCTCTTTGGTCGCTGCAGAGAGAGATATTGCTGCCGTGGGAAAGAGGCAAGGTACGTATTTAATACAAAGGAGAGTGTTTCATATGCCAAAAGGGAGAGTCGAAATACTCGAGCAATACTGCAAAAGTTGTTCTATGTGCGTTGAGGCGTGTCCCAAAAGTGTACTTGAGATATCCGGCAGGATAAACAAAAAGGGATATCGGCCGGTTGAAGCAGCAAGGCCTCAGGACTGCATAGGGTGCGGAATGTGCGCTATGCGGTGCCCTGATGCAGTTATCAAGGTCTTTCGCGAAGAATAGAGAGAGAAGGGGTGGTCAGAATGGGAAAAACTTTGATGAAGGGCACTGAGGCGATCGCTGAAGCTGCGGTCCAGGCAGGATGCAAGTATTTCTACGGTTATCCTATAACCCCTCAGAATGAGATCCCGGAGTATATGTCAAAGCGCCTCTTTCAGGTCGGCGGCGTATATCTCCAGGCTGAAAGCGAAGTCGCAGCTTCAAACATGATACTGGGAGGGGGTACCACAGGAGAGAGGGTAATGACCAGTTCCTCAAGTCCGGGGATATCCCTGATGTCCGAGACCCTCAGCTACATAGCGGGGCAGGAAGTCCCTGTAGTGGTGGTAAATGTCGTCAGGGCCGGTCCCGGACTTGGGGGGATACTTCCTTCTCAGTCGGACTACAATCAGGCGACCTGCGGCATAGGCCACGGCGACTTCAACCTGATCGTCCTGGCTCCGGGATCCCTGCAGGAGACGGTGAACATGGTGCAGAAAGCATTCGACCTGGCACAGATATACAGGACTCCTGTAATGGTCCTTTGTGACGGGGTGATCGGCCAGATAATGGAAGCAGTCGAAATACCGGAAGGACACGGTAAAAATCTTTCACAGCCCGAAAAATGGGCATGCGGATACATGAAGGAAAGAGGCGGTAAGAGAAACATCATAAGGAGCCTCTTTCTGGACCCTGACGAACTTGAGGAACACAACAGAAAGCTTGAAGCAAAGTGGCACGAAATAGAAAAGAATGAAACGTCCTGCGAAAAGTATCTGACTGACGATGCAGAAATTGTCATCTCAGCATTCGGTACGGTAGGCAGGATCGCGAGATCAGCCGTTGACAGCCTTCGTTCGGAAGGATACAAAGTCGGCCTTATAAGGCCTCTTCTAGTAAGCCCCTTTCCGTATAAGGACTTCGAAACCCTTGTTCCGACATGCAGACACATACTTGACGTTGAAATGAACTGGGGGCAGATGCTCAGAGATGTCAAAATGGGAGTCAGATACAAGGTGCCTGTGAGTTTTTACGGGCGCTCGGGCGGAATGTGCCCCGGAGTTGCAGAAATTGAAGAAGAGTGCCGCAAGTTATTTGCGGAGCTCTCCTGAAAGGGAGGGGATCGGAAATGCCGGAGAAGATAGTTTACGAAAGGCCAAAGAGCTGGATAGAAGGTGTCCACACACACTATTGCCCCGGATGCACACACGGGATCATCCACAGGATGATATGCGAGACTCTTGATGAACTTGATATCCGCGACATCACTACCGGGGTCGCACCTGTGGGATGCGCCGCCCTTATGTACGGTTACATAGACACGGATTTCATTGAAGCCCCCCATGGCAGGGCCCCCGCTGTAGCTACAGGATTCAAGAGGATCAGGCCTGACAGGCTTATATTCACCTATCAGGGCGATGGGGATCTTGCCTCAATAGGCATGGCGGAGATAGTCCACGCAGCAAACAGATCGGAAAACATAACTGTAATATTTGTCAACAACGCAATATATGGGATGACCGGCGGACAGATGGCCCCTACTACACTGATCGGGCAGAAGACAACGACCACACCGGACGGACGTGATCCCCATAAGGCAGGCTATCCTATAAGAGTATCCGAGATGTTGGCTTCTCTTGCCTCCCCCTGCTACATAGAAAGGGTCTCTGCCGCAAAACCTGCCCATCTCAACGTTCTCAAAAAGGCGATAAGGAAGGCCTTCAAAAACCAGATGGAAAACAAAGGCTTCTCATTTGTCGAGGTGCTGTCAACATGTCCCACCAACTGGGGCATGAGGCCTACTGATGCATGCGACTGGCTTGTCAAAAACATGATCCCCTATTACCCCCTTGGGGTATTCAAGGATTTTGAGTAAGGGAGGCAGGGCTGAATGTCTGATCATACACGCACGCTCTTTTGCGCAGGCTTTGGAGGTCAGGGCGTAATGGTTTTGGGACAGCTTGTGGCATACGGAGCGATAAAAGAAGGCAAGTATGTCACATGGCTTCCTTCATACGGACCGGAGATGAGGGGAGGAACGGCAAACTGCGGCGTCACAGTCAGCGACAGGGAGATCGGGTCGCCCTTCGTAACTAAGGCAGATGTGGTCGTTGCGCTAAACCAGCCATCGCTGGATAAATACGAAACTTCTGTAAAACCTGGCGGCGTGCTTATCTATAACAGCGACATGGCCAGGTATACCCCGACCCGCAGCGACATCAAAGTAGTACCGGCAGAGGCTTCTAAGATAGCGGGAGATCTTGGAAACGACAGGTCGGTAAACGTTATTATCCTCGGAGTTGTCATTGCGATGTCTGATTTTATTTCTGACGAAACAGCCAGAGAGATAATCAGGCAGAAACTTGGCGCGAAAAAGCCGGAATATTTGGAGAGCAACATGAAGGCATATGAGGAAGGGAGAAAGATAGGGCTTTCAAGCTTACAGATTTAAATATCGTTCATCTTTTGATAGGTTACAGTTAATGACTTCAAAAGCCTCCGCCGGCACAAGCCAGATTTTTATGCGGGGGTTTTTTCATTTTTGGACAGGGCTGTGACTCTCTGATACCCTGGCTGTCCTGGGTAATTAACATAAAATCCACACATTTACGCCATAAAATCTCCATACGTAATTGGTAGGCTTGCATCATCAAACATCATACGATGATGTTGACTACAGAATTGGAGGTCGACGTGAATGAAAAAGAAGATACTTGCAGCGGCAATATTGGTACTTGTATTTGCAGGAAGCGCAATGGCGGCTCCCGGATGGGCGGGAAGACCGGGCAAATGCGGACCCGGAGCAGGGATGCATATGGGATACGGACAGCAGATGTGGCAGAACACTGCCCCGGAAGTGAGGGCTAAAATGGATGAACGGGCGAAGCTTAATATTGACCTCAGGGCGGAACTTCAGAAAGAGATCCCCAATAAGGCCAAGGCCCGCGATATCCACGAAAAGATCCAGAAACTAAACCGTGAGATAGAAGCTGCGCATTTCGAGGAAATACTAAAGGACCCGTCAAAATTAAAAGCTCAGGCAAAAGGTCCGAAGCGTGAAATTTCTCCCGAAGACAGAGCGATGATGGATGAGATAAGAAAACTCCATTCCGAAATAAGGGCTGAGATCGGCAAAGATGTTCCCGATAAGGCAAAAATCCGTGATCTTCATGCAAAGATCCAGAAGATAAAGAATGACCGCGACAACCTGCGGCTTGAAGAGATGCTCAAAAACCCGGAAGCATATAAAAACCGCGGCGGTTTTGGAAAAGGATTCAGAGACTGTCCGGTACAGCAGTAGGTTATAACAATTTTGTGGGGGAGCCGGTGACGGCCGGCTCCGTTATTTATCCCCCTTTCCGTTTTTTGCTTTATACTGGTTGAAAGTTGGCTCTATAAATATTTATCAAATTCGAAAATTGAGGAGCTGTTTTTTGATGTCTGGTCCTGAAACGATTAAAATGGATAACAAGGATAAGAAAAAAGTCCAATACCTGCGTTTTGCAGTTCTGACTTTTTTTCTTCTTTTTTTAACGTGGATGGGATACAGGCATCAATTGATTGGCGGGGGCCCTGCAGGTTCTCCGACAGTTGATGCTCTTTGTCCCTTCGGCGGCCTGGAATCAATATATTCCCGAATCACTGATGGTTACTGGCTTCGCCGTGTGGCTTCGAGCTCTTTTGTCCTTTTTATTGCTGTTATAATTGCGACTTTCCTGACAGGCAGAGTATTTTGCGGATGGATATGCCCGCTTGGCGCAGTAAATGAATTTGTTTCCTTAGTTTCAAAAAAACTTGGCATCAAAGAGGTCCGACTGTCTCCTTCGGTCGACAGGTAT
>DAITML010000015.1:0-25675 GCA_036835165.1 Synergistaceae bacterium | reverse complement strand
TAAAAAGGAAGACAACGAGTTTCCTCGCTGTCTTCCTTCAATAGTCTATTTCCTTATTAATAAAGAAATACGCGGACTAGCCTAAGCTAGATCTTCTCGACGTCAGAAGCCTGGGGGCCTTTGCTGCCCTGTGTGATCTCGAAGGATACCTTCTGACCTTCATCAAGGGTTTTGAATCCGTCGCCCTGGATGGCGCTGAAATGTACAAAGACATCGTTGCCTTCATCTGTGGTGATAAAACCATAACCCTTAGTTGCGTTGAACCATTTTACTGTACCGTTGCTTTTCAATGTGTTGCCTCCCAACAGGAAATATTGTAATCGGAACTTATCCGACCATGCAACTTTAAACTTATCCGAGCCACTTGTCAAGCCTATTTGACTAAATATTTTCCCAAAATTGCCAATTTCGCTGAAATATCAGAAATTTTTTTGAACAAAAAGTAAATTTTACAAAAACAAAAGAAATTTTTAGATTACGATCAATATAACACTAAAATTTGAAATATTTAGCTCCAGTTAAATACAGATTTCGGCAGTCAGCGTTGTTTGATTTTATTTGACCTATATAATAGTAGCATATGGTCAGCAATAGTTAGTGTATAATAAATTGGGGGAATTACTATGAATATGAATAAACTTACACAGAAATCACAGGAAGCATTTTACGAGGCTCAGAACACGGCAATAAAACATGGGCATCAGGAAGTAGATGTTGAACATCTGGCCCTTTCGCTGATAGGCCAGGAAAATGGTCTGATACAAAAGCTTATTGGCAGAATGGGGCTGCCGGCCGATAACATCAGAAACGCCCTTGAAACGGATCTGCGTAAGAGACCCAGGGTCTCAGGCGCAGGGCAGGAAGCAGGAAAAATTTTCCTATCCCAAAGACTTTCTCAGTTGCTTGTTAAAGCTGAGGACGAGGCTGAAAAACTAAAGGACGATTATGTTTCGGTTGAGCATATTTTCCTTGCCATGCTGTCTGAGAACCCATCTTCCCCCTCGGGAAAAGTTTTCGCTGCCTTCGGCCTGAACAAGGATGCTTTTCTTAAAACGCTGTGCGATGTTCGAGGCAACCAGCGCGTGACTACGGACAACCCTGAAGATACTTACGAAGTTCTTGAAAAATACGGCAGGGATCTGGTGAAGGCGGCTCGTGAGAACAGGCTTGATCCTGTAATAGGCCGTGACGAAGAGATAAGAAGGGTAATAAGAATACTGAGCAGAAAGACTAAGAACAACCCTGTTCTGATTGGAGAGCCGGGCGTCGGGAAAACTGCCATTGTTGAAGGGCTTGCAATGAGGATAAACAGGGGGGACGTTCCCGAAGGACTGAAGGAAAGATCGATCTTCGCGCTTGACATGGGGTCGCTGCTTGCGGGTGCCAAATACAGAGGTGAATTTGAAGAGAGGCTCAAGGCAGTACTCAACGAGGTTAAAAAGAGTGAAGGCCGGGTCATACTTTTCATTGATGAACTTCATACTATCGTGGGCGCAGGAAAGGCAGAAGGAGCGATCGATGCCGGCAACATGCTGAAGCCAATGCTGGCACGTGGTGAATTGCACTGCATAGGGGCAACCACGCTCGAAGAATACAGAAACTACATCGAGAAGGACGCAGCACTTGAAAGGAGGTTCCAGCCGATACTTGTAGAAGCTCCTGACGTTGAGGACACTATCTCCATCCTCAGGGGACTCAAAGAACGCTTCCAGCTTCACCACGGGGTAAGGATACAAGACAATGCACTCGTTGCTGCAGCATTGCTTTCCAACCGCTACATATCGGACAGATTCCTTCCGGATAAGGCGATAGACCTTGTTGACGAAGCCTGTGCGATGATCAGGACTGACATCGACTCCATGCCGGCAGAACTTGACGACGTATCCCGCCGTGTCATGCAGCTTGAGATCGAAGAAGCGGCGCTCAAAAACGAGAAAGACAAAGCCAGCAAAGACCGTCTGGAGACCCTTCAGAAAGAGCTTGCCGACCTCAAGGAGAAAGCAAATACGCTTCGGGCCCAATATGAAACAGAGAAGGAAAATATATCGAAGGTCAGGGGCCTTAGGGAAGATATCGAAAAAGTACGGCATGAGATAGAAAAAGCAGAGAGGGAGTATGACCTGAACAAGGCTGCACAGCTGCGCCACGGCACACTCCCCGGACTTGAAAAAAAGATCGAAGACGAAGAGAAGGTCATTGCTTCAGGTGGTTCACGCCTCCTCAGAGAAGAGGTCACAGATGGAGAGATAGCAGAAATAATTGCAAAATGGACCGGCATACCTGTAACAAAGCTAATGGAGGGTGAAATAGAAAAGCTTCTCCACCTTGACTCCGAGCTTCATCAAAGGGTCGTAGGCCAAAACGAAGCTGTTGAACTTGTAGCAGATGCTGTTTTAAGGGCAAGGTCAGGCATCAAAGATCCCAAAAGACCCATTGGCTCCTTTATATTTCTGGGACCCACGGGAGTCGGCAAGACAGAGCTTGCAAGGGCGCTTGCTGAGTCGCTCTTTGATTCTGAGGAGAATATGATAAGGATCGACATGTCGGAATATATGGAGAAGCACTCCGTCTCAAGACTTGTCGGTGCACCTCCGGGATATGTCGGTTATGATGAGGGGGGACAGCTCACTGAAGCTGTCAGAAGACATCCTTATTCCGTAGTGCTTTTTGACGAGATCGAAAAGGCCCATCCTGACGTTTTCAACATTCTGCTGCAAATACTCGACGACGGACGTGCGACGGACAGCCACGGAAGGACCGTTAATTTCAAGAACTGCGTGATCATAATGACAAGCAATATAGGTGCACAGGACCTTATCAGCGGGATGAACGCCTCGACCGGCGAGATATCTGAAGGAACAAAGACTGAGGTCATGTCTGCACTAAGGATCAAATTCAGGCCGGAGTTCCTTAACAGAGTTGACGAGATCATCTTTTTTAAACCACTGAGGATGGAAGAGATAACTGAGATAGTGAAACTGCTGCTGAAACAGCTTGAGGAACGTCTGAAGGAAAGAAATATTAATCTTGAAGTTACTCATGAAGCACTTAACATCATTGCTAAGAATGGCTATGATCCGGTCTATGGAGCAAGACCTCTCAAAAGGTATCTGCAGAAAAAGCTTGAGACTCAGATCGCCCGACTTATAATCAGCGGAGAGGCTTCGGAAGGATCACGTATTTTGGTCGAGAACCAGGGAAATGATATTGTGATCCATGTTGAGTGATCTGTTTTACTGATATGTTAATGCCCTGGGCTGCAGCTGATAAGATGCTGCCTCCCAGGGGAGATTTCCATAAATTAATGATATGACCGGGGAGGATATTTAATGTCACAGATCACCGAAAAACATGAATTTCAAAGCGAAGCAAAGCAAGTCCTTGAGTTGATGATCAACTCTGTCTACTCAAACCCTGATATTTTTCTGAGGGAACTTATATCCAACGCTTCAGACGCACTGGATAAGCTGAGGATCGAAAGCCTTAGCAATGCAGACTTTTCAGACCTAGCCAAAGAAGGCAAGATCAGGATCGAGATAGACAAAGATTCAAAGACCCTGACAATCAGCGACAACGGCATTGGTATGGAGCGTGAAGACCTGGTTTCATACCTTGGCACCATTGCGAGAAGCGGGACCAAAGAATTCGTAAAAGCTATGCAGGAAGCCGCATCTTCAAAGAACAGCGACCTGATCGGTCAGTTTGGAGTAGGTTTTTATTCCAGTTTCATTGCAGCAGACAAAGTAACCGTCGAAACAAAAAAAGCAGGTTCAGACAAGAGCTGGATATGGGAATCAAAAGGAGAAGGCACGTATGTGATAAGCGAGGGAAACCGCGGATCAAATGGCACGACTATAACCCTCCACATGAAAGACCGCGATAAGGACAACGAAGCATCAAAAGATTATCTGTCCGAATGGACTTTAAGAGGAATAATCAAACAGTACTCTGATTTTGTCACTTATCCCATCTACCTTGAAGACAAGTCAAAAGAGAAAGAAGAAAATAACAGCGAACCTATTAACTCGATGAAGGCTTTGTGGACAAGGCCGGAGACTGAGGTAAGCGAAGACGAATACAAAGAATTCTACCGGCACCTGACTCATGACTGGGAAGATCCGATGGACCGCATCAGCTACAAAGCTGAAGGCTCCAGTGAATTCCGTGCTCTGCTCTATATCCCCTCCCGTCCGCCTGCAGATCTTTACTTCCAGGAAGGAAAGCACGGAGTTCAGCTTTACATACGCCGCGTCTTTATCATGAGCGACTGCCGCGAACTTATCCCGGAATATCTCCGTTTCATCAAGGGAGTCGTAGACTCTGAAGACCTTTCCCTTAACATCTCACGTGAGATACTCCAACAGGACAGGCAGACTGCGATGATAAAAAGCAGCATTACACGCAAGGTGCTTGATGCGGTCAAAAAAATTAAAACAGACCGCCCCGACGAGTTTAAAAAATTCTGGCAAATATTTGGGATGGTCCTCAAGGAAGGAATAATATCCGATACAAAGAACCGCGAGCAGATAATGAAGCTATGCCTCCTTGACAGTTCAAGAGGGGAAAAGACGACTCTGGAGGAGTACGTTTCAAGGATGGCTGAGGGGCAGAAAAATATTTACTATATCACCGGTGGCCCTGTCAAAAACCTTGAGATATCACCAAAGATCGAAGGATTTAAAAAGAAAAACATAGAAGTCCTCCTGCTGGGAGATGCCGTTGATGAGATATGGGTCAACCATGCAAGAAAATTCGATGAATTTGAATTCGTATCGGTATCACAGGAGGAGATAGCGCTTCCTGAAGGAAGTGAGTTTGAAAGCGCAGAAGGAAAAGAGGAACTTGAAAAGACTGGATTCATCTCAAAGCTGAAAGAATCACTGTCCAACATGGTGGAAGATGTAAAAATATCCACAAGGCTTGTCGACTCCCCTGCCTGCTTCGTTCAGAAGGGTGAACCGATATCTCCTCAGATGAGGAACTTCTTCCGCAGCATGGGGCAGGAGGTACCCGAGGAAAAGAAAGTACTTGAGGTCAACCCTTCGCACCCGCTCATTAAGAAAATAGCCGCTGAGACTGAAAAAGGAAATGCAGACGTTGCAGAGTGGGCAAATGTCCTGATGGGCCTTGCTGCTATCTGTGAGGGAGAACCGGTTGAGGATGGGAAGAAATTCACCCGACTTTTGACAAAAATGCTTGAAAAGTAGCTTTTAACCGTTATTCCTTAAGGCGTCCGGTTATTTCCGGGCGCCACTTTTTGTCTTACGCGTGAGGTCTGGGATGATCCGGCGTATTGTTATCTAATATACTGAAACAGGCAGTTTTTACTACAAACGTCAATTGCAATATGCTAAACTAAACAAATGAGGAAAATATTTTCCATACTGACCGCAACATATATATTTGCAGCTGCTCCGGTATATGCCTTTGAAAGAGCAGCCCCTATGGATTTTATCTTTAAGGGCGGCGATTTCCGGGAACGCATGACAATGGTTATCGAGGCTCCGCTTTCAGCTAGGGTAGACGTTCCTGACGGATCCCATTTTTACATCGAGTTTGCGGGAAGCTGTGAGCTCCAGAATTCCGGAACTGACGAAAACGGAATAGAGACATACTCTGCTTCATCAAATATGGTTACTGTCAGGTCCGGTGAAGAGAACGATGACCGGTGCCTTGCCGCAGGACTGATATATGAACCTGTCACATCTTCTCTTGCATGGCTTATACACTCAAGAGGCTCAACCGGTCCGGGAGAGAGATGGACAAAAGAACTCTCAGACAGCGAGTATCAGTTTATAGGATTCCAGACTACCATAACAGCAGACGTTGGCACAAATGCCACCCTTATACAGTATGCCGGAAGGAACCCCGATACAAAGGATATCGTGCTGGAGATAACTGACGCTGATGCTCAGGAACTCTTAACAAGGAAGGTCATCGATCCAAAGGAGATACCGGGGTACTTTCAGATCCCGGGAGGGGGTATCCTCCGGATTGAAAGCGTGGAGAACGAGGATGGCATTCCGATCATCAAATATGAATGGGTGAAGGAACCACCGCTTTAGTCCTTTCAAAAAAAATGGTTTATATTTGTCCTCACGCAAAAAGCCCTGCAAATGCAGGGCTTTTTGCTGATCATTAACAGCCATACGGCCGGTTTTTGTCTGATGGTGGGCCCATCAGGAATCGAACCTGAAACCATCCGGTTATGAGCCGGGAGCTCTAACCAATTGAGCTATGGGCCCTAGTTTGTCAGTCTATCGTTATTGCGGATACAGGACAGCTGTCTGCAGCCTCTCTGGCACAGTCAGTAATTTCCTGAGAAATAACCATGCCTTTCCCTTCATCTTCATCAAGCTTAAATACTTCCGGACAAAGCTGAACACATACACCGCAGCCTATACACTCGTCAAGGTTTATCCTGATCGTCATGACATGGTCACCTCCCTTCCGGCGTAAGATTCTACGCTAAGAATGGGATTCCGTCAAACGGTATTTTAAATTTATTTTTCCGGAGTCACAAATAGCTTTGCACTGCCTTCCCTGTGAGAAAGCGTGAGAAGTGATCTATACTCAGGCACAGCCTTTGTTTCGGGTTCTTCAGAGGCAATAAAGATCCCCACCCCCGCAACTTCCGCGTCAAACTGTTTGGCCATCAAAAGCATCCCTGCAGCCGTGCTCCCGCCTCTCATAAAGTCGTCTACGATCAGCACCCGGCATCCTCTCTTTAGCTGCCTGGTTCCGATATACATGGTTTTGACATCGCCGCTGGCTGTAGGATAGTGCACTCCGACCGCAGAGCCATCACTTGGCCTGTTCCTGAATCTGCAGACTGCAAGCGGGACGCCCATTGCGTAGGCAGCAAACATCGCCACCGGGATGCCCTTTACCTCTGACGTCATAACCACATCAGGCTGGGAACCTGCAAAGATCGAAGACATCGCATATCCGAGTGAAAGCGCTATCTCCGGATTAAATATCAGGTCGCTGTAATAGATCAACCCTCCCGGAAGATATCTGTCCTTGTCTGCAAGCGTCTCTGCAATTTTCTGAAGTATCCTGGTCCTGTATTCGCCGTTACAAAGCGGTATGAATCTGGCTCCCCCGCTTCGTCCGCGATCTACCTGCATTTGTCCGAATCCTTCGGCCAGCATTGCTGAGTTGATGACTTCCACATCATCGCTGATAACGGTTTTTGAGACATTGAATTTGCCTGCAAGGTCAGTCAGTGAAACAAGCTTGGAAGGAGTAAGCATAAACCTGGCTGCCAGTCGTACAAGTCTTTCTGTTCTTTGCCCTCTCATTGAGCATCACTCCAATTCCGTCGTTTTAATGATCCAATCCTCCCGATCCAGCAAAGAGATCGCCTTTCCGCTCATTTCTCTTTCACGAAATATCATAAAAAAGGCGCTCCCGCTTCCTGAAAGCCCCCAAGCCCGGGCTCCGGACCTTTCCGCTATTTCAAAAGCCCTTAAATATTCGGGATGACCTTTTGACACTACTTCTAAGAAATCATTGGGCAGAAGACCTACGATCTCACCTGACCTCAATTTTCGAAGCAAATCAAAAGATTCATTCTCGTACTTTTCGACATTGAAACTGCGATCGGCATCTCTGCGAATATCGTCGATACCCCTATATGCAGCGGAGGTGTCAGATCGCCAGCACGGAAACCCTATGACCCATCTGAACCCCTTAAGCTCACCCTGCGGACGGATCATTTCTCCGAGTCCTCCAACCAGGGCAAGGTCGTTATCTCCGGCAAGAAAAGGAACGTCTGCTCCTACCGAAGATAAAGATCGGTCCTCAATGTCAAGTCCATCGAAAGACCTAAGATATGTCAGAAGTGCTGCTGCATTGCCGCTGCCCGCTCCTATACCGCTTTGAGCCGGAAATTTCTTTATAAGACGCATCTTCAGCGGAGGTATTTGGGGAGTCCGGCTCCTTGCCCATCTCAATGCCTTGAAAAGGATATTTTCTCCGCTGATTTCAGTACCTTCAATATCTAAAATGTCACCTATATTTTCATCGTCATGAGGTCTAATTGTCAACCCCTCTATGCCTTTTTTCTTCCAAAACATAGAAATTATTTCATGGTAACCGTCTGGTCTCCTAGAAAGGACTCTAAGTGTCAGGTTGATCTTAACAGGGCTCATATACTCTTCTTTCAGGGATATCACCTCTGCCGGAATTGATCTTACATAAAAAACATGCCCCGGCATAAGCCAGGGCATGCCATCATCCAATTATTAGAAAAGATTTTCCCCGCTCGATTCCAACTGGACTTCGACCTCTCTTGTCAAAAGATCTGCATAGCTGAAAGAGACAGTGCTCTGCTGGGATTCAATATAAACCGTAAACAGGCTGGGATATGTTTCCTGTATGACCCCGTTTCTCTCTTCTACTTTCCGACGTCCATTCGCAGCTCTGTAAAAAATTCGGGATCCTTTGTGCAGACGCACCAGTTCTCTTATCGTATCCAAAGTTTGCGCCATACACTTCACCTCCGACACTTAGTCGGACTATTGTACAACAAATTCAGATAAATATCAAGTTTTTAAAAATATTTACTAATTGAAACAATCAAGACTACAACAGCACAAAACTTTAATACATAAAATCATTGTTTCTTTTTCAGCAGCAGCCTTTTGTCACCCACTCTTCTCGTTACTCCCTTACTGTCAAAATATTCCAGCAGAGGGAGAATGTATTTTCTGCTGCTGTTCGTTAAATCGCGGACGCCTGCCAAAGTTATGTCACCCTCAATTCTCTCAAGCCTGTTTTTGAGATCCTCCTCTACAGATGAAAAGAGCAGATATCCCTCTCCAATTATGTTCAGGTCTTTTTTTTCTTTGAGATATGTTATCAGCCTGGCCATTTTTTTCTCAGAAAGGCCCAGGGCACTTCGCGCATCCTCTATCGAAGGCATTGAGTATCCAGCTTCAATGGCCAGTTGCCTGAGGCCGGAGACCTCAGAAAAAAACTCGGCTTCATCAAAGGGCTCAAAATCTGAAAGCCTGTATCTTTCACCATCAAGAACAAGCCATTTGTCTCTCAGAAATATCTTAAGGAGTTCCTTGAGAAAACGCATATCGCTTACAGAGAGGCACCTTGATGCCTCCTCAGCTTCCATTCCCTTCCGTTCGGGATGCTCAGCGTGAAATTTTCTCAGCTCCGACTGAAGCAGTTTTTTAAAACTTTCGATCTTCCCTGAGGAGATGAAAAATGTCTCGCTGGTTCTTATTACTCCTATCATGCCCTTTGCATCCAGGCTTGATACTGCGCCTTCAAGGGCATTTTTCTCCATTCCAAGCAACAGAATTGCTTCATCTGCACTCAGGATGCCCTTGTAGTCTATAAAGGCGGCAAAACGATCCTTGTCGCTTTCGGTGGATGCTATCGCGTTCAGAAAAGAAGCCAGGGATGCCTTTGATAATTTGCTTTTGGGCCTTTCTCCGGAAGGGAGGAGTACAATGCCTCCCGCTATCGTCCGGAGGGGGCTGTACGTCCTCAGTATAAAATGAGCACCGTTGCTGACAGTAATGTCTTCCTCAGGAAGCAGTTGGGCAGGTGCGCTTTCGCCCGGCAATATCCTTTCCCTGTCCAGAAGGGATATTCTTGCCACCGTGTCTGTTGTCCCTATATGAAGCCTAAGTCTCTGCCAGTGTTCAACCGGTTCAGTGAAAGAGGCAAGAACGGTTGCGTTTACGTCGATGCATCCTGTTGCCGGAAATCTTTTCGGGTCTGTCAGAACATCTCCTCTTTTGACCTTGTCAAGGGATGTGCCGGATATATTGACTGCTACCCTCTGTCCGGCATATGCAGTTTCCACGTTTTCACCATGCACCTGGATCGATCTCACCTTGGAAGAAAGTCGGGCAGGCATTATCTCGACATCGTCACCCTCCGAAATGGACCCCCTTATCGCAGTACCTGTAAGGACAGTGCCGAATCCGGAAATATGGAACGCCCTGTCCACCGGCATGAAAAAAGCCCCGTTTCTTTCTTTATTTTTTGAGGACAGTACCATATCCTCTATGGCGGAAAGAAGTTCAGTTATGCCGTTACCTTTCAGCGCTGACACAGGGATCATAGGCTTCCCTTCTAGAAAGGTACCGGCAATAAGCGAATATGCATCGTCCTTTGCCAATTCGAGCATCTCTTCATCAACCAGATCTATCTTGTTGATGACTGTTATGCCGTTCTTTATGCCGAGAAGTGTCAGTATTTCAAGGTGTTCTCTTGTTTGCGGCATGACCCCGTCATCGGCAGCAATGACCAGCATAACGGCATCTATGCCTGCCGCCCCTGAGACCATCTGCCTTATAAACTTTTCATGTCCGGGAACATCTATTATGCTGATCGTCTTCCCTGATGGGAGATCAAGGGGTGCAAACCCAAGCTCGATCGTCATGCCTCTCTTTTTTTCCTCAGCCAAACGGTCACAGTCTACCCCCGAAAGCGCCCTGACTACTGCGGTCTTTCCGTGGTCGATGTGGCCTGCTGTGCCTAAAACAAATGGATATTCACTATTAGTCACTTTTTATGCCTTTTCGCGATCCAGTGAAAACATCTCCCTGAATCCGTCCAATATCCACTTTTCATCTCTTTCTGAAACAGTGCGCACGTGGAATAAAACCCTGTCTTCACTGGCCCCTGTAATTACGGGAACACTCAGCAGTCTTAGTTTTTCTGCCAGCTTTCCTGCGCTGCCAAGTTCCGGCAGTTTCAATGAAACAGCGTAGCCGGGGAGTTCAGAACCCGGGAAAGCACCTCCTCCGACTGTGTCTGAAACAGGAACTATATCAATTAAGACTGAACGAAGTTTAGTGGTTTTCAAAAGACCGGAAAGTTTCCGTTTGAATTTTACTGCCTGCCTCTTCATGTCTTCAAGGTCCCTGTTTATCATTCTGTAGGTAGGAATTGATCCGGCCTCACCCCGGAGATAAAGTCTAAGTGTTGCTTCAAATGCAGCAAGGGTCATTTTGTCGACTCTCAGTGCCCTGAGGAGTTGGTGGTTTCTCAGTTTATCAACCAGACTGGCACACCCTGCAATAACTCCGATCTGTGGTCCTCCAAGGAGCTTGTCCCCTGAAAAAGTTACCAGGTCAACGCCTGACTCAATGCACTCTCTCACTGTCGGATCACCTTGAAGTGCCGAATTTTCTGACTTTATAAGCATTCCGCTCCCAAGATCTTCCATGAAAATGATATTATTGGCTCGAGCCAGCCTGGAAAGATCTTCCCTGGGAACAGAAGAGGTAAAGCCCTGAACAGAAAAATTAGAAGTATGGACCTTCAAGATCACTGCCGTCTCTTCTGTTATGGCTTTTTCATAATCCCGCAGGTGCGTCTTGTTTGTAGTTCCTATTTCAACCATTTTACTTCCTGAAAGTGCCATTATTTCCGGTATGCGAAAAGAGCCGCCTATTTCAACAAGCTCACCGCGGGAGATTATTGCCTCCCTGTCCTTTGACAGAGCTCCAAGAGAAAGAATAACTGCTGCGGCGTTATTGTTCACTACTATTGCAGCTTCAGCTCCTGTAAGGCGGCAAATCAGCCACTCAACGTGGTCGTTCCTGTGGCCCCTTGATCCTGTTTCAGGCGAATATTCCAACGTGCTGTAGCTATCCGCAACTCCGTTTACTGCGTCTACGGCCTCCTTTGCAAGAAGAGCCCTGCCCAGATTGGTATAAAGAACAACTCCGGTTGCGTTGACTACCGTCCGAAGACTTTTACAGGCTCGTTGTTTCAGCCTTTTTTCAGCTTCTGCCTCTATCCTTTCTATATCAAAAGCTGTATCGGGATTTTTTAATATTTTTGCCCTTTGATCATCCAAGACACCTGAAATAACAAATTTTACCGAATCACGCCCTATTTCAGCTTCATACTTCTTTATCAAGGGCATTGAAAGCATTCTGTCCATCGAGGGAATGCCGCGCATTGCATTCTGGATATTTTCTTTCAAGGAGAACCCCTCCTGCCGGCTTTTAATAATCGCTTGTTTTGTTTTTTTACAGTCCTGACATGTACAAAAGCATTATAAGGTAATCAGCTTAAAAGAATCAAACCAGTTCCGACCAAATGCGGTTTGCCACCCTCATTCCCCTGGGAGTCAGGCGAATGACGGTATCCGTAACGGTATAAAGGTCCTCGGGAAACTGGTGAAGTTTTTTAATGATCTTATCATCTTCTCCATCACCATATTTTTGTGAAAATTCTGCCCTCTCAATGCCTTTTACCGTCCTTAGCGCAAGGACAGCAGCTTCCGAGGTCCTTTTCGATGCTGATAGCCTCTCTCCTGCAGCAATGACAGACCTCCCGCTGTGCAACATTTTGGAGTAAGCATCCATTCCTGATACATTAGTGTACCGCCAGCCTCTTATACAGCCTGATGCTCCCGGGCCTATTCCCAAATAATCGCCTTCGCTCCAGTAATTCATGTTATGTCTGCTCTCATGGCCCTGTCTTGCAAAATTTGAGATCTCATACTGAGAGTATCCCTTTCTCGGCATGTACCACTGAGCCCACCTGTAGGCCGCATATCCATCAGAAAGGTCATCTTGCTGCATGTATTCCCATGGGGTCCCGGGCTCGATGGTAAGCTGGTAGAGGGAAATGTGATGTACCCCCGAATGGGCAGCTTGACGGAGCGTTCTCGCCCAGTTTGCAAAGGTCTGCCCCGGGAGGCCGAACATCAGATCGGCGCTCACAGAAAAACCGGAAGCAAGGGAGGCTGATATTGCCTCATAAGCCTGAGCTGAGCTGTGCAGTCTTCCAAGCTGTTCCAGTTCAGCATCATCGAAACTCTGGACACCTATGCTAACTCTGCTGATCTTCCAATCACGCCAGCTGAGCAGGTGTTCAGTTTTTAAAGAGTTGGGGTTAGCCTCTACTGTAACTTCTGCATTTTCTTCAAAATTGAAGAAACTGTCGATGATCCATGTCAGCCTGGACCACTGCCGGCCATCGAGAACTGTTGGAGTTCCGCCGCCAATATACAATGTTTTCAGAGAGAGAGGTGAGTTCCCTGTCCTTTTTTGCCACCATTCAAGTTCTTTGGCAAGCATATCAAGCCATAGGTCTTTCTCCCCTTCAGACGGCACACAGCTGTCAAAGGCACAATAACTGCATTTTTTCTCGCAGAAAGGCACGTGGATGTAAAGAGAAAGCCCCCCTGCGGGAGGCTCAAATGGGTTTTCGTTTCCTGACATTATTTGTCCTCTGATTTTGTGACATCCATAAAGGCAAGGAAGGCTTCCTGAGGTATTGAGACCCTTCCCACCTGCTTCATACGCTTCTTGCCCTCTTTCTGCTTTTCCAGCAGTTTCCGTTTTCTGGTTATGTCGCCCCCGTAGCACTTGGCGAGGACGTCCTTCCTAACTGCCTTTATGTTCATCCTCACAATGACCTTTTTCCCTACTGCTGCCTGTACCGGTATCTCAAAAAGTTGCCTGGGTATGAGTTCCTTCAGCTTTCCTACTACGGCATGTCCCCTGTGGTATGCCTGATCGGCGTGACAGATGAAAGAGAAGGCATCTACAGGTTCATCCTGAAGAAGAAGGTCCACCTTCACCAGGTTGGCCGCCCTGAACCCTATGTGGTCATAATCGAGCGAGGCATAACCTCTTGTAGATGACTTGAGCTTATCGTGAAAGTCAAGTATGAATTCCGCAAGCGGCATGTCGTAAGTGAGCCTTACCCTTTCGGGAGTTATGTAGTCCATGCTTACATACGTGCCCCTCTTGTCCTGGCAGAGCTGCATAGCTGCACCTACGAACTGTTCCGGGATAAATATCGTCAGCTTGATGTATGGTTCCCTTATTTCCTCGATCTTGACCTGCTCAGGAAAATCCGAGGGCTTATGTGCTTCGATAATATCCTGGTTGGTCAACACTATCTGGTATACAACGTTAGGTGCTGTTGCCACAAGATCCACGCCGAACTCTCTGCTCAGCCTTTCCTTAGCGATCTCCATGTGGAGAAGGCCCAGGAAACCGCAGCGGAATCCGAAACCAAGCGCGGCCGAGTTCTCCGGTTCAAAGCTTATGGCAGAATCATTGATCTGCAGTTTTTCAAGTGCTTCTCTCAGTTGGTTTATCTCTTCCCGTTCTACCGGATAGAATCCGCAGAATACAACAGGCTTCACCTTTCTGTATCCGGGCAGCGGTGACGATGCCGGACGCCTTGCTTCTGTGATGGTATCACCTACACGGGCTTCTTCTATAGACTTGACGCTGGCGGCAATATATCCAACTTCGCCAGGCCCCAGTTCTGAGACCTTGACCATGTCGGGCCTGAATATCCCAACTTCATCGAGCTCATAATCACGGCCTGTGGCCATAAACCTTATGTTTTTCCCGGGCTGAAGTGTCCCGTTGACCATCCTTACATAGCATATGACACCCTTATAGTTGTCATATACTGAGTCAAAAATAAGGGCCTGAAGAGGTGCGTCGGGATCTCCTGACGGCGGCGGAACATCACGGACGATCCGTTCCAGGAGGTCCGCTATTCCCTCGCCTGTCTTGGCACTTACGTTGATCGCATCATCTGTATCTATGCCTATGATCTCCTCAAGCTCTTTTTTTACTCTCTCTGGCTGGGCCGACGGCAGGTCTATTTTGTTAAGGATGGGGATCAGCTCCAGGTTAAGGTCTATCGCAAGATAGCTGTTCGCAACAGTCTGAGCTTCAACACCCTGCGCGGCATCTACTACTAAAATCGCTCCCTCACACGCCGCAAGTGAACGTGAAACTTCGTATGTAAAATCCACATGACCCGGAGTGTCGATAAGGTTAAGGATGTATTCACGTCCGTCTTTCGCTGTGTAATTCATCCTTACAGGAACAAGCTTGATCGTTATCCCCCGCTCCCGCTCAAGCTCAAGCATGTCAAGCAGCTGAGCCTTCATATTCCTGCCGTCGATCGTCCCGGTTTCCTCAAGCAGACGGTCGGCCAAAGTCGACTTACCATGGTTGACATGGGCAATTATGCTAAAATTTCGGATCTTATCGAGGATCATATCTGTCACTCCTTCAGTCAGCACTATATTCTAGCCGAAAACGCACCTCTTTATCAATCATTCTTTTTAACGATGGATAAATCAGCAAAAGAGTTTATTATGTCTGCATCAAATCCGAGAGGGGCAAAATTCATTGGATCGCATAAAAAAACTATACATAACGGCATTTCTGCTCTTTTTGACACTCATATCGCAGCTCCCCGCTTCAGCTGAGGACTGGCCAATGTTCCGCGCGAACAGCCAAAGGACCGGAAATGTCAGCAGCATTGCCGCAAATGTAAATTTTACAGGGAGAAAGGATTGGACAGTAAAAATACCCGATGCAGTAAGGTCCTCGCCTGCGCTTTTCAGAGATTCTGTCATCTTCGGATCCAACAACGGCAACGTCTATTCTCTGGACCTCCCGTCTGGGGACATAAGATGGACTTTCCCTACCGGCAACTGGGTAGTTTCCTCTCCCGCAGTAGCTGACGGCAAGGTCTTTGTTGGGAGCTACGACAGCAGGATGTACTGTCTCGATGCAGAAACAGGTGAGATGATATGGAAATTCACCACGCATAACAGTATACATTCTTCCCCCGCAGTTGCAGATGGTGTCGTTTACTTTGGCTCCAACGACGGTTTTGTCTACGCTGTCAACATAAAAACGGGGTGGCAAAAGTGGAAATACAAGACCGAACGGGCAGTACAGGGTTCCCCGGCAGTATATCAGGGTGTTGTCTATGTCGGCAATGACGAGGGCAAATTATTTGCACTTGATGCTGCATCAGGCTCTCTCAAGTGGCGTGCTGTAGTAGGAGGATCCATAGTCTCCACGCCGGCCGTCAAAGACGGACATCTATACTTCACAAGCCAGGATGGGAAGATATATTGTGCAAGGATCAAACATCAGGCAGTCATTTGGAATTACAATTCAAAGGCCCAGATAGAGACATCGCCTCTTGTGGAAGACGGAAGGGTCGTATTTGGCAACATTAAGGGATGGGTCGCCTCTCTTGATGCACTTTCCGGAACATTAATATGGAAATACAAAGCAAATGAATCGGTCTACTCCTCCCCTGCCTCATTTTCAGGAAAAATATTCTTCGGAACAAACAGCAATGTACTCGTCTGCCTTGATGGAAAAACAGGCAGCGTTATATGGAGGGCACCATTCGATGCAGATGTACTGACCTCTCCGGCCATAACGGGTGATAGGATAGTAATTGCGGGAGCTGATGGTAAGATTTGCACCCTCAAATAGGGGAATTGGGATTTATAGCGGCGCTAACTTAGCAAAGCTTGCGGAGCCTTCCTTCGACGTATGTCCAATACGCCTTCGGAAGGCTCCACTGCGCGTTGCGTCGTTATCTCTCGCACTAAATCCCAATTGCGGCATGGGGCATATCGGGGAATTGCGACCGAAGGTCGCGGGGAATTTGCAGTCTCTTGGCTGCGGTGAATTTGCGGCCTGGAGGCTGGAAATTCCCCGACCCTGCCCTTCGCCCCTACAACCGTTTGACGATTGTTTGACTATTGTTTGACCGCCTTTACGACTGCTTGCCAAACGCTTGCCGCCTTATTTTCCATTCAAATGGAAAACCGTCCTGTAAAGCACGCCCAGGGCTATGCCCATAGCCTGCTCATCAAAGTCAAAATGGTCGTTGTGGTGCCCTGCTTTTGTATCAGCGCCGATACCAATGTAGGTGGCCTTTCCGCCCCTCTCCTGGACGCCTTTCATCAGCCAGCAGGCATCGTCGCTTCCAGCCATCGGCTGTATCAGTTCTCTCCTGCTTACTCCACTGACAGAGGCTGCGGCATCCATTACTATCCCGGCCAGATCCCTGTCGCTGCTTGCGCTTATGGCTTCACCGCACTTCCGGGCAGTGAGCTTTACATCGTACATCTCTGCAGCTCCGCTGAGTATCCTCATGACTGCCATGTAGATATACATAGCGGCGTCTTCTGTCGCTCCCCTTGTCTCTATCTTCATATGCGCTTTTGGAGGAACAACATTTCTGCCGTCGCCTGCATTCAGGACTCCAACGTTGGTCCTTACCAGTCCTTCTGAAGAGGGGGGTATGCCATGGATGCTCAATGCAGCAGATGCAGCAGCAAGAAGAGCATTTTTGCCCTTTTGCGGTTCTGCGCCTGCGTGTGCCCCAACACCCTTGTAGTCAGCATCGATCTTCGTTGAAAAAAGAAATCCGTCCGTACCGCCGAAGACTGTCCCGGTAGGATTGCCAAGTCCAAGATGCAGTGTCAGGAAATAGTCAGCGTCATCGACTGCTCCTGCCTTTAAAAATGCGTATCCGCCCCTCGCACCCTCCTCCGCGGGCTGGAAGATGAAGCGTATTTTTCCTTTGAGAGAATCTTTCTCCGCTGAAATGACCTCTGCCAGAGTCATCCCTACAGCGGCATGACCGTCATGCGCACATGCGTGCATGCTGCCGTTATTTACTGACCTGAACCCGCAGATGACCGGCAAATGCTCCGGATCTTCCGTTTCTGTGGTATCCACGCTGTCAATGTCGAAACGTATTGCCGTTAAGGGTCCCGGCATCCCTGTATCTATCTCAGCCAAAAGGCCGGTCAGCCCTTTCATTTTTTCAGTGATCTCAGGAGAGGCGCCCTGCCGCAGAGCCCTTTCTGTCTGAGCTTCTGTGTCTGCTGCCCGGCCCATCACATATCCCGGATCAACAAAATCACCGGCTAATCGGATGTCCATTCCTGCGGCCGCCAACGTTTCAGCTATCTTCGATGTAGTCCTGAATTCAGCCCAGCCTGTTTCAGGATACCTGTGGAAATCACGTCTTCTTTCCACCATTTTGCTCAATGTTTTTTCTTCAGAGTACATTGTGGGTACCCTCCTAGATTTATGCTGTGTGAAAGGCTGTCAGAAGTTTGCCATAAGGCTTTCGAGTGTATCGGCTTTCCTGATCAGCCGGACGGTCCCATCTTCTGAGATCAGGACCTCTGCGGGACGGAGCCTGCAGTTGTAGTTCGACGCCATTGAATAGCCGTACGCCCCGGCGTTCTTTACTGAAATGATGTCGCCTTCGGAAACCGGTCCGATAACTCTGTCAGAGGCCAGGATGTCTCCGCTTTCGCAGATGTTTCCCACTATAGTTGCCTCTTTTATGCCGTTCTCCGATTTTTTCCCCGAGAGCACTTCTATCTCATGATATGAATTGTAGAGCACATGCCTCATCATCACATTAAAGCCTATGTCGGTGCCGATGTAACACTTGCCATAGTTCATCTTTACAGCATGCACTGTTCCGAGAAGCTCTCCGCATTCGGCTGATATATACCTTCCGGGTTCACATTTAAAATGGATGTCTTTATTGTCATATTGTTCAAGGAAACGGTCTATCTTATCAAACATTATCAATGACAGTTCCGTCAGATCCAGTCTTTTTTCTCCGGGCCTGTAAGGTACGCCGAAGCCGCCTCCGAAATCGATAAACTCGAGGCCTGGAAAGTGTTCGGATATCATATTAAGGAGAGACTCCGCTGCATCTGCGTAGGGATCCGGTTCAAGGAAGAGGGAGCCTATGTGCTGGTTAATGCCAGTCAGTTTAAGACTGTATCTCTCAAGTATCTTTTTTACTTCCGGGCAGAATTCCGGCTGTACACCGAATTTTGTCTTGTGTCCAGCTGTGACCACCTTATCGCAGTGGCCCGCTCCCGTTCCCGGATTGAACCTTACGGCAACCTTGCCGCCGGGACATATCTTGCCGAACTGTTCAAGCTGAGAGAGTGAATCAACGCTTACCAGTATTCCTCTCTCTGCGCAGTAGCTCATTTCTTCCCTGGATACGTTGTTTCCGATGTAGAAAATGTCTTCCGGAGAAAATCCGGAGTTCTGAAGAACAAATATTTCCCCCGGGGACATAGCATCAGCACTTAGCCCCTCCTCGTGAATTATCTTAAGCAGGGAAGGGTTCGTGTTGGCCTTTACAGAATAACTCGGTTTTATCCTTCCGCAGAAAGCTTCCCGCAGGTCACGGCACCTTTCTCGCAGTATCTTTTCGCTGTAAACGTAAAGAGGGCTGCCATATCTGTCCAGCAGCTGAGTTGCTATTTTGTGATCAACAAACACGCTTATCACTTCCCATTATTTATACACACCAGCAACACCTGTTCTCCGCGCCGCTTCTGCAACAGCCTCTGCGACAGCAGGGACTACCCTTGGATCAAGCGGTGACGGAATGATGTAGCCGGAAGAAAGTTCTTCGTCGCTTACAAGTGATGCAAGTGCGTTTGAGGCAGCAAGCTTCATTTCTTCGTTTATCCTCTTCGCCCTGACATCAAGAGCTCCTCTGAATATTCCCGGAAAACCAAGACAGTTGTTCACCTGGTTCGGAAAGTCGCTCCTGCCTGTCGCAACAACTGCCGCGCCGGCTGCCAGAGCATCTTCGGGGAATATCTCAGGAGTAGGGTTTGCCATTGCAAATATAACCGGGTCTTTCCCCATGCTTTTGACCATTTCTCCTGTCAGCAGGCCCGGTCTGGAAACGCCAAGAAAGGCATCGGCACCTTTTATGACCTCTGAGAGCACACCCTTTGCCCTTGAAGGATTCGTCAGAGCGGCAAGTTCCTCCTGGGCCTTCGTCATGCCTTTGGTAAAGCCGGGACAGAGTGCCCCGTTTATGTCGCAGAGAATGACGTCTTTCGCTCCTGCGGAGATGAAGTAACGGGCAATCGAGCTTCCTGCGGCTCCGGCTCCGTTTATGACAAGCCTGGCATCTTCTATCGTTCGGCCTGTCAGTTTGAGTGCGTTCATATAGGCAGCCAGAGCAATAACCGCTGTGCCATGCTGGTCATCGTGAAATACCGGGATATCCAGCTTTTCCTGGAGTTTTCTCTCAATCTCAAAACAGCGGGGAGCCGAGATGTCCTCGAGGTTGATCCCACCGAATGAAACAGAGATCTTAGCCACGGTGTCGACAAAATCATCGACTTCTTTGGTGCTGACTGCTATCGGTATCGAATCTATCCCCGCAAATTTTTTAAAAAGACAGCTTTTGCCTTCCATTACAGGCATAGAAGCCGCCGGACCGATGTCGCCCAGGCCAAGGACCGCAGTTCCGTCAGTTATTACTGCCACAAGATTGTTCTTTATCGTAAGATCCCAAAGCGCCTCCGGATCCTTCTCGATCTCCCTGCATGGCTCGGCAACTCCGGGCGTGTAGACCAGAGCCAGATCTTCCATGGAATCTATTCCCCTGCGGCATTCAACACTGAGTTTTCCCTTCAGCATCTTATGCATTTCAAGCGATCTCCTGAATATATCTTCTGCCAATTTCAGCACTCCTCATCTGCAGATATCTCATCATTACTTCTGTTGTTCATATGAACACATTTCCTATTTTTTAATATTACTACTTCTGCAGGCAAGATGCTATCATGGGACAGACAGATCGAAAAAATTGGCAGGTGGTCATTATGGATAAGAGATCGATGCTGGAAAAGGCAGCGCTGTTCCACGGACACATTTGCGGCGGCCTATTGATAGGAGTTTCTGCAGTTCACTACGCGATGGAACTTATGGGAACTGAAATATCTTCTGAGGATGAGGAGATAGTTTGCGTTGCGGAAAATGATTCCTGCAGCGTTGACGCAGTTCAGTCGATACTGGGCTGCAGCATCGGCAAAGGGAATCTTATCTTCAGGATGAGGGGAAAACAGGCATTTTCATTTTTTAACAGACAAACAGGTAAAAATTTCCGTTTGGTTTTAAAGGAGCTTATCTTCAGTTCTCCGGACGAAAAAAGGGAGTTCATGCTGAGTGCGCCGGGCGAAGAGATCTTTGATGTTAAGGAAGTGTCATTTGAACTTCCTGCAAGGGCAAAAATATATCGGTCACAAAAATGTCCTCTCTGCTGCGAGATAACGGCAGAACCATGGCTCAGGGTAAAAGATGGCATGGAAATATGCATCGACTGTCTGCACAAGGATGATCCCACTATTACATAAAAACAAGAGACCCTATTCCAGCAGAAAATGGGCCTCCTGTTTTATGCCGCCCCAAAATTTAACAGGCTAAAAAAGTTCCGCTATCTGGACAGCGTTGAGCGCAGCTCCCTTGCGAAGATTGTCAGATACGACCCACATTGAAATTGCGTTGTCAAGACCTGTGTCCTTCCGTATCCTTCCGACATAGACAGCGTCTTTTCCCGTCCCGTTTATCGGCATCGGATAAAGTGCCGTTCTGGGATCATCCTCCACAACGACACCGGGAGCTCCCCTGAGTACCTCTTTCGCCCTCTCGGGTGAAAGATGCCTCTCAAACTGTGCGGTAACGCTCTCACCATGGCAGCGGAATATGGGGACCCTGACTGTTATCCCGCTGACGCTCAGCCCGGGAAGGTGCATTATCTTGCGCGATTCGTTGACCATCTTCCATTCCTCTTCTGATATTCCCTCATCATCAAATGCCCCTATGTGAGGCAAAAGATTGAAGGCTATCTGATGGGGATACACTCCGTCGTCAGAAACGCTTTTACCTCTAAGGACTGCCTCCGACTGATCCTTGAGTGTCTGTACAGCCTTCATCCCGGTACCGGCTACAGACTGATACGTGCTTATATTTACATATTTAAGTCCGGCTTCCTTGTGAAGGGGCCATAGCGCTACAACTGCCTGGATCGTGGAACAATTCGGGTTGGCGATTATCCCCCTGTGACATGATGCGTCCAAAGGGTTTACCTCAGGCACGACAAGAGGGACATCCGGATCCATCCTCCAAGCAGAACTGTTGTCGATGACAACAGAACCAGAATCTACCGCTATAGGCGCCCATTTCCGGGAGGTCGATCCGCCGGCGGAAAAGAGTGCGATATCAATATCCCTGAATGAATCTTCCGATACTGCTTCGACAGTGATCTCTTCTCCTCTGAAAAGCACTTTAGTCCCGGCAGATCTTGGGGAAGCCAGGGGAAGAAGCCTTGAAACAGGGTAGTTCCTCTCTTCTAGAGTCTTGATCATCTCCCTGCCGACCAGGCCTGTTGCTCCAAGGACTGCTACTGATCTTATCCTGTCCATCTAAAAGGAGGCCTCCTCGATAAAATGTTCGTGAAGTGCCTTTACTGCGTCTTTTGCCCTATTTGAACCAACTATACATGTAAGGGCAAGGGCTGTTGACGCTATCATCTCTATGTTGATCCCCTCTTCAGCGAGGATCGTAAACATTTTTGAAGGTATCTCAGGATGATTAGCTATCCCGGCGCCTACGATAGTGACTCTGGCGATCTCTGTATCAAAGGAGACCCCCTGAGCTTCGATTTCCCTGCATATCTGACGTGACACCTGAATAGCATTCTCAAGGTTAGCCTTTTTAACGAGGAAACCTATGTCATTTACTCCGCCCCTCATGTTGTTCTGGATTATCATCTCCGTCCCTACGCCATTCGCAGCGAGGCTGTTGAAAAGACGAGCGGCGACTCCCGGGATGTCAGGTACTCCCAGCAGGACCACCTTCGCCACTTCTGAGTCATGCACTACAGCTTTTATTATCAGACCTTCAGTTACAGGATTACTCATCACCCAGGTACCCTCCTCTTCTGTAAAGCTCGAACCAATATAGAGCGGAATGTTGTAACGGGCTGCCAATTCGACGCTTCGCGCCTGAAGGACATTAGCGCCCTGGACAGCCATCTCCATGCACTCTTCGAAGCCTATCCTGTCGATCTTTATTGGGTTATTGACCACTCGCGGATCTCCGGTCATTATTCCCTTAACATCCTTTAGGAGCTGGCAGGAGTCAGCGCCAAGCGCTCCTGCTATTGCCACTGCAGAAAGATCGGATCCTCCCCTTCCAAGGGTTATTACATCCCCACTGTCAGTTATAGCCTGAAAACCTGTTATGACAGCCACTATTCCTTCATTGAGAGCTTTTTCGACATTTGCAGGCTCAATACTGTATATTCTTCCCTCCATAGGGAAACCCTTTGCTTTTATGCCTGCCTGAAGCGCAGTGAAGGATTGTGCGGCAAGACCAAACTTCTGTATTGCCAGAGCAAGCAGAGCGACACTCTGCTGTTCTCCGGTCGCGAGCAGCTGGTCCATCTCACGTCCGTTGTTGGTGTTTGCTACGTCTTTTGCCAAAGCAAGCAGGTCGTCAGTCATGTTGCCCATGGCGGAGACAACTACAGCCACCCTGTATCCGCTGTCACGCACCCTCTTAACTATCTGGGCAACATGCCTCATCCTTTCTGCTCCGGCTACCGAGGTACCCCCGAATTTGAGTACAGTCAGGGGAAGCTCTGAGTAGTTCATTATCTTTCCCCCCATACTTTGTTGATCGCATCCCTAAGTCCCATGTCAACTGTGACCTGGGGACCATGTGCACTGCTGTCCAAAACGAAGAACTGAGACCTGACTCCATGCTCTGTAAACGTTTTGCACATAGTCTCGGCGACCCTTTGTGTCGGGCCGCTGACCAGTGCTATTACTGACGGCCCCGATCCGCTTATTGCAACACTTAGGCACTCAGGCAGTTCGCGGACACGTGAAAATATGACTTCGCCGCCGCTGAACAGCTTACTTCTGTACTGCTGATGCAGCCTGTCATCCATGCCCCATTTAAGATACTCCCATTTGCCTGTTGCCCAGGCTGCCGTCAGGAGGGAGGCCCTGCCAAGGTTGAATACGGCATCTTCAAAAGGGACCTGCTTTGGAAGAGCCTTTCTTGCGTCGGATGTTTTGACCCTCTCGTCAGGGACCGCCACTACGCAGAGCATTTCCGGAGGGAGAGCCGGCAGACTTACATACCAAAGATTCTCACCGTCCCAGCAGCTGACTACCATACCTCCAAGAAAACATGGTGCGACGTTATCCGGGTGACCCTCGATCATCGTCATGATCCTTAAAAGCTCTTCCTCGTCCGCATCGTACCCAGTCAGGTGTTTTGCTATCAGGACTCCCGCAACTACTGCGCCAGCTGAGCTTCCAAGTCCTCGGCAAAGAGGGATGATATTATGGCACCAAAGTGAAAATCCCGGACCTCTTACCTTCCATTTTTCGCAGGCCTCTTCGTAAGCCCTTATTACAAGGTTGGCTGCCGGGTCAGAGAGTTCTTTGGCTCCCTCCCCGTGGGCTTCTATTTTGTACTCTTTTTCGGGCATAAGTTCCATGACTTTAAATATGTTGTAAAGGGATACCGCCATTCCTATGGCATCGAAACCTGACCCAAGGTTAGCACTTGTGGCGGGTACCCTTAGTGTAATAAGCGGATTCAACCTTTCATCACCTCCAAAAGTTCATTTAATGTATCTCCAATCTCTATGGGCCTTCCAACCTGTGACATTGCTGTATCCGGATCTTTGAGGCCATTTCCGGTAAGTACCATCACGACCCTGATACCTTTGGGAAGTCGCCCCAGCTTCTTAAGCTTCACAAGTCCTGCAAGAGGGGCACATGAAGCAGGCTCAGCGAAAATCCCGCCCTTTGATGAAAGGTAATACTGTGCAGAGAGTATCTCTTCATCTGTAACTGAGTTGAACTCCCCTTCAGATAACCTTACTGCTTCTTTTGCAAGGAGAGCGCTTACCGGATTCCCGATCCTTATAGCTGTCGCGACTGTCTCAGGCATTGGACATGGTTCACCTGTGACAAGGGGCGCTGCGCCTTCAGCCTGGAAACCCATCATTCTGGGAAGGACCCTTATCTTTCCCATCTCTTCATACTGTTTGTAGCCTGCCCAGTATGCACTGATATTGCCGGCATTTCCCACCGGGACGGCGTGCCAGTCCGGAGCAGACCCGAGTACATCACAGACTTCCCATGCACCGCTCCTCTGTCCCCAGAGTCTAAAGGGGTTTACGGAATTGACTATGGCAAAACCTTTCTCCTCTGCAGCTTCTCTGGCCATTTCAAGTGCCCTGTCAAAGTTTCCTTTTACAGCTATTACCTTTGCTCCGTACATCAGTGCCTGAGCAAGTTTTCCAAGGGCTACCTTACCTGCCGGAAGAAGGACGTAGCATGGGATCTGCGCCGCGGCAGCGTATGCTGCCGCGGAGGCGGAAGTGTTGCCTGTAGAGGCGCATACCAGCGCCTGGGCTCCTGACTCCAGTGCTTTTGCAACTGCCATTACCATTCCTCTGTCCTTGAATGAACCGGAGGGATTGCAGCCCTCAAGCTTACCCCATAGATCTATCTCCATCTCGCTGCTTATCCTATCGAGATGGACAAGAGGAGTGCTGCCCTCGCCCAATGTTATCCGGGGCGTTTTATCGCTTACCGGAAGAAGTTCTGCATAATTTTGGATAACTCCCATTTTAATTCCTCCTTAAAAAAATACCGCCCCTGTAATGCTACAGGAGGCGGTATGATCCGCGGTTCCACTCCACTTCGGTCATCTCTGATGAGATGGCCCTCACACGCGCTGTTCAGGGCGCACCCTGATGCCTTATCTATTTCAGCTTCGGCATCGGCTCAAGGGGGGTATTCTGGGAAAGCACAACCGGGACCTTTCAGCACCGGAAAAACCGGGATCCCCTCTCTGTGATGTCACTTATCCCTTACTATCCCTGTCATCGCCTTGCAAAAATCAAGATGATTGTGTGCGTTTATACATCTACTTACAGTGATTGTCAAGTCCGTGTGTATTGAATGTATTTAACTTATGATAATTTCACCCTGTAATTTATCACATGAAAATTTCAC
>DAITML010000014.1:0-25885 GCA_036835165.1 Synergistaceae bacterium | reverse complement strand
CCGCACCGCGTAGTCGTACCGCATCTGCAACAACGTTAGCTATTATACCGATTTCGCCTGACATGTCAACAGGTTTCGGAATCATTTTTACGATCTGTCACCTTCTGATAAAGAGAGCCTTGCCCCAGTCGGCTCCAACTCCTACCCACATGACGGGTATTCCTGTCTCTTCCTCGATATATTTAATGTAATCCAGAGCCTGGATGGGAAGGCTCTTTAAATCACTGCAGAGAGAGAGATCCTCCCTCCATCCGTCAAATTTCCTGTATACCGGGACTGCATTCCACATATCCTTGTCTGTCACGTCAAGGATCTCTTTTTTTTCACCGCCGACATCGTATGACGTACAGACTTTGATCTCGTCTATCCCGGTCAAAACATCCATCTTGGTTATTGCAAGAGCATGCACTCCGTTTTCTTTTATCGCATATTTTAAGGCAGGCATGTCAAGCCAGCCTACCCGTCTCGGCTCCATTGAAACCCCGGAGAACTCTTTTCCCCTGTTCCTTATGAAGGCTGTTACAGCGCTTGATTCTTCCGTTACGAAAGGACCGCTGTCGTTTCTTGTCGAATATGCCTTAACAACTCCGATTATCCTCATTGGAGAGTTCCATCTGAGCCCGGTACCGGCCAGGGCTGATGCAGAGAGTGAAGAAATAGGCATAACGTATGGGTAAAAACCCCTTTCAACGTCATTGAGGGCTCCGTCGCAGGCCTCAAAGAGTATCCCCAGGTTTTTAGATACAGAGTATTCAACTATCTCTTCGGGGTTTCCGATGTATGGTATAAGTTTTTCTCCGAGCCTCATAAACTTTTTGTGAAGTTCGTCAGGATCAAGGGGTTTTTCTCCATATATTTTTGTGAAGTATTCGTTTTTTACGGCGATGATCTCTTTTATCTTATCATGGAGCACATCCGGATAGAGAAGATCAGCTACCCTTATTCCCATCCTCCTGTACTTATCCGCACAGCAGTGACCGAATCCCTGCTCAGTCATGGTCCTGTTTCGGTCATGTCCGAATATGCGCCCGTCCAGAACGTCAAGTTTTTTATGGTAGTCCAGTATAAGGTGGCAGGATTTGCTTATGGTCAGCCTTGCTTTAAGCACACCGGCATCATTCAGCATTGATATCTCATCTGAAACTTTTTCAAGATCAAGCGTAACGCCTCCGCATATAAGGCATTTTTTGCCGTCGTGGTGTATCCCGCTGGGAAGATAGCTGACCTTGTACTTTTCCCCGCATGCAAATATCGTCCGTCCTCCGTTGGAAGAACCCTGAAAACGAACAACGACATCGGACATGTTGGCAATAAAGTCAATGATTTTTCCTTTGCCCTCGTTGCCCCACTGTGTTCCTATTACCATGTTGGTTTCTGAGCCTGTCATCATTCTTCTTCGTCCTCTTTTGCCTTTGAGAGTATTTCTGCCATTTCAGTGAGTGTGACCAGCCGTACGGGAAGATCCAGGTACTCCCTGTCGAGTCCTTCAAGAAAGAGAAGTGTGGCCGGTCTGAAATGACAGATAACGATCATCTCACCTCTTTTGACCGTAGTTTTTAAGATCTGGTCAAACCTGGCCTTGATAGACTCCTTATCCGGTGTCCCGTCCAAAAATCCCCTGTTTTTAAAAGCAGTGACGCCGGCAGCTTTGGCCGCCTCATAAGCAACACTGTCGCCGGAAGTCCGGCTGTCAAGGAAACATAGTTTCCTCTCTTTAAGCACATCGATGACAGGCACCATTATGTCCCATTTTGAAGTCGCAAGGGAACCTCTGTGATTGTTTATTCCTATCGGAGAAGGAAGTGAATCAAGCGCTTGGGATGTTATCTCCCTGATCTGGCTGCGGTCCATGCCATCCCCGACAAGATATGCTTTCGCATCGTTGTCTGCTTCTGCCTGCATAGGCAAGTGAAGAAGGTATGGGATCCCTTTGCTTTCTGCAGCATCGGCTGTCTGTTTTGCATATCTGGTGTAAGGAAGGATGGCCCAGGTGAGCGGGAGAGCAAAAGATGCGGCCTTCCGGGCCATCTTTAAATCGTTGCCTCCGTCGTCAACAACGATCGCCAAAATGGGTCTCCTGTCCCGGACATCATTCGGCGCTTCTTCCTTGCCGGTTTTAATATCTTTACTTATTAAAGCCGGCGTTTCATCACTTTTATCACCGGAAAGCGTTCCGGGTTTAATTTTGGAGTCTCCGATGCCACCGCCCAGCATAAAGGCAAACCGTGATTTGAGACTTTCGGCAGCAACAGTGAAAACATCTGTCCTGCCTGGCACAGGAAGCGAAATTTTATCCGGATAAAGACGGTATGCCACGGCCAAAACAGCAAAAAAGAGTAATGCAGGCAAAGCAAGCTTGAGCAGACCCCGTATTAAACTGTCTTTGCGTCTGTAGTGGCGACCCATCCGATCCACCTTTTCTACTTAGCGCTTTTAGTTTTTTTTGATGCAACTTCCTTGCGAAGTATTGACAGTCCTTTCTGAAGCTGCTTGTCGTTCTTCTTTTCCTTAGTTATCTCACCTGCAACCTTGACGTTAGGTTCAAGGCCCTTGTGGTCGATAACGAATCCGGAAGGCGTAGTATAACGTGCTATTGTTATGTATATTCCTGAGTTGTCCGGCAGATTGAAGAGAGACTGGACTGATCCCTTTCCGAATGTTTTGGTGCCTACTATGACAGCCCTTCTGTGGTCTTTTAGGGCTCCGGCAAGTATTTCAGCCGCGCTCGCACTTCCTTCATTTACAAGTGCAACGACAGGGAGCTTGGTAGCTCTTCCCTCTACAGCATACAGCGTGTCATTTGCCTTCTCGAAGCGTCCCTTCATTCCGACTACAACACCGCCGTTTATAAACTGTGAAGTAACATCCACACAAGCGTTGAGGAGACCTCCGGGATTGTTTCTGAGATCAAGGAGCACCCCTTTCGCCTTTCTTGCCTTTGCAGTTTTGATGACAGCCTCCAGTTCAGCGTCAGTTTTGAGGTTGAATTGATTTATCTTGACGTATGCTATCTGGCCGCCAAGCATTTCAAGCCTTACGGTCTTTATCTTTATTATTTCCCTGACTATCTTGAACTCCAGCAATTTTTCTACATTTTTACGCCTTACGCCGATCGTAACAGATTCCCCTGCCGGACCTCTTAATAACTTTACAACTTCGTCGCTTGTCATGCCGATCACGTTCTTCTCATCTACCTTGACTATTTCGTCAAGCGGTTTTAGTCCTACCCTGTCTGCGGGTGTATTCTCAATTGGAGCGATGACTATGGTCCTTCCTTCGCGGGAAGTTATGTATATACCGAGGCCTCCGTATTCGCCCTCCATTTCGAGGTTTTCTTCTTCCAGCTCCTTAGGTTCCACAAAACGTGTGAATGGATCCCCAACTGAACTTACAAGGCCCTTCATTGCGCCGTAATACATTTTTGCGTCATCTATTGTGCCTTTTTTATCCCCGTCTACCTGATATGTCTCAAGAGCCAGCTTGGTCTGCTTGATGATCGCAAGCTGCTGCGGAGTGAAGGGGAGCCCTTTGGGCCAGTCAGCGCTGATGGCCTGCGGCGTCATATACATGCCTGATGCAACAAGAAGACCCAATATAACTCCCAAAGCTATATCCCTGTATTTTTTAAACATAAAACCACAAACCTTTCTTTTTGCTTCTATTTGCAGTTGCTACTGCAGGTATCTCATAGGATTGACCGCATCGCCGTTTACCCTGGTCTCGAAGTGAAGATGATTGCCGGTTGCAACACCTGTGGCACCCACCCTTCCGATGACACTTCCCCTGTTGACCTTTTCTCCCTCGGCACATTCTATCCTTGATAAGTGGGCGTATACGGTAGTAAGGTCACCGCCATGATCCAGAATTACAACGTTCCCGTATCCGCTGAGCCACCCGGTAAAGAGCACTTCTCCGGTATCTGCCGCTTTGACCGGCGTTCCGTTTGGTGCGCTTATGTCAAGTCCGGTATGTGTTATTTTAGTCTTAAAGATCGGGTGTATCCTGGTCCCGAATGTACTGCTGATAGTACCCTGGACAGGCCAGGCAAGCCTTCCTCCGCGATAGTATACTGTCTGGGGTTTTCCCGGATGTTTTTGCGCCGCTATCTTTCTCTTTTCGGCAAGAAGCCGTTTTACTGTAGCCTGAAGTTCTTTTGATGCTCTTAAAAGTTCATTTTGCTGAGCCATGTAAAGGTCTTTATCCTTACGTACTTTGGCAAGTATAGCATTTCTCTCGCTTGCCGCACCTTTGAGTTCATTTGTCTGCGTTTTAAGTTCCTTGCCATGGGTCTCAAGATTTATCTTCTGCGTTTTTAATTTTTCCTGAGTATCGCTCAATTTTTCCTTCTGCACTTTAAGTTCGTTGATAAGCTTCTGATCCTGCTCCGCGATTTTGGTAAGCAGATAGGAGTTGGCAAGGGCATCCTCGGCTCCCTGTGAGGAGAGCAGGAGGTTGAAATCCGTTATGCCTCCGTATTTGTAGATCGAGACAAGCCGGTTCCTCAAGAGTTCTTCGACCTCTGCTATCCTTTTGTTTTTCTCTACTATCTCTTTGGACAGCCCGACTATGTTCTGGTGTACTTTTCTTATTCTGAGACTTACAACATTTACTTTTTGCTGCGTTATTGTTATTTTTTGGCTGAGAATTTCTATCTGTTGTGTTACTGTCTTCTCTTTACGTGTCGTTTCGGTAAGTTTTTGCTTTGTCTTTGATATCTGTTTTTGTATCTTTTTATACTCTTCTTCCTGTTTTTTGATCTGCCTGTCGAGGTCGTCTTCCTTTATTTCGGCTGCACAGACCAGCCCTCCGCTAAAAATAAAAAGGAGAGACAGAGTAACAATAAAAAATAATAATTCATTGGCATGTTTTTTGTAGCTGAATATCATTTTTCCCTCCCGGAAGTACATTATAGCGGCTTTGATGCTTTCCTTATGAACTTTTCGACGGCCATAAGGCTGGATATCAGGCTTACGGTAGCTCCGCAGCATACGAGCATAAACGCAAGTTTTCCGGTAAGCTTTGTCGATTCAATGAAAGGTATGAACGGGAGCATCTCTTTCAGTCTGGACACGGCAGCAT
The DNA here is from genome assembly GCA_036835165.1 of Synergistaceae bacterium. Classification (GTDB taxonomy): domain Bacteria; phylum Synergistota; class Synergistia; order Synergistales; family Synergistaceae; genus Caenicola. The sequence continues at coordinate 20,806 of DAITML010000014.1, read as the reverse complement.
AATATGTGCCGCCAAGCAGAAGCGATGCAAATAATGCGCCGGTCAGGCCCAGGATAAAACCCTGTATGACAAAGGGCAGGGCAACATATGTGGAAGTGGCTCCGACCATCATCATGACGCCTATTTCATCCGATCTCGAATATACTGATATCCTTATAGTGTTGAAAAGAACGATCCCGCTTGCTGCAATTGCGACCAACAACATTATTATAGAAAATCTTTCTACGAAGCCGGATACTCTTGTCAGCTTCTCAGCCACACGTCCGGCGTACACGATATCCTCGACCTCCGGCACAGCCACGAGCAGGCGCGCTGTCTCAGCAACATCCGATGCCTTTCTTACCCGTATCTCAATGCTCTCCGGAAGTGGGTTTTCTCCCAACAGCATCACAGCCTTCGCCTGTTCCCCTATCCTGGAACGGAGGCGCTCGAGTGCCATGTCTTTTGTTACCACCTTGGTATCTTTGACATGCGGGATCTTCTTTACAGCATCTTCCGCAGCCTTGACATCGGCTTTCGGCTTGAGGTAAGCCTGGATAGTCAGCTGATTTTCAAGCGAACTTACAATATTCCTGACGTTCAGAACAAAGAGTGTGCTTGCTCCGATAATAAAAAAAACGGACATAGCCGTGAAAACTGTCAGAAGGCTCATGCCCCAGTGCCGGACGATGAGCCTCCATCCGTCCCTGCACGCATATCTAACAGCTGCCATGAAGCTCATACCTCCCCTGTTCTTCGTCCCTTATGACCCGACCTCTGTGTATCTCTATCACCCTGTGGCGGTATGTGTCTACAAGGTACTGGTTGTGGGTCGCCATCAGCACAGTGGTACCGGCTGCGTTTATTCCCAATATCAGCTGCATGATCTCATCTGCTGTATGAGTGTCAAGATTTCCTGTCGGTTCATCCGCTATCAGAAGCGACGGGCTGTTCACTATCGCCCTCGCAATAACAAGGCGCTGCTGTTCCCCGCCTGAAAGCTGGGGCGGATAGAGATTCCTTCTTCGCCAAATACCAACGAGCTTGAGAACTTCAGATACCCTTTCGTTGATCTCTTTAGGCGGGAATCCCATTACCTCAAGAACAAATGCTACGTTCTCATATGCCGTAAAGTTGGGGAGAAGGAGGAAACTTTGAAAGACTACGCCGATATCCCTCCTAAAAATGGCAAGATCAAATCTGTTTATCTTTCTGAGAAGATTGCCTCCCACACTTACCTGTCCCCTTGTCGGGACCACTTCACGGGTAATGCACCGCATAAGGGTCGTTTTTCCCGAACCTGTCTCGCCGACAAGATAGACAAACTCACCCTTTTCGACCTGCAGATAAATATCTTCCAAAGCTATTATGTCCGGCTCGAATATTTTCGTCACTCCGGAGAACTTAATTTCCATATTATTTAGACTACCTCCTGCGGAGCGCCCAGGCCTGCGCCGCTGCGTTGACAATTTCTTTCCATGTAAGACCGAAATATTCCCTCAGTTCATCCGGAGTGCCGCTGTGAACGAACCGGTCATCGATCGCCACGAACTTCACCGGTACGGGATATGTTCCGGACAGGCACTCCGCAGTCGCGCTGCAGAGCCCCCCAATGTAGCTGTGTTCTTCAGCGACAACACAACATCCGGTCCTCCTCACCGATGCAAGGACCGTCTGTTCCGGAAAAGGCTTAAGGCTGTAACAGTCGACGATTTCAATGTCTATACCCTGCTGGTCCAGTATATCGGCAGCTTTGAGAGCCTGATGGCCCATTATCCCGCAGGTGCACACAGTAACTGATGTCCCTTCACGCAAGAGACGCGCCCCACCCAAACTGAAATCGCCGTCTTCTACGTCATCGAGCTGAGAAAGCGGTGTCTGTCCGAGTCTTATGTATACAGGACCCTCCGCCTTGCGTGCTGCTTCAGCTATCCCTACAACAGAAATGCTGTCAGAGGGTACGGCAACACTCATTCCCGGCATTGCCCTCATGAGGGCAAGATCCTCTGTCATGGTCCTTGAGGCACCATCCTCACCGCAGGAAAGACCTCCGTCAGGGACGGCTATCCTGACCGGAAGCGAAGGAATGGACAAGGACTCTCTTATCTGAGAATAGCTCCTGCTGATCATCCTCGAGGAGAGTCCGGCTATCCAGGGTCTCTTACCGCTCAGCGCTACCCCTGCTGCATTCAGTATCATATTCGGATCTGAAGCAGACGATACAAATACTTTTTCCTCAGGAAGATCCTTTAGCGGACCCAGATCAATGTCCATATCCTGGACGACCAGGGCAAAATCATCATCTCCGGCAAAGGAAGCCAGATGTTCGCAAAAGACATCCCAAGTACAGGATCTTTTTATGTCATCCATTTGATTTCTCCTCCAGTTCCTCCAAAGCCCTGTCCATCGCTTCGATGCTCATCCTTTTTTTTATTCTGGCCGGGTCAGTCTCGGCAAATGATATGCATTTCCCGTTCCTGATTTTGGCAAAGATGGCAGCCGGTCTGCCGATCGCGTTCTCCGCTTCTCCAAAGACCTTTTCCATCGAGTTGAAATCATTGCCGTCCAATTCAAATGCATTCCATCCGAAACTTATAAGGGTCTCCCTGCATAAGTCTGAATATCCGGCCGGACTGGTCAGCAGATCATCCTTGCATACAACTATCATTGTCATATTGGATAAACTTATTTCGGCGCATCTTTTCGCTTCCAGCATAAAATCTGCACCGGTGCACCCCTTCTCTTCCAAAAAACAGAATACTCTTGATTTAAGGCGTTTTTTGCGCAAGGAATCGGCAAGTCCGCATGCTATCGAAAGTTCCGTTCCGGATGTTATGACAGGGGCGTCTATACCGGGCGTCCTTCTGAAATCGGGCAGTGCCTGCAGCATCGCACCAAGCCTCATATAGTGCCAAAGTTCCTCCCGTTCGTAATATCCCCTTCTTGCAAGAACGGAATAGAGAGCAGGGACCCCTTCCTCAGCGCCAAGGATGAGCCTGTCCCTATCCTCCCTGGAAGGACTCCCGGCAAGGAGCAGCATTTCTTCCCAATAAAGGTATACAAGAATATCTGATATCATAAGAGGAAGCTCGATCGGCCCCGATCTCGCAAGTCCGACCATCCTCACAATATCTTTTCTGACTTCTGACGCTATCTGTTGAAGTTCATTTATCCTTGTTGTCTCCATATGCCTCTCCCAACGCAGCACAGAGGCCCTCTTTGAAGGATGCGGCCACTCTGCCTGCTGTCTCTTCCAGTATACATTCATCCGGCGGCGACGAAAACTCAGCGCCAGCGGAACCTGTTACGGGTATATCCCATTCCTTGCAGAAGGATGCCACTTTGGGATCATAAGGAGCTCCGCGCAGGGGCAGTCCCGCCAACAGCGAAAGGATCAAAAAATGAAGTCTCATGCCTATCGCGCAGCAGCTCCTGTTCAGCACATCTTCAAACTGGGACAGGGATCTTACAACAGTAATTTGATCCAATTTTAAAGTGCCCTCGCTGACGTACCTTTCGAACTCCTTTACGTCGTCATCAGACAAAGCCACACCATATATGCTGAATCCATTCAGTTCAGCGGTTTTAACTGCCGAGCTTACCGCCTGCTTGGAAATATTGTCATAACCGGTACGGAGGTTCAGCAGAAGTCTGTCTCCCATCTCAAAATCCCTTTTAAGCTTCAGCGACATCACAAGGTCCGGTGACTGCGTACAGAAAAATCCCCAATTGTTGAGCAGCCCGAGGGAATCTCTGTTCCTTACGTTCCTGTAGAGGAACCTTTCAAAGGCTTTCTTGGCAAAATATCTGCCTGCAGCACTGTTCAAAGGTCCCAATGACTGGCCGACGGCCCATGTCTTTACTAAGCATATGCGGGCCATCTGCACAAGTGACCAGTAATAAAAGCACGACCTGAGGCTTGTCCGGTCCTGAAAAAGGCCTCCGCCCCCAAAAAGCATAGTATTTGAATTTTTCATGACTCCGAGGACTTCAAAAAGCACCCACCTGTCATAAGCATCCACGCCAAGTCTTTTTTTTGTTTCTTCGGGAGACGCAGACAGTATTGCTATCCTTTCTTTTGAAACCCCGCACCTCTCAAGCAAATACAGGCAAGCCTCCGCAAGAAGCTCGTCTCCCAGGTTCCCGAAGCCGTAATAGCCGGCTAACAGGACATCGTATTTTCGGCTCAATTTTGCATATCTCCAAACCGCCTTTTATAAAGCGGGATGATCAAATAATTCAATGATGCCACTGCTGCACCGCCCAGCAGCATTCCCAGCCACCAGCCGTTGAGTGTTCTTATCAGGCTTAGGCAGATAAGTGTGTGAAAGTGGCAGAAAGTATTGACAGCCGAGCTGAAAGCCAGCACAGAGACTATCCTGACGGCCTCCCGATAATGCGGCATGTACCTTTTTCTTACTACATACCAGTAGAGAGCAAGTGCCGGATAGCCTATCAGGAACTCTTTGGTGCGCGGCCTGACAAGGAGCGCCCTTTCCATGAACTCCCTGAAGGCTACCTCCCATGCCGGCACATTGGAAACATTGTCGCTCCTCAGTGCCATTATCAGCATCGCAAGCATCATCATTCCGATCAGGAACAGCTCACCCCATATAGCGGGCCTTCCTATTATCTGAGGCAGGGACTCAGGGTGCACTCTTCTTCTCAGATCATGGACAAGGACCAGAAGAGGGGGAAGAAGAAGTGTCAATTTTACACCTGAAAAAGGCGTGAGCCTGAGCGCAGCCATCGTGGTGCCGTAGAAGGCCGCAATAGCCAGGCCTCCCGCAGTAACAATGAAAAGTCCTTTGACAGCTCCGAGCAGAGGTTTTTTGTGGCTTTCAAGGGCTGAAAGCGCGGCTTCAGCGGCGGCGGCGGCACCGCAGAGGCCCCCGCATATCCGTGCCATAAGAGGAATTTTAAAAATGACTGCCGACATCAGCAAAGAGGCAAAGATCAAAAAAGAAAGTGTCCTGACACTTACATTTCCATCCTCGCCGGCGTTGAGGCGCAAAATATAAAACCAGCCGCAAAAAATCAGGACAATACCGCAAGCGAGTGCTCCCGGCATACTCTCTGCCCAGGGATCCAGGTTTGTCGGCCATCCGAAATTGTAGCCTCTTGCCCTGATCGAATCACCGGTCGATGCAAGATCCTCCCTGAAAACTTCCATCCTGTCTCCCATGTTCAGATCATATGGCCTTACCATAATAAACCTCACCGAACGTTCGTGGATGGCCCTGACAAAACGCTCCGATATCTGAAGCCTTGAGATGCTTCTTGATATCACTTCATCCCTTGTCAGACTGTGAAGGGGAACAACAAGCGGGTACATCATTTTCGCAAATCCGGCAGATCCGACCTGCTTAACAAACTCTGTCTGGGAAAAAGTGATGCCTTTGCGCTTCAATACCTCTGCCAGCTCTTTGTTGTCGGGATAACCGGCCATTATCATGCCGGAGGCAGTCACATTTCTTATATCCGGATAACTTGATGTGAGATGATCAAATGCATCTGCCGTGTCCGAAGCTGCAGAGGGAGGACATGGCCCTGGTCTGAACAGTATCGGGATGCTATTGTTTCTGCAGAAGTCCATGCCGTAAAGATCTGGAATAAAACTGGAAACTTTGAAATCAGACGTGCTTCCGGGAAGTATTATTGCCGCTTCCTGTCCGATATTCCTGATGAATGCGGCCGGCATCTTAAGTTTTATGTACTCAGACAGCGGCTTAAAGTATTCAGATGACCGACTGATAATGACGACAGCCCTGTCGGGAAGTATTTCTCCGGAATCAAGCCCAAACTGTCCGGCGGGACCGTATTTCAGAGGCAGAGGGTTTTGAAGGGAGAGCTCTTCACCGGTGAACTCAGATACAGAAAGTCCGGTCACTCCCAGTCCATTTATCTCTTTCCATATCTCGGCAGGGGAAGATCCGGACTGAACTGCAATTGTGACCAAGTCCCTGAATTCCATGACAAAGGCAACGGTCTTATTCAGCTGCTCCTCCCTGACCCTGGGTAGGATGCCGAGCGAAGCCAGAAGGATCGCCGCTGCCATCGCTGCAATGATGATTTTTCTTGCTTTCAGATCGAACATTTCCTTATCCTCCATTGTTCAGCCAGAGGCCAACCCAGATATTCAAACATCCTGCTAAGCCTTTGGACAGGAAGTCCTACAACATTGAAGTAACAGCCCTCGATCCGTTCGGCCAACAGCATCCCTTTTTCCTGAATGGCATATGCTCCGGCCTTGTCAAAACTTTCGCCGCTTCCCACATAAGAAAGTGCCTCTTCATCACTGAGCTTTCTGAATTTTACAAGTGTCTTTTCCGCCTCAACCAGCTTACGGCCGCAGGGCGCAAAGAGAGCGACACCGGTTATCACCGTGTGTTCCCTTCCCTGCAGGTTCTTGATCATTCTGAACGCATCATCGGAGCTTGAAGGCTTGCCCAATATTTCATTTTCAAAAGTTACTGCAGTATCAGCACCTATCACCCAGCTGTCAGGATAGTTTCTATAAACAGAAAATGCCTTATCACAGGCAAGCCGGCAAACCATCCTTTCAGGACTTTCTTCGGGCTCACGATACTCTTCAGCTGAAGGTGCTCTTACCGTTATTTTCCAGCCCAGTTCCCTTAAAAGCATCTGTCTCCTTGGACTGGCGGAAGCCAGAATTATCTCCATGGTCACCTTGACGCCACTATTCCTGCAATAGCACCTATCAACGTACCCAAATTCATTTTCAGAGCAAATATGAAACCGAAGCGGAGCATTATCAGATCTATCTGTCTGACGTCCACAGTAAAATCTATCACATTTGAAAAAAGCGCGGCAGAAGCATCAAACCGCTGAAGAAATATCCCCAGCCATGTACCCAAAACGAGAAAAAGAAGAATTATCCCCCATCTAAGCCTGCCTGATTTTGCAAGAGCCATTACCACACCCCCAAAAATGAAATAACTATAGACAATGATCCTATGGTCAGACAATATATCCCGAATAACCACCATTTCGAAGCTATCACAAGCTTCTTCAGGACGAAAAGTGATGCCAGTCCGCTAATGAAAGCCGCCGCAGCACCCAAATGCCAGCCCTGAGGCAGGGACGAAATAAACGAACCAAACCCACCGACCTCTGTTGCCTGAATGAGGGCAGCACCCAGGATGGCAGGTATAGAGAGCAGGAATGAAAACCTGAATACCTCTTCACGGCTTATCCCGGCAGCCGTACCTGCCATCATCGTCATTCCGGAGCGCGAGATCCCGGGCATGACAGCTATCCCCTGTGCTATGCCAACAAATATCCCATCAAAGGGAGAGACCTTTCCCAGGCCTTTCCTCATGAATCGGCTTGAAATAAGCACCACTCCTGTAATAACCAGTCCGATGCCTACCATAAGCGAGTTCATTATGGCTTCCTCGGCAAAATCCTTGATGATCATGCCAATGGCACCCGTCACAAGAGTCCCTATAATGACTGCCCAACCGACAGACCACCCGTTCAGTACCCTTTTGTCTTTTGAGAAGACCCCCCCTACCCATTCGGTAAAGAGTCTAACTATATCATTAAGAAAGAAGAGCACTGTAGCTGCCATAGTCGCGGCATGAAGGACAAGGTCATAAGACAGGGGAGGCATCTCTAATCCAAAAAATATCTGGGCAAGGGCAAGATGTCCGGAACTGCTTACGGGCAGAAACTCGGTAAACCCCTGTATAAAGCCTAAAATCAAGATCCTGTGATCCATACTGCGATGCACCTCTTCTTATTTTTTGTTTCATAGACTTCCGGTGTGATGATCAGACCGGGATGTCCGCCCAATAATTTATTTATCCTCTTGAACGTTGCTCCCGGCAGATTTCTTATTCTCCGCGGCTGTGCATCCTTTCAATATCGAAGACGACCATGGCAATATTATGTGCATGATCACCGACACGCTCCAGATTACTCAGTATATCTATGAATATGACCCCGGCATCAGGGCTGCAGCCTCCTGCGTTGAGCCTGGCTATGTGCCTTGCCCTGAGAGTCTTCTCCATGTAATCTATCCTGTCCTCAAGATCCAGAACTTCCTGTGCAGTCTTTGGATTTTCTTCCTCAAGAGCCTGTACACTTTTGGCAACAGCAGAAACCACGAGGTCAAACATCTCTTTGCACTCTTCGAGAGCTTTCGGGGAGAACTTCAGTTTATGGTCCTGGAGGAATTGATACATTTCAACCAGGTTGGTGGCGTGGTCGCCGATCCTCTCAATGTCTCCGACACCGCTGATGCATGAGTTGAGTATCATTGAAAGGTCAGGAGACAGGCCTGCCTGCCCCACTTCAGTTCCATACCTGACAATGTCATGGGTTATCTCGTTCACGTTTCTTTCCATCCGGTCGATCTCGGCAACAAACTTTTCGTTGTCCGTCAGGAACATAGTCCGGCAAGCCTCAATCATCCTGAGCGAAGAAATGCCCAGACGTATCATCTCTTTGCGGACAGCATCCACTGCGGCAGCTCTGGATGCTGTAATAAGCGTGGGATTCAGGAACATTGCGCCGAGTACCTTCTCATTTTTATCATCAGGGAGAAGTCTTCTGATAAATTTCGCATACTGTGAAACAAAAGGAAGAAACATTAATGCGATTATCACGTTGAAGATGGTATGTGCGTTTGCCACCTGACGCGAAATATCAGTGGAAGTATGCTCGATCAGGGAAGTGTAAAAGGGCAGTATAGCCATTATTACCATTGTGCCAAGAACTTTGATCATGACATGGGCCGCCGCTGCCTGCTTGGCGGACCTGTTAGCGCCCAAGGAGGCAAGAACGGCCGTAATGGTGGTCCCTATATTGTCTCCGAGTATGATCGCTATCGCTGTCTGAAGAGGGACCACACCCTGTGTGGCTATCGCCATGGTAAGACCCACTGTTGCTGAACTTGACTGTACAAGAAGTGTTATTGCAAGGCCGGACAGGAAGGCGAGGAAGAGATGGTCTCCGAAAACAGTGACAATTTCCGGTCTTTGTTTGAGGAAAGCGAGAGGTTCCTGCATCATCTCCATACCTATAAAGAGGAGACCAAAACCTACAAGCCCCACTCCGATCTGTTTGTGCCTTTTCTTCTGGCAGAGGATGCAAAGCGCAGCCCCTATCATCGCACAGACATAAGCCACATCGGTGATCTTGAATGCCATCAGCTGAGCAGTCACTGTAGTACCGATATTTGCCCCAAGGATGACCCCTATTGCCTGTACAAGCGTCATAAAACCAACATCCACAAAGCTTACTACCATTACCGTCGTTGCGCTGCTGCTTTGAAGTATGCTTGTTACTGCCGTTCCTAAAAGCAGTCCTTTAAGAGGAGTGCCGGTCAGCGATCCGATGAGTTTCCTGAGCCTGTCACCGGCAATTATCTGCAGCGATTCTCCCATAATGATGATTCCGTAGATCAGGATCCCTACCCCTGCAAATATCTGCAGCAATGAAGTAATAGTCATCATATCTCTCCTTGGGTGTCGGCGGCTGCCAAGCGCCGCCTGTGAAGTCTTTTGTTATTCAACATATGTTATCAGGGGAATAATGACAGGGTAGTTGCGGGAAATCCTTCCAAAAACATCCCTGATCCTTTTCCTGATTTCCGCAGGCAATGTCTCCGGCTTTGCCCCGGGTGTTCTTGCAAACTGTTCCAGACTGAGCCTTACCGCATTCTCAAGTTCCCTGAAAGTGCTTCCGTCTTCCGTAGAGAAGACGCTTCCCTTAGTCTGGATCTGAATAGGACCTGCAGGACGGAATTGTGGATCCAGCGTTACTGAAATTGCAACGATGCCGTTCTCTGAAAGTTCCCGTCTCTCCCTGAGAAGGCTGCCCTCGAATTCACCGAGTGCGATGCCGTCAACAAGGACAGCCCCTGCCTGTACCCTGCCGTCAACAGAGGCGCTTGTCCTGCTCTTGAACCTCAGAATATCCCCATTCTGCATAACAAAGACATTCTTTGAAGGTACTCCCATATCTTTTGCAAGCTGGGCATGGCGCACCAGGTGCCGGTATTCTCCGTGTACCGGCACGAAAAACCTCGGCTTCAGCATGCTCAGCATTATTGTAAGCTCGTCACGGGCAGCGTGTCCCGACACGTGTATTTTCTCCCCGCGCTCATAAATCACCTCGCATCCGCATGCAAAGAGCCTGTTTACCGTGTGGCTCACGAGTTTCTCATTTCCGGGAATGGGTGTGGCGGATATTACTACAAGATCCTTTGGACCAAGCCTTACTGTTCTGTGCGTTCCCCTGCTCATCATCACAAGTCCTGAAAATGGTTCCCCCTGACTGCCGGTGGTGAGCACCACCACCCTGTTTTCAGGCATGTGATCGGCCTCCTGTGACGAGATGATAAGGCCATCGGGCACGTCTATGTAACCAAGATCCATCGCAAGTTCCACGTTTTTGATCATGCTTCTGCCTGCCAGGACGACCTTACGGTTGAATCTTCCGGCGGCATTGAATACCTGCTGTGACCGGTGAAGGTTACTGGAAAAAGTTGCGATGACTATCCTTCTGTCCTTGTAGAGCCTGAAAAGACGTTCAAAAGTCTGACCCACGGTCTTTTCAGAAGGAGTGATGCCTTCCTTTTCAATGTTTGTGGAATCAGAGAGCATCAGCAGGACGCCCTCTTTTCCAAGTGACGCAAATGAGCTGTAGTCAGTTCCGATCCCGTCAATTGGGGTAGGATCAAGTTTGAAGTCTCCGGTGTGGACTATCATTCCCATCGGTGTGTGGATGGAAAGGGCCAGCGCATCCGGTATGGAATGGCATACAGGTATAAATTCAACTGAAAATGCACCGGCCTCTATTATGTCGCCCGGGCATATTTCCCTGTACTTTGGCCTGTAGCTCGTTCTTGCATCTTCCATTTTGTTCGCGATCATGCCGGCCGCGAGCCTTGAGCAATAGATCGGCACATCGAGTCTGGGAAGTATGAAGGGCAGGGCTCCTATGTGGTCTTCATGTCCGTGTGTTATAAATATACCCAAAATCTTATCTCTATTTTCTATCAGATACTGTACATCCGGGATGACAAAATCTATACCCAGCATATCCTCTTCAGGAAATTTGAGTCCGCAGTCCACTACTATGATGTCGTCATTGTATCTGAAAACTGTCAGGTTCTTACCGATCTCTCCCAGTCCTCCGAGCGGGATCACGCTAAGCTCACCTTTTCCGCTGCTGTTCCTTTTTGGTCTCTTATCTCTTTTTTTATCAATGGGCATGTAAAAACAACTCCCCCTCAGCTTATAATCGTACCACTTAATAGGACATAGAGCTATAGGGCTGTAAATATTCTCAACACTTCAAACTTCAGCTGTTGACCGATCGACGCCATGCATTTTCCATGTAATTTATACCATTACAATATCGTCCAATATCGCTGACCATCAACAATGTGCGCATCTTCGGGTTGACAATGGGCAAATATCCGATATAATTTTCACTTGTCATGTCAATGACAGATATTGACAGACCGGGCCATTTTGGGGTATGGTGCAACGGCAGCACGCCTGACTCTGGATCAGGTAATCTAGGTTCAAATCCTGGTACCCCAGCCATATCATCAGTGATGTGGTCCCTTCGTCTAGGGGCCTAGGACGGCGGGTTCTCAGCCCGTTAACAGGGGTTCGAATCCCCTAGGGACTGCCAAATATAAAAAGCAAAAGCCGGGAAAAATCCCGGCTTTTGCTTTTGTCCTTTTAGCTATCTTTCTATTGATATGCATTCCTCATCCAGGTATTCGGATACCGTCCCGATCAGCTCCTCTTCCTGCTCAGGCAGGAAGGTAAAGGGCCAGATCGGCAGATCCCCGTGGAAAATAGCGTATATTTTCTTGCCTTTGTTAAGTATGATCCTTGCATCGTCTATCTTGTCCCACGTCACACACTGAAGTTTTTTTTGTCCCCAGAATGATGTCTCCCTGGTGGCTCCGTTTTCATCGATGTACATTTTGCGCTCATAGCCTGATACATATATCATGACAGCACCAACAAATATTGAGATGATGACTGTCCTCATCTGGCCTCCCGAAATAAAGCTGCTCATGCCCATCCCTGCAAAAAGGATACCTGTTCCTGTTGAGACCAACTTCATCCAAAGGGGAAGTTTTCTTCCGGCGGCGCCCTGTACGGTTTTGGGCATCGATCTATTGAGCGGCTGCAGGAGCCGGTATTCCTCCAAGATTTTTAAGGGCTTCTTCGTCTATGTTGACGCTGAACTTTTCCTGAAGTTCCTTGAGCTCGTTTTCAAAATAATGTTTCTGAAGCGCCTGCACGACCATTTCAGCTGACTCTTCAAAATTCAGCTGCTTTCCGGGACGGCGTTCCGTAACCTCAATGATGTGCCATCCGTAATCACTTTTAACAGGCCCTACAAGAGAACCTATGGAAGCTCCCTCTATCGCTGCCTCGACCGGAGCGACCATCATGCCCTTCTCTACCCAGCCAAGGTCTCCGCCGTTCTTTGCGCTGTTTGGATCACGGCTGTATTCTGAAGCTGCCTTTGCAAAGTCCTTGGTCTTGTAGACCTCCAGAGCTGCATTGAGGGCATCTCCCTCTGTCTGGGAGAGAATATGCCGTGCATGTGAGGCAGGGGCTTGATAGAACTCATTTTTATGCGTTTCATAGTAATTCTTTACAGCCTTCTCGCTCATGTCCCACTTTGCAGAATTCTGTTCAAAGTATGCCTGCGTCAATATCTGCATAGTCTGCCATTTGATCTGGAATGCTATGTCGGGACGACTTTCAAGTCCCCTTCTTTTTGCCGCCTCGGCAAAAAGAAGAGCATGGGCCATCTGATTGACCAGGTCGACTCTGTCCTTAAGAGTTGACTGTGCAAGCATAAGCCCCACCATCATCTCATTCCCCCCGGTTGTTGTGGCCATCAGGTTAAGGACCTCTTTTTCATCCAGCGTCGATGATCCCACTGTAAGTACAGGTTTGTCGGCAGCCATTGCGCCGGATGCGCCAAGTATGAAAACAAGTGAACAGATCGCAAGTATCTTTGCCAGATTTCTTAACAACATAACAAAATACCTCCCGGATATTCCCAAAATAATTTAGCAACAGGACAAATGCTATCACAAAAAACAAAAACCCGAGAGGATAAAATTACATATCTTCCTCCCGGGTCCTGCTTACTTATGCTTTATCAAACTTCAGCCCTGTCGAATTTAAGTTCGCCCCCGGAGACTGTCACCACGACCTTTTCTCCTGCCTTTACCGTTCCCTCCAGCATCAGGTTTGAAAGAGAATCTTCAACCATCTTCTGTATCGCCCTGCGAAGCGGCCTCGCTCCGTACTTTGGATCATAACCGCGTTCAAGCAGCAGTTTTTTGGCCTCCCCGTCGACTTCGAGAACAATGCCGCACTCTGAAGTCCTGGCTTTCACTTCATTGAGCATGATATCGACTATTTTGAGAAGCTCATCCCTGCCAAGCGGGTTGAATACGATGATCTCGTCGACCCTGTTCATAAACTCGGGCCTGAAGGCACTCTTTGCAGACTCCATAACTGTTGATTTCATCCTGGCGGCATCTATATCGCCCATATTCTTATCAGCCTCTGCGAATCCCATGCTTCTTCCCTTCATTGCCTCGCTGAGTCCGATGTTGGACGTCATTATTATCACTGCGTTCCTGAAGTCTGTAAGGTGTCCCTGTCCGTCAGTGAGCCTTCCGTCTTCAAGAAGCTGAAGAAGCATATTGAATACATCCGGATGGGCCTTTTCTATCTCGTCAAAAAGTACGACCGAGTAGGGGCGGCGCCTGATCGCCTCCGTCAGCTTACCTCCCTCTTCAAAACCGATATATCCCGGGGGGGCACCGATAAGCTTGGCTGCTTCATGCCTCTCCATATATTCGCTCATGTCCAGCCTTATCATTGCATCTTCGCTCCCGAACATGAACTCAGCCAGTGATCTTGCCATTTCAGTCTTTCCAACGCCGGTCGGACCAAGGAACATAAAACTTCCCACCGGCCGTTTGGGATCCTTCATGCCGCTTCTCGATCTTCTGATAGCGCGGGCTACTGCATGGAGCGCCTCGTCCTGTCCGATCAGCCTCTGCTTGATCTCTTCTTCCATCCTCAGAAGCCTGCGGCTCTCCTCTTCCGTAAGCTGAGTAACCGGAATGCCTGTCCACTCGGATACTATAACAGCAATGTCTTCTGACTTAACGTCAGGGGTAAACTGGTTTCTTGACTCTGTCCAGCTCTTTCGCCATTCTGCTATCTGTGAGATAAGTTCTTTTTCCTGATCCCTGAGATCAGCAGCCTTTTCAAACTCCTGAGATCCGACGGCAGCCTCTTTTTCCCTGCGTATGTCACCGACGCTTCTTTCAAGCGCCTTCAGGTCATCGGGTATTTCAAGGGTCTGTATCCTTGCTCTTGCGGAGGCTTCGTCGATCAGATCTATCGCCTTGTCAGGCAAAAACCTGTCGGTAATGTATCTCTGTGAAAGCCTTGCGGCAGCATCCAGTGCATCATCTGTGATTTTCACCCTGTGATGAGCCTCATAGTTGTCCCTGAGCCCCTTAAGTATGCTCACAGTGTCCTCTTCGGAGGGTTCTTCCACCTGAACAGGCTGGAACCGTCTTTCAAGAGCAGCATCTTTCTCAATATATTTCCTGTATTCTGAGATAGTTGTTGCACCTATTACCTGGAACTCGCCCCTTGAAAGGCTGGGTTTAATGATATTTGCAGCATCGACTGCACCTTCAGCTCCTCCGGCACCGACGATAGTATGTATTTCGTCTATGAAAAGGATGACCTTTTTTGCCTCTCTCACTTCCTTGACTATCTTCCTCATGCGCTCCTCGAACTCTCCCCTGTATTTTGTGCCGGCTACAAGGTTGGCTACGTTGAGCTGCATTACCTTTTTATCCTTAAGTATCTCCGGTATATCACCGGATACTATTCTTTGGGCAAGGCCTTCTGCGATAGCAGTTTTGCCGACCCCCGGCTCACCTATCAGCACAGGGTTGTTTTTAGTCCTCCGGGAGAGTATCTGGACCACCCTCTGTATCTCCTTGCCCCTTCCGATGACGGGATCGAGCTCCCTGTTTCTGGCCATCATAGTAAGATCTATACCGATCTGGTCGAGGGTAGGAGTCCTGCTCTGAGTCTGGTTTTCCGGCCTCTGCGGGGTATCTTCGGTTTTCAGAGACTCAGTTTCCTGTTCAGGCGGATTCCCGCTGATTATGTTCCTTACCATCATCCGTGTCCTGGGCAGATCCATAGAGTGCGATGCAAGGAGTTGTGCAGCCATTCCCTCGCCTTCTGCCAGTATGCCCAGCAGTATATGCTCGGTGCCGATGTAATTGACTCCCATCTTCCTTGCTTCTCTCATCGAAAGATCAATTACCAGCTTGGCTCTGGGGCTGGACGGAAGGTCTACAGGCTCATTCCTGGTCCTGCCGGTCCCTACCAGGCTCTCTATTTCAGCTTTCAGAACATCAGGATGCAGTCCATAGTTTGAGAGTATCTGTGTGACTATGCCGTCAGCATCATCAAGAAGACCCAAAAGAATGTGTTCTGTCCCGACAACGTCGTGTCCCAGTCGCAAAGCCTCCCTGTGGGCAAGCTGGAATACTCTCTTGCCCCTTTCAGTAAAATTCTGCCACATCCGGGTCACGCATCCTTTTCTTTTTCAGTTTCGTCTTCCATATCTTTGATCTGATCTCTGATACGGGCTGCAAGTTCATAATTTTCCGTCTTAACCGCAGCGTTCATTTCGTCTCTCAGCAAGGACAGCTTGTCTTTTTTGACAGCAGGGGATGCAATGTTTTCAACAGGCGGGACCTTTTCCGGGCATTTATCCTCATTTCCGGCAAACTCAGCCCACGAGATCTTCTCTCCGCAGTGAGGACAGGTAAGTTCCATATCAGCATCACCATTTGATCCTGTCATTGCAGGTAGGATCAGATCCTTCAGAGCTTCCTGAAGATCAAGTATCCCCTCAAGGGAGAATGTCATTTTCATCATCTTTGTTGCCTCGTCAAACGGCACGACCTCACTGGCGCACTCTCTGCAAAGATAGTCCACCACTCTTTTTCCGTTTACGATCCGCATAAGATGCACCTCTGCCTTATTCACACCGCAGCGTTCGCACAGCATTAGGATCACCTCATCCGAGCGCAAGGCTCGTAAGAATTTTTTTCAGCAGTTCGGCCCTCATGAGATCCCGCCTGTATGGCGAAATGTCAAAGAGCGACCTGCCGTTCTCCTCCTGACTTCTCAGCGCTACCTCTATGATAAGGCGTTCCCTTGGTGAGATCACGTCTCTGTTTTGAAGATTTACAAGGAGCTTCCTTGTCTCCTGCTCAGTGATCGCATTCCCGACAAGGTCTGCCAGATGGACCACCTCTTCATCACAGTTGCTGAATGTCAGTTGGATAACTTTAATGTAACCGTGTCCGCCTCTCTGGCTTTCTACAAGAAAACCATTTTCCGGGGCAAATCGGCTCCTGAGAACGTAATTGATCTGACTCGGCACACATCCGAATCTTTCCGCCAGATCCTTCCGTCTGAGTGATATTTCTCCTTCTTCGTTTTCTTCAAGAAGCTGAGCAATGTATTCCTCAATGATCTTTGTAAGGCTTGATGACGGCAGGGACATTCGAGTCACTCCATTTCTTTGAACTATAGCGATTATATAATTTTGGTCAGTATAAGTCAAGAATAATGGGAGACAACAGGGCATTTTACGCAGCGCCCTCATAACGAAAAGAAGCCGTTCTATAAACGGCTTTCACCGGTTGGATGGAGTTTGCTCGGTTATGTTGAGGAAAAGTTATCTGCTGCTTTCTCCGACTTTGTCTTCCTTGCCTTCGATCAGTCTCCGGATATTGCTCTTGTGACGCCATGCCGAAAGTCCGGCAAGTAAGAGCCCTGCAAAATAATAGGGACGGGGCATCCCGAAAAGAGGCATCAGCAGGGCAGAAACGAAAAGAGCAGCGATGGAGGCTACGCAGACATATCTTGTCATCTTCATCACCAGATACCATACTGCCCCTCCGATAATGGCAGGCAGCGGATTGAAGAAATCAAAAAAGGCGAATACGCCGAAGGTGGTAGCCACACCCTTGCCTCCGCGCCATCCAAGCCAGACGGGATAGTTGTGGCCCAACACGGAGAATACGCCTGTAAGCGCAAGTATCATACTGCTGTCTGTAAAGAATGATGCGAAAAGAACCGCGATGCCGCCCTTAAGCATATCAAAAACGGCAACAGCGACTGCCCATTTCTTGCCCAGCACCCTGCCCGTATTGGTAGCTCCGATATTTCCTGACCCGAAGTTGCGGATGTCTTCCCCCTTCAACATTTTTACCGCAAGGTAGCCCGTAGGGCACGAACCTGCAATATATCCGAAAATAAGCCAGAAGATCGACATCCCGTCACCTCCGATCAAAACTCGTTTTAAGAGACTAAAAAAGCGCCATCCCGAATAAACGGAACGGCGCCCAACTTTTTGAGAACTCTACCTCTTAAGGGCAGTCACCACATCGTTTGTGATATCAATGCCGCCGTAGTAAACAAGCCCCTTGTTGAGCACGATCGTAATGCCTTTTGTTTTGGCGACCTTAGCGATCGTCTCGTTGATCTCCTTGAGGATAGGATTCATCAGTTTTGACTCTTCTTCCCTCATCTCCAGCTGAAGAGTCTGTACGATGTTTGCCTTTTTCTTTTCGTCAGTCTCCTTGTCAAAAGCAACTTTTGCCGCTTCAGACTTTTTCTTGCCTATTGCTTCAATTTGCTGCTGTGCCTGCTTAAATTTAGGGAACTGCTGAAGGACTGCCATCTCATCAACAAATCCTACCTTTTCCTCTGCCGCTGAAGCAACATTATATACAGAGAATATCGCAAGCACTGCAACCAGTAATACTGCAAATTTTTTCATTCGGTGTGACCTCCTGTAATTTCCTGTCTTAGCACAGGGAGAATTTTATATCTTGATATGGATATTGTCCATAGCTTATTTTAGGATTCTCCGCCCGGCAGATCGTTCCTTGACAAGGCATTTATTCTCTTTTCCAATAAGTTCCGGGCGCCCCGCTTTAATAAGGGCTTTTCTCACCAGCTCTGCATTTTCAGGCATCCAGTACTGAAGGAGGGCCCTCTGCATCTTTCTTTCTTCGTGATCTTTGGGGACATAGACATCCTCACCGGTAAAGGGATCTGTACCGGTGTAGTACATGCATGTCGACACAGAACCCGGGGTGGGGGTAAAATCCTGCACCTGTTCGGGACGCAGTCCGCTCTCCCGGATAAACTCAGCCAGTTCCACTGCTTCATTCAGGCCGGATCCGGGATGCGAGGACATGAAATACGGCACCAGGAACTGTTTCATACCCAGCTCCCTGTTTTTCTGCCTGTATGCCTCAATAAACCTTACCGTCACATTGCGGGGAACTTTTTTCATCGCCCTGATAACCGACGGGCTGACATGTTCAGGCGCTATCTTGAGCTGACCGCTGATGTGGTACCTGCAAAGCTCATCAAGAAAATCTGTCCTGCTGTCCTCGAGGACATAATCGTACCTGATGCCTGAGCGGATAAAGACTTTTTTTATTCCCGGTATCTCTCTCAATTTCCTAAGAAGACCGATATATCGTGTATGATCGGCCTCAAGCTTTTTGCATGCAGCGGGATAGAGGCACGATTTTCCTGCACATGCGCCCTTAATTTCCTGATCAGGGCATGATGGTATTACAAAGTTGGCGGTAGGCCCGCCGACATCATGGATGTAGCCTTTGAAGTCCTTCATCTTTTTAAATGACCGGGCTTCTTCGATCATCGAGTTGTCGCTCCTGGTTTGTATGATCCTCCCCTGGTGCATAGCTATGGCGCAAAACGAACATTCCCCGAAACATCCCCTGTGGCTTGTAATGCTGAAGCGAACTTCTTCAAGCGCAGGGACGCCTCCTTCAATATCGTAGTCAGGATGGGAAGCCCTTGTATATGGGAGACTGTAGACCCTGTCCAGCTCTTTTTCCGTCATTGGTCTTGCCGGCCTGTTCTGGACTATGTGCCATGCTCCCTGGTCTTGTATCAGCCTGCTCCCTCTTGTATGGTTCTGCTCGATATAATATTTCTTGAAAGCCTTTGCAAAAACTTTTTTATCAGACCTTACTTCTTCATAAGAGGGCAGCACCATGGCATCAGCAGCATTGGTCGGGTCATGTGTCTTCCAGCATGTCCCGGGGACATCCCTAATGTCTCCCGGATCCCTGCCATCCGACAGGTATCTTGCTATCTCCGTGACAGGAAGTTCGCCCATGCCGAATACAAGCAGATCCGCCCTGCTGTCCGCAAGAATGGATCTCCTCACATCATCGGCCCAGCAGTCATAGTGCGCCATTCTCCTGAGGCTTGCCTCTACGCCCCCGATAACCAGAGGAATATCCTTCCAAAGCTCCCTTATCCTGTTGCAGTATACTATCGTTGCGCGGTCCGGACGCATCCCCCCCCTTCCTCCGGGAGAGTATGGATCGGTCTTCCTTTTTTTACCTGAGGCCGTGTAATGGTTCAGCATGGAATCCAAATTGCCCGCGGTAACCATAACGCCCAGCCTTGGGCGGCCCATCCTCTTGAAGTCTTCGGTGCTTCTCCAGTCAGGCTGAGCAGTTATGCCTACCCTGAACCCCTTCATTTCCAGCCACCTTGAGATTATCGCATGTCCGAAACTTGGGTGATCTACGTATGCATCACCGGAAACGACAAGGAAATCAAGCTCTTTCCAGCCACGTCTTTCCATGTCTTCTCTGTTCACAGGCAAAAAATTATCCCGGGTACATTTTGCTTCCGACTTGTGCTTTTCCAATCTCATCTCTCCACACTTTTCAGCTTGCAGTACTGTCGACAAATTTAATCCTATTTGCCTTCCGACGCCTCCGTAATAGTGCCCCTTTTCGCACGTTGCTGATATAGTATACCCTTAAGATCGCAGGTGATAGGTCATATGAAGGAGACTCTACGCATAAATTCAGACGAATTCGAAGTCAGGCGAAGCGTAAGGCGCAAATGGATCTCTGTGGGATTCGACCATGAAGCAGGGACCTATTTTATTGCAGCCCCGGCAAAGCTTCCATCTGGAGATATCGGACGTATCCTCTGCCCGCAGATGGACCTCTTGATGCATAAGATGATCTCCGGCAAAAATGGAAACGTCACTCCCCACAAGTACGGGGACGGTGAAAAATTCTTCCTTAGAGGAGTAGAATATCCATTGAAGCGCGTACCACAGAACGCAAAAGAGCCTCTGGAGTTCTGCGGTGGCGTATTTTACATCTCTGAAAGCAGGTCAGGCAGGGAAAGAGAGACCTTTGACGCGTGGTACAGGAAAGCTCTTTATGAAGATATCCGAAGGATACTTCCGCTCTGGACAAAAAAAATCGTGGTAAACCCGGCCTCAATAAATATAAAGACCGTGAAGTCTGTCTGGGGAAGCTGTTCAGCTAAGGGGAACCTGACCTTCTCAACGAGACTTGCGCTGGTGCCCGCGGATCTCCTTGAATACGTAGTCGCGCACGAACTTTGCCATCTGAAGCACATGGATCATTCAGCCTCATTTTGGAAAGAGCTTTCGGGATACATGAGCGACTGCAAAGAGAGAAGAAAAAAACTCAGAGATCAGGAACATCTATACAGATGGTGGTAGCTGTACAAATCGACAGGATCAGGAGCTGTAAAAACAACATGAAGGAATTATTTTCATACCCGGATAATTTTCTGCGCTTCCTCGGCACCGGCGGCGCCAGGTTTACTATGCTGAAACAGCTGAGAAAGACCGGAGGGATATGGTTCAC